>JBARUV010000138.1:0-27997 GCA_049645905.1 Sulfitobacter sp.
AAAATTTCGCCGATCCCGCGGGCATCTTTATCGCGCACGTCCGCGCCAAAACCCATCGCAGACCCTTTGCCGCGTGCCGCGATAATCTTGTCGAGACCGGCAAAGGCACCACCGCAGATGAACAGGATATTGGTGGTATCGACCTGAAGGAATTCCTGCTGCGGATGCTTGCGCCCGCCCTGCGGCGGCACGGATGCAACAGTACCTTCCATCAATTTCAACAACGCCTGTTGTACCCCCTCACCCGACACGTCGCGGGTGATCGAAGGGTTCTCGGATTTGCGCGTAATTTTATCTACTTCGTCGATATAAACGATGCCGCGCTGCGCACGCTCTACATTGTATTCGGACGATTGCAGAAGTTTGAGGATGATGTTCTCAACGTCCTCACCGACATAACCTGCTTCGGTCAATGTTGTCGCATCTGCCATTGTAAAGGGCACATCTAGAATCCGCGCCAGCGTCTGGGCCAGCAATGTCTTGCCACATCCCGTTGGGCCGATCAGCAGGATATTGGATTTTGCCAGCTCGATATCGCCGCCCTTCTGGGCATGGTTAAGGCGCTTGTAGTGGTTGTGTACAGCAACCGAGAGCACCTTTTTCGCATTCGCCTGTCCGATCACATAATCGTCCAGAACCTCGCAGATATCGCGCGGTGTGGGAACGCCATCTGTCGCTTTCAGGCCCGAAGCCTTTGTTTCTTCACGGATAATATCCATGCACAATTCAACGCATTCATCGCAGATGAATACTGTCGGCCCTGCAATCAGTTTGCGGACCTCGTGCTGGCTCTTGCCGCAAAAGCTGCAATAGAGGGTGTTTTTACTGTCGCCGCCTGAGGTACTCGCCATATTCAACCCTTTCAGGTCAGTATCATTTCGGTCCGCCCCTGCCCGAGACGCTGTGTTCGGCCATAATTCTAGGCCAGCGGTTCCGGCGCTACAATCGCAAAATCATGCAGCACCGGATCGTTTCTTACTTCTTGGCGGGCGCATCCGGATCATCCGCTTTGCCACGGCTCTCGACGATTTCGTCAATCAGCCCCCAATCCTTGGCTTCAGTGGGGGACATAAAATTGTCCCGTTCCAGCGCATCCTCGACCTTTTTCAGGGTCTGGCCCGTGTGTTTAACGTAAATCTCGTTCAGCCGCGTCTTGAGTTTCTGGGTTTCCTGCGCGTGGATCATAATGTCCGTCGCCTGACCCTGATAGCCGCCGGAGGGCTGGTGTACCATGACACGCGAATTGGGCAACGAGAACCGCATGCCTTTTTCACCTGCCGTCAGCAACAGCGACCCCATCGAAGCCGCCTGCCCGATCACCAGCGTCGACACCTTGGGTTTAATGTATTGCATCGTGTCGTAAATCGACAGACCGGACGTCACCACGCCGCCCGGGCTGTTGATATACATGGATATTTCCTTGGACGGGTTTTCCGCCTCAAGGTGCAACAATTGCGCAACCACCAGCGTGGACATGCCGTCATGTACCGGACCGGAAATGAAAATGATCCGCTCTTTCAGCAGACGGGAGAAAATATCGTAAGCGCGCTCGCCACGGCTGGTCTGTTCCACCACCATGGGGACCAGCGTGTTCATATATGTGTCGATGGGATCGTTCATGGGTCTGCCTCAAATCGTCATCTGCGAGACCATACCCGCAAACTGTTACCCAGAGATTAGTCGCGCCTCTGGAGGGGTTCAAGGGGGGCTGGCCGCTGATTGAGCCCCATTCACTCCGCAAGGACCAGATCAACCGTCCCCGACGTCGCTGTGCCAACCTGCCCGAGCGCGCGGATATGACCTTCCAATACTTCCCAGATCGGCGGCCCTGCCGTGCCTTTTATATCAACAGCCCACCCCGCCACGACATAGATCTGCGCGGGCTCGATCGCCGTTTTTGAAGGAAGCAACGTCAACGCGCCGATCCGCCGGCCTTTGGGCTTGCCGACCTCCAAACGGAAATTCAGCCCCCCGACCCGCAGCATGTCAGCACCCTGCCGCAGATACGGATCAGGATTGAACGCAAGATCGGCGGCGGTTTCCAGCAGATCTTTGAGAACTGCACCCGTCATTTCGGTTCTGATCACCTCGGGATTGGCAACAGCCGTCACATTGTAAATATCCTCGCGGGTGACGGGCTGCCCCGGCAAAACGGACGGACCCCACCGAAACCCCGGTGACAGGGCAATTTGCGCGTCCTGCGTGGCCAAGAGCGCCGTACAGATCAGATCGTCCCATGTGCTGTTCGCAACGCCGCGCCGGTAGAGCAGCACCTCCGCCGTACCGAGGATCTCTTCCAGATCTTTTTTGAACGGCGCACGCACCGCGTCGATCAGCCCTGCAACCGCTGGATCCGGCGTGATCAATTCGGCAAAAACCGGGATCAGCTTGTGGCGCAGCCCCAGTACCTTGCCGTTTTGCACATCCAGATCAACCCGGCTGACAAAGTGGCCATGCGACCCCGAGGCGATAATGTGCGTCTGGCCCACGATAACAGGCTCAGGCAGCGCGTAACCGCTGTGACCGGACAGGATCACATCGATCCCCTCAACTTCGGCGGCCATCTTTGCATCAATTTCAAAGCCGTTCTGCGACAGGCACACCACCAGTTCCGCCCCTGACGCGCGCAGGTCTTCGACCATCCGTTGCATATTGGCGAGGCGGAGGCCAAAGGCAAAACCGGACGTTAGTGCAGCAGGCAAAAGCGCCTCCGTGAAGGGGTACGCCTGCCCGATAACCCCGATCTTGACCCCGCCCCTTTCAAAGAACGCGTGCGGCTTGAAAGGCGCCGCAGGGGCGTGCAACTGCGTGTCAAAGATATTCTGTCCCAAAGCAACAAAGGGCAATTCCGCAACCAGTTCACGCAGCCTGTCTGTTCCGTAAGCGAATTCGCCAAATGCCGTCATGGCGTCGGGCCCGAGCGCATTCATCACGGTAACGATATCCTGCCCCTGCGTTTTCAGACTGGTCATGGACCCCGCCCATGTATCGCCGCCGTCAAGGAAAAGCGCGTCAGGCCGTTCAGCGCGGATTGCGTCCAGTATCGCGGCGACCTGGGCCAGCCCGCCCATCTTGCCATAGGCCTGCGCGAGGGTGGCAAAATTCTCGGAGGTCAGCGCGTAATCCATCGGGGTGCCGCCGCCCACACCATACCGGATCCGCAATGCTTCGCCTGTGACATAAGGGGCCTTCCCCTGTGTTTCGCCCAGACCGATGTTCACCTCGGGCGGGCGCAGATAAGTCGGCTTGAGCTGCGCGTGAATGTCACTGACATGCATCAGCGTCACGTTGCCAAGCGGGTCAAAATCGAGCAGCGCGTCCTGATCGTACCGGTCCTGAGCCGCCAGCCGCGCCCAAGGGGCAAGCCCGGATGCGCCGCTGATCGCCGTTGCGGCCATGGCCATCTGCAAGAAATCGCGGCGCGCCTGCATGAACAGTCTCCAATGGCTGCGCGGGTAGCCTAAGGGCGCGCGCACGCGTCACGCAAGTGCCTTGCACACGAGATAACCCACGGTTGAACGTGAGATCTGTCATACTCTTGTGATGGAATCACTCCATAGCCACCCCAAATGACACAAGATCGAGGAAAAGCCATGACCCGTCGCGACATCATCAACGATCCCGCAATCGGTAACAAAGCGGAAGCCTTCGAAGCCTTTGACGACATTCCCACCAACCCCAACCTTGGCCGCACCATCGGAGATGTCATCAACGCGCGCTATGGTCGCCGCGGCGTTTTGCGCGGTATGCTGGGTGTTTCCGCGACAACCGCGCTTTTTGGCACATCAGCGCTTATTGCCCCGTCAAAGGCAGACGCCGCCGCCCATGCGCAAAGCCGCTACGTTTTTGACGAACTGACCGCGGGCAATGACGAAACCCACCACATCGCAGATGGCTATGACGCAAACGTGCTGATCCGCTGGGGCGATCCGGTACTGGCGGATGCGCCCGACTTTGATGTGATGAACCAGACTGCTGCGGCACAACTGGGCCAGTTCGGCTATAACAACGACTACGTCGGTTTTGTCGCGCTGAACGACAGAGGCACGCGCGGACTGCTCTGTGTGAACCACGAATACACTAACGAAGAGGTGATGTTCCCGGCGCTCGGCCGTCAGGACAACGCCGGTTTCGAGGGCATGACCAAAGAATTGATCGACATTGAAATGGCGGCACATGGCGGCACAGTGGTCGAGATCGTTCAGGAAGCGGGCACATGGTCCGTGGTCAAGGACGGCAAAATGAACCGCCGGATCCAGCCCCTGAACACTGATATGACGCTGAGCGGCCCTGCCGCAGGCCATACGCGCCTGAAAACCAACGATGATGCCACCGGTCTAAAGGTCATTGGCACCATCAACAATTGCGCGGGCGGCATGACGCCATGGGGCACGTGGCTGATGGCCGAAGAAAACTTCCACGGCTATTTCTGGAGCGACAATCTGGATGCAGACGGCAAGATCGTGATCGACGAAACCAACCCCGAAGCAAAATCCTATGACCGCTACGGTGTGCCCGGCGCATGGTACGCATGGGGTCGCGAATACGACCGCTGGAACGTCGACAAAGAACCCAACATGCCGAACAAGTTCGGCTGGGTGGTCGAAGTGGACCCGATGGACCCGACCTCGACCCCCGTCAAACACACCGCATTGGGCCGCTTCCGCCACGAGGGTGCGGAAACGACGGTCAGCAGCGACGGCAAACTGGTGGTTTACATGGGCGACGACAACCGCTTTGATTACCAGTACAAATACGTCTCTGACGGCGTCGTTTCCGATGACAAGGCCGGCAATACCGAACTGCTCGTCGAGGGCACATTGTACGTTGCGCGCTTTGACGCGGATGGCACCGTCACCTGGATGCCACTGAAACATGGCGAGGGTCCGTTGACGGCCGAAAACGGGTTCAACGATCAGGGTGACGTGATGATCGACACGCGCATTGCTGCCGATCTGCTGGGCGCGACCCCGATGGACCGCCCCGAAGACGCACAACCACGCGGCGACGGCACGGCCTACATCATGTTGACCAACAACAACAAACGCAAAGACACCAATCCCGCCAACCCGCGCAGCGCCTCCGATTTCGGCCATATCATCGAGATCAAAGAGGACGGCGGCAACCACGCGGCTACCTCCGGCACATGGTCTATTCTGGTCAAATGTGGTGATCCTGCGGTGGCCGAGGTCGGAGCGCAGTGGAATCCCGAAACCTCTGAAAATGGCTGGTTCGGCTCTCCGGACAACTGCGCCATCGACGCGGATGGCCGTCTATGGATCAGCACAGACCAGGGCTCCAGCTGGGGCAAGACGGGCAAATCGGACGGTCTCTATGCGCTGGAAACCGAAGGCGAGGCACGCGGCACATCTAAACTGTTTTTCCGTTGCCCGGTGGGCGGTGAGATGTGCGGCCCCTACTTCACCGACAGCGGCGAAACCCTGTTTCTTGCGGTGCAACACCCCGGCACTGACGGCACCAAGGACCTGAAAGGGTTCGAGCGGGCCTCGACCTTTGAAGACCCCGCGACCCGCTGGCCGGACTTTGACCCCGCGATGCCGCCGCGCCCCTCTGTCGTGGTTGTGACCAAACAAGGCGGCGGCAAGATCGCCGTGTGATTTCCCCCCAAGACCTTTTCAGCAGTATCGGGGCCTCTCCTTGCGGAGGGGCCCTTTTTCTTTGACGCAACCCAGGTACGGATCAGGGGCGCAGACAGGTCACAAACGCGTCGGCCATGCTGCGCAGCAGTGCCGTATAGAGTGCTGCGTCCAGAGGATGTTGCGACCCTACCGGATCCAGAATACCAATCTTTACGTCGACCCCCTCAGTAACCGTTTTCACCAACGCAGTGCCGACCTGTGGTTCGCTAAAGGCGCAGCGCGGCGCGCGATCCTTCAGATCATCGCGCAGGTCGCGCACCCGCGCACCGCCGGGGGTCTGCGCGTCGCTGGCCGCAATCGCCGCAATCGCCTCAATCGCAAAATGATCTTCGAAATAGTGGAAACCATCGTGCAGGACGACAAAAGGAATACCGCGCACATCAGCAAGCTGCGCATCAATCTCGCGGTCCAGCGCCGTGATGTCGGCAATCCCCGCGCGCGCATTTGCGGCGTACACATCGGCATTTTCCGGATCAAGTAATGCCAATTCAGCGGCAATGGCATTCAGGAATATAATACCATTGTCAGGGTCGAGCCAGACATGCGGGTCGGCAACTACGCCTTCCTCTTCCTCCCCGTGTTCGTGCTCGTGCTCATGATCGTGGCCACCGCTCTCAAACAGCGCCCCTTCGCGGAACGGCAGCAGATGCACACCCTCCACGTCCATCAGTTCCACTACTTTCGCCTTTTGCGCCAGCGACTCGATGGGTTCTTCCAGCCAGGGCGTCAGCCCGTGGCCGACCCAAACCACCACTTCTGCGCCGCTCAGGGCCCGCGCCTGTGACGGGCGCATGGCATAATGGTGTGGTGAGGCGCCTCGGGGCACGACAATATCAGGCGTCCCGACCCCTTCCATCACTTGCGAAACCAAAGCATAGACGGGTGCAATATCGGTGACTACCTTGGGAACATCGGCGCGCGCCGCGCCGCCAAGCAACATAAACGGGATAAGATAACGGAACATAGGGGTGGCCTCCTGATGAATATCTACGCCCTTGCTAAAGATAATGTTATAACATATCAATACCTGAGATTTGGAGATCTCAATGACCGCCATCGGATTTGACGACCACGACCACAGCGCCTGCGTGCACACCACCCTCACAAAAGCAGAGGCGCACTGCGACCAGACAGGCTTGCGCCTGACGCCGGTACGCCGTCGCGCACTGGAATTCTTGCTGGCCGAACACCGCGCACTCGGGGCCTATGACTTGCTGGCCCTGCTCGCAGAGGAAGGCCTCGGCGCGCAGCCCCCGGTGGCCTACCGGGCGCTGGATTTTCTGGTCAAAGCGGGCTTTGCCCACAAGATCGAAGCCCTGAACGCCTATATCGCCTGCGCCCATCTGGGCGCGGAACATGCCCCCGCATTCCTGATCTGCCGCACCTGCAAATCCGTCGCTGAAACCGATACCGCCCCCGCCAAAGGACGTCTGGGTGATGCCGCCCGCGCTGCAGGCTTTGCCATTGAACACACGGTGATTGAGGCCACGGGCCTCTGCCCCGCCTGTCAGGACGCCGCATGAGCCTGATCACAACGCAAAATCTGTCGCTGCGTTATGGCGGCCAACTGGTGTTGCGTGACGTCAATTTCTCTATCGATAGGGGTGAGATTGTCACGATCGTCGGCCCAAACGGGTCCGGCAAATCCAGCCTGCTGCGCGCGCTGGTCGGGGCGTTGAAACCCGCCAGCGGCACCGTGACCCGCGCCAAGGGGTTGCGCATCGGCTATGTGCCCCAACGGCTCCAAATTGATGCAACACTGCCGATGACGGTCGCGCGGTTTCTGAATCTGCCGCATCGCCAGAGCGCGGAAACGATCCATACCGCCCTGACCCATGCCGGGGTGCCGGACCTGACCGACAAACAGATGATCGCCCTTTCTGGCGGGCAATTCCAACGGGTCCTGCTGGCCCGCGCACTGCTGAACAACCCCGATATTCTGATCCTTGATGAAGCCACACAGGGCCTCGACCAACCCGGTGCCGCCGCGTTTTATCGCCGCATCGAAGAGGTGCGCGCCGAGTTTGGCTGTGCGGTGCTCATGGTCAGCCACGATCTGCATGTGGTCATGGCCGCCTCTGATCGGGTGTTGTGTCTGAACGGCCATGTCTGCTGCGAGGGCACACCCGAGGTGGTGGCCGACGCGCCGGAATACCGCGCCTTGTTCGGCACCGGCACCCATGGCGCACTGGCGCTCTATCGACATGATCACAATCATGACCACGACCATACCCACGACCACGAGGCGCACTGATGCTGGATGATTTCGCGCTGCGCGCTGCCCTTGCAGGCCTTGGGGTAGCTATTGCAGCCGCACCTTTGGGTTGTTTCGTAATCTGGCGGCGCATGGCCTATTTTGGCGATGCAACCAGCCATGCCGCCCTGTTGGGTGTCGCATTGGCGCTGGCCACAGACCTGCCTGTGATGGCGGGCGTGCTGGTGGTGGCACTGGTGATGGCACTGATCATCAGCACCCTGTCTGAACGCCACATCAGCACCGACGCCCTGTTGGGGGTGCTGGCCCATGCTGCATTGGCGCTTGGGCTTGTGGCGGTGTCGCTGCTGCCGGGACGTGCGGTTGATCTGGATGCCTATCTGTTCGGGGAGATTCTGACCGTCACCGTCGCTGATCTGGCGCTGATCTGGGGCGGCGCTGCAGCCGTGCTCTGCCTGTTGATCTGGCGTTGGCAGGCGTTGCTAACCGCAACTTTGAATCCCGACCTTGCCGCAGCTGCTGGTGGCAATGCAAAACGCGAACAACTGATCCTGACACTGGCGCTTGCAATTGTCGTGGCGGTTGCAATCAAGGTCGTTGGCGCCCTGCTGATCGCTGCCCTGCTGATCATTCCAGCCGCCGCCGCCCGTCCGCTGGCCCGCACACCTGAAATGATGGCAATCTGGGCCGCGCTGATCGGCGCGGTATCCGCATTGGGTGGCTTGCAGGCATCCTTTGCATTTGACACCCAGACAGGCCCCAGCATCGTCACTTTGGCCGCAATCCTATTTGCCCTCTCAGCCAGCCTCGGCAGATTCCTGCGCCGCAGTTAATTTGCGTCCGTCGGTTTTTCCCGCAAGGCAAAGCGCTGGATCTTACCCGTCGCTGTCTTGGGCAGTGCATCAATAAATTTGATGTCACGCGGATATTTATAGGGCGCAATAATCGCTTTAACATGATCTTGTAATATCTTGATTGTAAGGGCGGATTTCTCCGCTCCCTGCATCAGTACTACATGGGCCTGCACAATCGCACCGCGTGCGTCGTCGGGCGCGGCCACAACACCGCACTCGCTGACCATCGGGTGGCTCAGCAGGGCCGCCTCAACCTCCGGCCCTGCAATATTGTATCCGGCTGACACAATCATATCGTCGTTTCGGGCGGCAAAATGCAGGTATCCGTCTGCATCCATGGAAAAGCTGTCGCCGGTGATGTTCCAGCCGTCCTGCACATAGATCGACTGGCGTTCATCCGCGAGGTATCGACACCCGGTCGGTCCGCGCACTGCAAGCCGCCCGACGACCCCCACAGGTGCGTCGTCGCCGTTTTTGTCCAGCACACGTGCCTCGTATCCGGTCACGGGCTTGCCGGTACACCCTGCCTTGTGGTCGTCAAACCGGTTGGAAATAAAGATATGCAGCATTTCCGTCGCCCCGATTCCGTCCAGCATCGGCTTGCCGGTCTTCTCCTGCCAATCGTGATAGACAGGCGGCGGCAGGGTTTCCCCTGCACTGACCGCCGCACGCAAAGAACTCAGATCCGCGCCGTCTTCCATTGCCTGCAACATGGCGCGATAGGCGGTGGGGGCAGTGAAACAGACGGTCGCTTTGAACTTCTCGATAATCTCGATCATGTTCGGCGGGCTTGCCGTCTCAAGAAGCGTTGCCGCCGCACCAAACCGCAATGGGAACACCGCCAAGCCCCCAAGTCCGAAGGTAAAAGCCAACGGCGGTGAGCCAACAAAGATGTCTTCAGGCGTTACGTTCAAGACTTCCTTGGCATAGCCATCCGCAATAATCAGCAAATCTCGGTGAAAATGCATTGTTGCCTTAGGGTTACCCGTGGTTCCTGATGTAAATCCCAACAACGCAACATCGTCCTGGGCTGTTTGAACGGCGTCAAACTGCACCGGTTTCTCCAGCGCGAGACGATCCAGCTCCGCATCATGGTTCGAAGTCCCGTCGAACCCGACCACCGTCTTGAGAAATTTCGAGGTTTTGGCACAGGAAGCCATCTCGTCCATCAACCGCGTATCGCACAACGCATGGGTCACTTCAGCTTTGTCCACAATCGCCGTCAATTCGCCTGCGCGCAGCATCGGCATGGTATTTACCACCACCGCACCGGCCTTGGTCGCGGCCAGCCAGCAGGCCACCATCGCCGGGTTGTTGGCAGAGCGGATCAGCACGCGGTTACCCGGTTTCAGGCCCAGATTCTCGACCAGCGCACGGGCCAGTTTGTTGGTCCAGTCGCTCAACTCCTTGTAGGTCCGGCGTCGCCCGTTTCCGATCAGTGAAGTGTGATCTCCAAACCCTTTTTCAACCATTAAATCAGTAAGTTCAACGCCGATATTCACCTTGTCCGGATAGGCGAATCCGTTGAGCAGAAAATCCGGCCATTGCTCGGCTGGCGGCAGGTTATCACGCGCGAATGTATCCACATGACCTGTTGCAAACATGATCTAAATCCCCAATGTCTGGCGCGCGATAATCACGCGCTGCACGTCCGATGCGCCCTCATAGATGCGCAGGGCGCGGATCTCCCGGTAGAGCCGCTCCACGGTTTCGCCGTGACGCACCCCGTCCCCGCCATGCAATTGCACCGCCTTGTCGATCACGCTCTGGGCGTGGTCCGTGGCAAACAATTTGGCCATTGCGGCCTCGCGCGTCACACGCGGCGCACCACTGTCCTTGGCCCATGCCGCACGATAGATCAGCAGCGCTGACGCGTCGATATCCACTGCCATATCCGCGATATGCCCCTGCACCATCTGCAGGTTTGCCAGCGGTGCGCCCAGCACATGGCGCATCTTGACGCGTGCGCAGGCTTCATCCAGCGCGCGGCGCGCAAACCCCAGCGCCGCCGCCGCCACTGTGGACCGGAACACGTCGAGCACCGACATTGCGATCGCGAACCCGCGGCCCGCCTCACCGATCAAGGCGGAACCCGGCACTTTCACCCCGTCAAAATGGAGGGTTGCAAGGGGGTGCGGTGCCATCACCTCAAGCCGCTCTTGAACTTTCAGATCCGGGGTATCAGCAGGCACGATGAAAGCGGAAAGCCCCTTTGCCCCCGGTCCTTCGCCTGTCCGGGCAAACACCGTATAGACGTCCGCGATGCCGCCGTTCGATATCCACGTCTTGTAGCCTCTCAGAACAAATCCGTTGCCGTCTGTTTCGGCTGTCATTGTTGAGTTTGCCACGTCCGAGCCGGACTGCGGCTCTGTCAGGGCGAAGGCGGAAATTGCCCTCCCCATGCGCGTTTTTGGCAGCCATTCGGACTGCTGCTCGGCCGTGCCAAACAAGGATATCGCGCCGGTACCAAGCCCCTGCATCGCAAAGGAAAAATCCGCCAAACCATCATAACGCGCCAGCGTTTCGCGGATCAGGCAGAGCGAACGGACATCCAGAACCTCGTCCCCTTCAGCAGCGGAATGACGCAACCAGCCCCCTTCGCCGAGCAAAGACACAAGCGAGCGGCATGCGGCATCGGTATCGCTGTGATCCACGTCCCCCAGATTTGACGCGGCCCACTGATCCAGCGCATCCGCCAGCTCGCGGTGCCGTTCTTCAAAAAACGGCCATAACAGGAAACTCCGGTCAGGCATGATGCGTCTCCCCACAGATTTTCAACGGCCCGAAAACTTCGCCGGAAGCTCCGGTCACGGCCATCGCTCAATCCCCCTCGAACACGGGCCGCTCTTTGGCAACAAACGCCTTAAACGCCCGCTCAAAATCACCGGTTTGCATACAGATTGCCTGGGCCTGCGCCTCTGCTTCAATCGCTTGCTCGATGGACATCGACCATTCCTGCACCAGCATGGTTTTGGTCATCATATGGGCAAAATTCGGTCCCGCAGATATGCGTTTGGCCATCTCTAGCGCGCTGGCATCCAGATCCGCTGCAGGAACCACCTGATTGTAAAAACCCCACCTTTCGCCCTCATCAGCCGACATGGAACGCCCTGTATAGAGCAATTCGGCCGTACGCGTCTGGCCAATGATGCGCGGCAGGATCGCGCAGGCGCCCATGTCACACCCAGCCAGCCCGACGCGGGTAAACAGAAACGCGGTTTTTGCCTCCGGCGTCGCAATCCGCAGATCAGAAGCCATCGCGATAATAGCGCCGGCCCCGACACAAATACCGTCGACGGCAGCGATCACCGGTTTGCCGCAGTTCACAATTGCCTTGACCAGATCTCCGGTCATGCGGGTGAAATTCAGCAACTCTTTCATGTTCATTCGGGTCAAAGGCCCAATGATATCATGTACATCCCCGCCAGAGCTAAAGTTGCCACCGTTGGAGGCAAAGACCACAACATCAACGTCATCTCTGTAAACCAGATCGCGAAACCAGTCGCGCAGCTCGGCGTAGCTGTCAAAAGTCAGAGGGTTTTTGCGATCTGGTCGGTCCAGTCGGACGGTGGCGATCCGGTCTTTGATTTCACAAAGAAAATGTTTGACGTCACTGCGCATGGGCGGCTTCCTTTTTGTCCTTGCTGTCGGCAAATTCGGCCAGCCGCGCGGCCATTGCGCGGGCCTCGGCGGCGGGCACGTCACCCAGCATGTCGTTGATCCAGTTCTCGTGCGCCTGCGCTTGTCGGGTAAACTCCGCCTGACCGGCTGGCGTGATCTGCAGGATCATCGCACGACGATCCCCCGGCACCGGCACCCGTTCGACCAGCCCTTCCTCGCCCAGACGGTCCGCGATCCCTGTCACATTCCCGTTCGACACCCGCAGCACGCCTGAAAGCTGGCTCATCTTCAGCCCGTCTGGATGGCGCGAGAGCGCGGACAAGACGTCAAAACGTGGCAAGGTTGTTTCGAAATCGCGGCGCAGATTGTCGCGCAGCTGATGCTCGATCCCGCGCACGACCTTCAGCAGTCGCAGCCAGAGACGCACCCGGTCTTTCGAGCCACTCATATCTCGCCACCTGACACCGACAAGGCGTGGCCATTGATCGAAGATGCGCCGGCTGAGGCAAGGAATGTTACCGCCGCCACGACCTCGGCAGGATCAATCATCCGTTTCATCGGGTTGCCACCGACAATCATCGCTGCGGCTTTCTCCGGGGTGACGCCAAACTTGTCGACCACGCCCTGAACCGCCGCATCCGCCATCGGCGTGTCGACAAAGCCGGGGCAGACCGCATTGCAGGTCACGCCCGATTTGGCGACCTCGATCGCCAGTGACCGCACCAGCCCCAGAACCCCGTGTTTTGACGCCGAATAGGCCGAGATATTGCTGCCACCCTGAAGGCTGGCGGTAGAGGCAATCGCAATCAACCGCCCGCCCGACGACATACCGCGCAGAGCCTCGCGAAAGGTCAGGAAAACGCCGGTCAGGTTGACGTTAATGACATTGTTCCAGTCCGCCAGTGACAGATCCGCGACCTTGCCTGACTTCCCTGCCCCGGCATTTGCAATCACCACATCAAAAGGCGTATCGAATAGTGCCGCTACGGATGCTTCCTTACTTACATCCAGTGTGCGGCAGGTCATGTCGGTATCGCCTTTGGTTTCTTCCAAGGCATCCATGCGACGGCCCGCAATCGTGACGTGATCGCCCTGCGCTGCAAAACTTTGTGCAATGGCGCGCCCGATTCCGGAGCCACCGCCGGTCACCAATACCTGTCTCATACTTTCTCCATTTCCGCTGCGCGGTCTGCGAGGCGCCACATCTGATCGCGGCCCGCCTCGTAGGGTTTCGGCCAAACCGCATGACGATCACCGATGCTCGCGCCTGCGCGCAAGGTCCAATAGGGATCGGCCAGATGCGGCCGCGCAAGGCACACCAGATCCGCGCGCCCGGCCATCAGGATCGAATTCACATGATCCGGTTCGAATATATTGCCGACCGCCATGGTCTTGATGCCGCCGTCGTTGCGAATACGATCCGAAAACGGCGTCTGGAACATGCGGCCATAAACCGGTTCGCCCTGCGTAGAAGTCTGCCCGGCCGAGACATCTATAATGTCCGCCCCTGCGGCCTCGAACATCCTGGCGATGTCCACGGCCTCTTCCGGGGTAACACCGTCATCACCGGCCCAGTCGGTCGCGGAAATGCGCACAGACATCGGCTTTTCGATTGGCCATACCGCCCGCATCGCTTTGAAAACCTCGAGCGGGTAGCGCATGCGGTTCGCCAGATTACCGCCGTAATCGTCGGTGCGTGTATTGCTGAGGGGGGAGATGAAACTGGAAATGAAGTAACCATGCGCGGCGTGCAGTTCGATCATGTCAAAGCCTGCGCGATCCGCCATTCCGGCCGCCGTCACAAAATCGTCACGGATACGGTCCATATCGGCGCGGGTGGCTTCCTTGGGGGTTGCATTGTCGTCAGACCATGGAATTGCAGAGGCCGAGACCAAAGGCCAGTTGCCTGATTTCAAGGGCATATCCATGCCTTCCCAGCCCACATTGGTGGACCCCTTACGCCCTGCATGTCCGATCTGGCAGCAGATTTTTGCATCGGTTTCCGCGTGCACAAAATCTGTAAGGCGTTTCCAGGCCGCCTCGTGTTCCGGTGCATAAAGCCCCGGACAACCGGGCGTTATACGCCCGTCCGCAGAGGTGCATGTCATCTCGGTATAGACCAGCCCCGCCCCCCCCTTGGCCCGCTCCCCGTAGTGGATCAGGTGCCAGTCTGTCGGGGTGCCGTCGACCGCCTTGTACTGCGCCATCGGCGACACGACGACACGGTTGGCCAGTTCCATCTCGCGCAGCTTGAATGGCGCGAACATCGGCGCACGTACCGGCACGTTTGCCCGCAGTTCAGTGCCGCCCCCCGCCTGCTCCATAAACCACTTCTCGGCCCCTTCGAGCCATTCCGGGTCACGCTCTCGCAGGTTTTCATGTGAAATCCGCTGCGAGCGGGTCAACATGGAATAGTTTAGCTGCACCGGGTCCAGATCAAGATATCGTTCTACATCCTCGAACCATTCCACCGAATTGCGCGCTGCCGATTGCAGCCGCAGCACTTCGAGACGACGTGAGGCTTCGTACTTCTCAAACGCCGTCTCAAGGTGGGTGTCGTTGCTGACATGTTTGGCCAGCGAGATCGCAGATTCCAACGCCAGTTTTGTACCGGACCCGATGGAAAAATGCGCTGTCGCTGAGGCATCGCCCAGCAGAACCACATTCTGGTGGCTCCATTTTTCACAAAGCACGCGGGGGAAATGTATCCACGCCGATCCACGGATATGATTGGCATTGGTCATCAGACTGTGACCACCCAGATGGGCTTTGAAAATCTCTTCCAGAATGGCGATGGAGGCTTGCTGGTCCATTTCGCCGAAACCATAATTGTCGAAGGTTTCCTGCGTGCATTCCACAAGGAAAGTCGCGGTGTCTTCGTCGAACTGATAGGCATGAACCCAGATCCAGCCCTTGTCGGTCTTCTCGAAAATAAAGGTAAAGGCATCGTCGAATTTCTGATGTGTGCCGAGCCAGACAAAGGGGCAGCGGCGCACGTCGATATCGGGCTTGAAGCTGTCCTGAAACTCCAACCGCGTTCTGGAATTCAACCCGTCGCAGGCCACCACCAGATCATAGTCGTGCATGTAAGCAGAAGCCGCCTGCACTTCCGTCTCAAACTGCAGGTTCACACCCAATTCACGGGCACGGTTTTGCAGGATCATCAGCAAACGGTGGCGCCCGATGCCGCAAAACCCGTGGCCGGTGGAGGTGATCGTCTGCCCCTTGTGGACCAGCGCGATGTCGTCCCAATAGGCAAAATGGCTGCGGATGTCCTTTGCCGAAACCGGATCGTTGGCTTGCAGATTGTCCAGCGTTTCATCCGACAAGACCACACCCCAACCGAAAGTATCATCCGGCTTGTTGCGTTCCAAAACGGTCACATCCGCGTCCGGCTGGCGAAGCTTGAGGGAAATCGCAAAGTACAGCCCCGCAGGACCACCGCCCAGACAAATTGCACGCATCGTGTTTCCCCTAACCGCAGCAGATAATTGAAGGCTAGGCCGAGTCGATGACTATTTCAAGGTAGAATATTTTAGGTATGAAGCAAATGACGCAGGAAGCTATGAGAGGCTCGCTATAGTGACGAAACGGCTATTCAAGTATACCATGCATTATGGGCAGGCATCGGTCCGCTATTTTCAAGGTGCAGGACGCTTTTAAGATAGTCCTAAAAGGAGCAAGATGAGCGCATATTTGATTTATGATGTCGAAATCCATGACACAGGCCCCTACGGCGCGTTTATGGAGCAAGTGAAACCACTCGTGGAGGCATTTGGCGGCAGGTATCTGGCCAGGGGCGGTCCACATGAAGTGCTTGAAGGAAAATGGGAACCGACCAGAATTGTTTTGTTTGAATTTCCCGACATGGACGCTGCCGAATGCTATTTACCAGCGACGAATATGCTCCTTTGAAGGAACTGCGCCAAAGCTGTTCGACCGGAAGCGTTGTGATCGTAGAGGGTGTATGACTTAGGTGCGGGATAAATCCTTTGGCCGGACAGGAAATGCAGTACGCGGAACCGACTAGCCGAGCCGCGGATTTGTTATCAGGATCACGGTATAATTCCAGCGCCGACCTGTTCGATCCCCTTTGCGCGCAGCCCCATGATCTTGTCCGACAACGGCAACACTTGTGATCCTCCCACAGCGCGGGATACTTACACAACAACTGTACCATCCGGAGATCTGTCCATGACCCAGACCGCAACCTTTCATGACCTGCACGGCAAATCCGTTTACATCACCGGCGGCGGGTCGGGTATCGGCGCCGCCCTTACGGACGGGTTTCTTGCGCAGGGGGCCGACGTTACATTTATCGGGCGTTCAGACGCCAGCCCTTTCGTGGCCGAGATGCAGCAAAAACACGGCCGCGCGCCGATGTTCATTCAGGGTGACATCACCGACACCGGTGCCCTACAGGCATCAATGGCGCAGGCAGCGGAAACTTTTGGCGGGCTGGATGTACTTGTCTCGAACGCCGCCAACGATCTGCGCCACGACTGGCGCACATTAACCCCTGATGAATGGGATCACCTGCAATCCGTCAACCTCAAGGCCTATTTCTTTGCCGCCCAAACCGCCGGAAAGATGATGGAGGCGAAGGGTGCCGGTTCCATCATCAATTTTTCCTCCATCAGCTATCTGATGGGCAACGAAGGCTACACTGCCTACACAACCGCCAATGGCGGCATCACAGCAATGAGCCGTTCAATGGCCCGTGAAATGGGCCCGCTGGGCATCCGCGTCAATGCACTGGCCCCGGGCTGGGTCATGACCGAAAAGCAACTTGAAAAATGGGCAACGCCCGAAGGGCTGGAAGCCCATCTGGAACGCCAGTGCCTCAAGACACATCTGGTACCGCTGGACATCGTGGATGCGGTGCTGTTTCTTGCCTCTGACACAAGCCGGATGATGACGGGCCAGTGCATGGTCGTGGACGGTGGCGTGGTGGGAACCGGATAAGATGAACACAAGCCCCCCCACCCCCGACTGGATTGCCGTTGACTGGGGCACCAGCAACCTGCGCGTCTGGAGCATGCAGGGCAGTGCGATGTTGCAGGAGGCGCAATCAGCGGACGGTATGGGCGCACTTGAGCGTGACGGATTTGAACCGGTACTTTCAGCCCTGATCGCCCCATTCTCCCTGCCTGCCGGACGGCCGATCATCGCCTGCGGCATGGTCGGTTCGCGCCAAGGCTGGGTGGAGGCACCCTACCGGACTGTGCCCTCTACCCCACTGGGTGTGGATTTTACCGTCACAGAGTGCGGAACCCATCCGGTGCATATTATCTCTGGTCTGCGCCAGAATACTCCCGCTGACGTCATGCGCGGTGAAGAGACCCAGATCGCCGGTTTCCTTGCCCTCAATCCGGGCTGGGAGGGCGTCATCTGCCTGCCCGGAACCCATACCAAATGGGCCGAAGTCAGTGCGGGCGAAGTGATCAGTTTCCAGACCTTCATGAGCGGCGAGATGTTCGCGCTGCTATCCACACAGTCCGTGTTGCGCCATTCCGTCACTAGTGACGGTTGGGATGCCGACGCTTTCCTGATGGCCGTCAATGACTCAATGTCGAAACCCGAACGCCTCGCCGCGCGACTGTTTTCCCTGCGTGCGGGGGACCTTCTGGACGGCGCCGATGCAGCGACCGCGCGTGCCCAGCTTTCCGGTTTGCTGATCGGCGCCGAACTGGCCGCCGCCCGCCCCTATTGGCTGGGTCGCCAGATCGCCATCATCGGCGCGGCAGCACAATCAGACGTCTACGCCACAGCACTCAAGGCCCAAGGCGTGCCCGCAACTGTCACTGACGCACAGCGTATGACACTGGCGGGACTGACAGCCGCCTACCGCCTGCTAAAGGAGAACGCATGACCCTGCCCCTCATTGCCATACTGCGCGGGTTGACCCCGGCCGAGGCGCCCGCCATCGGGGCGGCCCTCATCGAAAACGGTATTACCACCATCGAAGTGCCGCTTAATTCGCCACGTCCGCTGGACAGCATCGCCAGCCTTGCAACACTGTTCGGGGACAGCGCCCTGATTGGTGCAGGCACGGTAATGACTCCCTCCCAAGTCGACGATGTGGCCGATGCAGGTGGCAGGCTGATCGTCTCGCCCAATTGCGATCCTGAAGTGATTGCACTGACCAAAGCGCGAGGACTGGAAAGCTGGCCCGGCATTTTTACACCGACCGAGGCATTTGCCGCCTTGAGTGCCGGTGCAGACGGGCTGAAACTGTTCCCCGGTGCGATGGCAGGCACGGCGGGCCTGTCCGCCCTGCGCGCCGTTCTGCCCGAGGGCACGCAGGTCTATGCCGTTGGGGGCGCTGGCCCCGAAAACTTTGGTGACTGGATTGCGGCAAGTGCGGACGGGTTCGGCATCGGGTCGGCGCTGTATAAACCTGGTTTGACTGCGGACGAGGTTGCGATGCGCGCCAGAGACATTGTGGCAGCCTATAAGGCAGCGCTGGCGTGAGCGTACTTGACGCCACCCCCTGCCTGTTGGGCGAAGGACCGCTATGGCATCCCGAACGCGGCGCGTTGTTCTGGTTCGATATTCTGGCCAGAAAAATGATGTGCCACTCGGCGGACGGCGTTCAGAGCTGGGTGTTTGACGAAAACCATTCTGCCGCTGGATGGGTGGACCATGATACCCTTCTGATTGCCTCGGAAACCGGCCTGTGGCGGTTTGATCTTCTCTCGGGTGACCGTACACTGGTTGTGGCGCTTGAGGCAGACAACGCCATAACGCGTTCCAACGACGGACGCGCGGACCCGTGGGGCGGGTTCTGGATCGGGACCATGGGCAAAAAGGCCGAGCGGGGCGCGGGCGCAATTTATCGGTACTTTTGCGGCGAATTGCGCAAGCTGGTACCGGATGTGAGCATTTCCAACGCGATCTGTTTCGCGCCGGATCGTGTATGCGCCTATTACACGGATACGCCGACGCGGCGGATCATGCGCCAGCCTCTCGACAACGACGGGTGGCCATCCGGCCCCGCACAGGTGTTTGTGGATCTGCGCAAGGCAGGTCAAAACCCGGATGGCGCGGTGACGGACGCACAGGGCAATCTCTGGGTGGCGCTTTGGGGCGCGGCACGTGTGTCATGTTTTGACCCACAAGGTCACCACCTGCGCGATGTTCCCCTCCCCGCTCTGCAACCGACCTGTCCGGCCTTTGGCGGGCCGGATCTATGTGATCTGATTGTAACCAGCGCGGCGAATGGCCTTGACGCCGATCCTGACACGCACACGCCCGCCAACGGGGCAACCTATTGTTTTGCGGGTATCACCCAAGGCCTGCCGGAACCAAAAGTGATCCTGTAATGCGCGCCCTTTGCGTTTGCTATTACCTCGAATACCGGGCCGATCAGGGATTTTGGGGTCGCCTGGACGATCTTACTACATCCCATTCGGATATCACGCTGGAAGCCCCTCTACGGACCTGACCTAGCTGTGTGAAAAGGGGTCGAGATACCTGCGGCGGGATGCCACTGGTGGGTTTCATAGTCCGGCACTCAGGCGCCGGTTTCAGTCAATTCTTCTAGCAGATCCAGCAATTTCTCAAGTTTCTCGGCGCCAAATCGCTGTTCCAGCTCCGCAGCGATCGTCACACTGTCATCTGCGTGATCGCCCAGAACCTTGCGGCCGGTATCGGTGATTCTCACGATCGACTTGCGCCGGTCATCGGCATCTACCGCGCGGGTCAGCAGCCCTTCGTCCTCCATTGCGCGCAACATACGGGTCAGGCTGGGCAGCAAAAGGCAGGCGGCCTTCGCAAGGGCAGTCTGCTCCATCGGACCGGATTCATCCAGCACTCTGATAACACGCCACTTTTGTTCCGATATTCCGCTTCTCGAAAGCATCACCCGTATCGGCGACATCACCGTTTCACGGGCACGCAACAGCGCAATGGGCAAAGATCTGTCGGTATGGCGAAGGCTCATAAGTTCATTCTTTCTTGACAGCCCCTCGCATCTTACTTAACAAAGCAAGTATATTCAAGGGGGGGGACAGATGCCACATTTTCATATCGACTATTCAGCCAATCTTGAAGAGCGCCTGAACATAGCCGCTTTTTGTACCATGCTGCGCGACGCTGCGGACGAGACAGGATTGTTTCCACTGGCTGGTATCCGCGTTCGCGCCATGAAGGCGGATTATGTGGTCATGGCTGACGGGAATCCCGATCACGCCTACCTTGATCTGTCGATACGCCTGCGGGCCGGTCGCGACCCCGCCGCGAAAAAGAAAGCCCTCGACCATATCTTTGCCGCCGCCGAAGCGTTCTGCGCCGATATACTTGACCAATCCTCTTTCATGCTGTCGCTCGAGATGCGCGACATTGATCCTGATCTGTCCCCCAAAGTCAGTTCCATTCGCCGCTACCTTCCAGGAGAGCCCAAATGAGTGACCTCGAAACCCACAAGGCAAAACTTGCCCCTCTGCTCAAGCGTCATGCAGGGGGCATCCAGAATCTGATTGGCGGCAAGTCCATGCCCGCACAATCCGGCAGGACGTTTGAAACAACTTCGCCCGTGGACAGCAGCCACATCGCAGACGTCGCACGATCTGATGCTGGCGATATTGATGTGGCGGCCAAGGCCGCAAAGGCCGCCTTTCCCGCCTGGGCCGCCATGGACGGCGGTGCGCGCAAGAAGTTGTTGCACAAGGTTGCCGACCTGATTGTGGAGCGCGCCGAAGAGATTGCGCTGTGCGAATGTTGGGACACGGGACAAGCCTATAAGTTCATGTCCAAGGCCGCTTTGCGCGGTGCGGACAACTTCCGTTTCTTTGCCGACATGGCCCCTGCGGCGCGGGATGGCCAATCCCTGCCCACGTCCAGCCACATGAACGTTACCAGCCGCGCCCCCATCGGCCCTGTGGGCGTGATTACACCCTGGAACACGCCGTTTATGCTGAGTACATGGAAAATCGCCCCCGCCCTCGCGGCGGGCTGTACCGTGGTCCACAAACCGGCAGAATTTTCTCCTCTCACCGCCCGCCTGCTGGCAGAGATATGCCATGACGCAGGCCTGCCTGATGGCGTGCTCAATCTCGTAAACGGTATGGGCGAGGATGCAGGCCGCGCCCTGACCGAGCATCCCGATATCAAGGCCATCGCCTTTGTCGGGGAAACCAAGACTGGCTCTGCGATTATGAAACAGGGGGCGGATACGCTTAAACGCGTGCATTTCGAACTGGGCGGCAAGAACCCCGTGGTTGTGTTCGAAGACGCCGATCTTGACCGTGCACTGGATGCGGCGATCTTCATGATCTATTCCCTCAATGGCGAGCGATGCACGTCGTCCTCGCGACTTTTGGTGCAAAAGAGCATCGCGGCGGATTTTCAGACGAAACTTGCCGAACGGGTCAACAAGATCAAAGTCGGGCATCCGCTTGATCCCAAAACGGAAATCGGACCGCTGATCCACAAGACGCATCTGGACAAAGTGACATCCTATTTCGACATTGCGACTAAGGAAGGCGCGACCATTGCCGCTGGTGGCAATGTGCCCGAAGGCGCGGGATGTTACGTGCGCCCTACCCTGTTTACCGACGCGACCCCCGACATGCGCATCGCGCAGGAGGAAATTTTTGGCCCGGTCCTGACGGTGATCCCCTTCGAGGATGAGGCCGACGCACTGCAGATCGCCAACAACGTCGCCTATGGTCTTGCCGGATACCTCTGGACCAATGACATTACGCGCGCGCTGCGGTTTTCAAACGCGCTCGAGGCAGGCATGATCTGGGTCAATTCCGAAAATGTGCGGCACTTGCCCACGCCCTTCGGCGGGGTCAAGGCCAGCGGCATCGGGCGCGACGGCGGGCACTGGAGCTTTGATTTCTATATGGAGCAAAAGAACATCGCCATCGCCCTTGGACACCACAAAATCACACAACTCGGGATGGGATAATGCCGATACCTGCACCAAATCTATACCCGCCCTTCAACATCGTTCGGCTGAGCCACGTGGAGCTTTGCGTCACCGACCTCGCGTGGGCACGGGGGTTTTATGTCGACACGCTGGGCCTGCAAATCACCCATGAAGACGCCCGGCACATCTATCTGCGCGCCTTGGAAGAACGCGGCCACCACTGCGTGATCCTGAAAAAAGCCGAGGCAGGATCGGTAGGCCGTCTGGGTTTCAAAGTCTGGGACGAAGGCGAATTGGACAAGGCCGAGGCCTGGTTCAAATCCCGGGACCTGCCGACCGCATGGGTCGAGCGCCCGTTCATGGGCCGCGTGTTGCAAACCCGCGATCCTTGGGGCGTGCCGCTGGAATTCTATGTGCAGATGGACCGCCTGCCGCCGATCCACCAGAAATACAAACTCTATCATGGCGTCAAACCCCTGCGCATTGATCATTTCAACCTGTTCAGTTCCGATGTGGACGGCGCCGTGGAATTCTACGGTGACATGGGTTTTCGTGTGACCGAATACACCGCTGACGAGGAAACAGATCGCACCTGGGCCGCCTGGATGCACCGCAAGGGCGGCGTGCACGACATCGCCTTTACCAATGGCACCGGCCCGCGTCTGCACCATCTGGCATTCTGGGTGCCAACCCCGCTGAACATCATCGACCTTCTGGATCTGATGAGCACGACCGGCTATGTCGCGAACATTGAACGCGGCCCCGGACGGCACGGCATTTCCAATGCATTCTTCCTTTATATTCTCGACAGGGATGGCCACCGGACAGAAATTTATTGTTCCGATTACCAGACCATCGACCCTGATATGGAGCCGATCAAATGGGATCTGAAAGACCCGCAGCGTCAGACCCTGTGGGGCGCCCCTGCCCCGCGCAGCTGGTTCGAACATGGCACCACATTCGAGGGTGCAAACGTGATTGAGAGCGATCTCAAGGCGCAGCCGATCATCGCGCCATGATGGCGCATCAACGAGGAAATGCCGTGACAACGCACGCAAACAGGAAATTATCATGAATTGGGACGAATTTTCGGACTGGGGTGAAAAGATCAGTCATTGGGCGGCGGACTACCACAAGAACATCCGCGACCGGCCGGTGCGGGCCCAAACCAGACCGGGTGAGATCGCTGCTGCCCTGCCAACCGCTCCGCCCGAAAAGGGCGAGGCGATGGACATGATCATGGCCGATTTCGAACGTATTGTGATGCCGGGTATGACCCATTGGCAGCATCCGCGTTTCTTTGCCTATTTCCCGTCCAACGCCGCCCCGCCGTCAATTCTGGCGGAGATGCTGGTCAGTACGATTGCTGCGCAATGTATGCTTTGGCAAACCTCACCTGCCGCGACCGAGGTCGAGGGCCTGATGGTGGATTGGCTGCGTCAGGCGATGGGTCTGCCTGATGGGTTTTCCGGCGTCATTCAGGACAGCGCGTCCTCTGCCACGCTGTCTGCGGTGCTGACGATGCGCGAACGGGCAACCGCGTGGCGCGGCAACAAAGAAGGGCTCAGCGCGATGGGCCGTCTGCGGATTTATTGTTCTGATCAGGTACACTCCTCGATTGACCGCGCCTGCTGGGTTGCGGGGATCGGGCAGGACAATCTGGTCAAGATCGAGACAAGCAACAAGGGTACCTTTAGCATTGATGCCGAGAAATTGGCGGCCAAAATCGCTGAGGACCGCACCGCAGGGTATACACCGACCGGCATCATCGCGATCACCGGCGGCACCGGCATGGGCGCGAGCGACGATCTGAAACCGCTGCTGGAAATTGCCGCCAAAGAAGGCCTCTACACCCATTTGGACGCCGCATGGGCAGGTTCTGCAATGATCTGCCCCGAATTCCGCGCGCAGCTGTGGGAGGGGGTCGAAGGCTTCGACAGCATCGTTTTCAACCCGCATAAATGGCTCGGCACGCAGTTTGACTGCTCTGTCCAGTTCCTGCGCGACCCGACACAGCAGTTGAACACGCTCAAGATCGAACCGGAGTTCCTGAAAACGTACGGCGCGGCAGTGACGAACTATTCTGAATGGACAATTCCGCTGGGGCGACGATTTCGTGCGCTGAAACTGTGGTTCCTGCTGCGGTCCTATGGTCTGGAAGGGTTGCGCACACGGATCCGCAACCATGTGATGTGGTCGGGAGAGCTTTGCGACATTCTGCGTGCGCAAGGCCCGTTTGAGATTGTAACCGAGCCGATCCTGAGCCTGTTCACGTTCCGTTGCCCCGGCGATGACGCCACGCAGCAGCGTCTCGTTGATGCCATCAACGACGACGGCCGGATATATATCACGCAAGGCATGCATGAGGGCCGCAAGATGATCCGCTTTCAGGCAGGACAATTCGATTGCACACGCGAAGATGTCTTAAGCGCCGCAGACGTGATCCGCGAAGTCTGGGAGACCATCAAGTGAAGTTTGCAACAGTCACGCATCAGGGCACCCAGTTCTGGGGCCATATTACCGATCAGGGCTTTCATGCGATCAGCCCGGATCATCCGGAATGGGTAACCCTGCGCAACGTGATCGAGGCGGGACAACTTGACGCCCTCGCGGCCAAGGCCGACCGCTATCCGCTGACCCACGCCACTGGCACGTTCACCTACGACATTCCGGTGCCGGACCCCGAAAAGATCATCTGCGTCGGTGTCAATTTCCCCGACCGCAACGCCGAATACAAAGACGGTCAGGATGCGCCACCGAACATGTCGCTGTTTCCCCGCTTTGCGCGCTCCTTTGTTGGTCACGGCGTAGCGCTGACACGCCCACCGGAATCCGACAAGCTCGACTACGAAGGCGAGATCGCCATTGTGATCGGGACCGGCGGGCGGCGGATTCCCCAAGAAGACGCGCTGACCCATATTGCCGCGCTGACGCTGTGCAACGAAGGGACGATCCGCGACTGGGTCCGTCATGCCAAATTCAACGTGACCCAAGGCAAAAACTGGGATGGATCGGGGGCCATCGGCCCGTGGCTGATCCCCTACACGTCACCGAAACAGATCGTGGACGTATCCCTCCAAACCCGCGTAAATGGCGAGTTGCGACAGGACGACCGCACCGGACGCATGCTGTTTCCCGTGGCGCGCCAGATCGCCTATATCTCGACTTTTACAACCTTGGTGCCCGGCGACATTATCGTGACCGGCACACCTACAGGGGCCGGTGCGCGGTTTGACCCACCAAGGTTCCTGAAACCGGGTGACACGGTGGACGTGACCGCAGAGGGCATCGGGACGCTCACCAACGGGGTGGCCGACGAATGACACCGGATCAGATTAAAACTGCCGCGCAAACACTTGTTAAAGCGGAACAAACAGGCGTCCAATGCGGCTTGATCAGCCTTGCAAACCCGGACATGGCGCTGGATCATGCCTATGCTGTGCAGGATGCGTTTGTGGCGGTGAAAATGGCCACAGGGTTGCATCAGATCGGCTGGAAAATCGGCCTGACCAGCCGCGCGATGCAGCAGGCGCTGAACATCACAACGCCGGACTCAGGCGTGCTGCTGTCCGACATGCTGTTTCATACCAGCGACATCGTCCCGGCTGGCCGGTTTATCCAGCCACGGATCGAGGCAGAGATCGCCTTTGTCCTGAAATCGGACCTGTCAGGGCCGGAAGTAACCCGCGACGATGTGCTGGCCGCGACGGACTACGTTGCCCCCTCGCTTGAGATCCTCGACACCCGTGTATTGCGCGTCGACCCTGATACCGGCAAACCGCGCATCATCTTTGACACGATCGCGGACAACGCGGCCAATGCGGGCGTTGTACTGGGCGCAGAAAGACACGCGCCCAGAGACTTTGATCTGCGCTGGGCCGGTGCGATCGTCAGCCGTGACGGCGTGGTCGAGGAAACAGGTCTGGGTGCCGGCGTGCTGAACGATCCGCCCACGGGGATTGTCTGGCTGGTCAAGCGGTTGGCCCAGTACGGACGCGGGTTGTCTGCGGGCGATGTCGTTCTGTCAGGCTCCTTTATCCGGCCCTTGGAGGCCCCTTCCGGCGCGACATTCGAGGCTGATTTCGGGGCTTTTGGCCGCGTCGATCTGACATTCGCCTGACAGGCTAAGACGACGCCCGCTGGTCCTCAAGACAATTGCGTGTGGATGTGTTCGTCGGCCCAGACCCTAACCACACATGCCCCTGCGCACATTATCAGAACTGGCATCAAGGTGCTGATGTTGAACCGCGCGCCCATTTCTTTGCGACCCGGCATACAATGCACCGGTACCGCGATGCATTTTACACGCCTCATCGGCGCGGGCGTGGCCGACAGGCTGGCAGACTTTATCGAAACGGGCACCAAAACAGGCGGTGCACGACCCAAAGAAGGCTAAGGTGAAATGACCCTGACGCCTGGAATATCCTGAATGACGGCCAGGTCCTGATCATAGATTTCCGTCAACTCTTCGACCAGTTCGTCGGTCCAGCCGGGCATATCGAGCTCTTCCTCGATTTCTTCCTCAATCGCAAATTTATCAAGGAACGCGGCAATGACACGCCGCTTTTGCATTTCCGACATTTCGGAATGGCTGGCAAGGTAGGCTCGAAACCGCTGCATGCCTTCCTTGGACATTATGGTGGTCAGAAGATCGAACCCCCCCGCGATTTTGGAATCCAGCTCCAGCCCCGCAATCTCCCGGATCACCTGCGACCAGATCAGCGGCATATCTTCGTTGCACCACAGGGTGATCGGAATTTCAGGGGCCAACTCCCGGATTTCTGCAATTGTATCGGACCAACGCACATCGCGTGCATCGCGCCCTCCCCAAAACTCCTTGTCCGCCGGATGGGTCGAGACGCTCTTGAAGATCGGCAGGATCGCTGCCGGATTGCGGATCGCCATGTAGATATGCAGGTCATCCTCTTCAAAAAGCTGCGCCATATAGGCCATGCGCTGGGCGGCCGCGGGATAGAGCTTGCCCCTTTGTATCGCGGTGCCGGCCGTCCGGAAAAAGTTCGGGTCTGTCAGGATCAGACGATCCGGCTCCCCTTCGGGCAAAATGGCATCCAAAAGCACGTCGCGGGCGTCTTCCCCCAGATCGGCGCGGCCCATTGCATTCAGCGTGTCACGCAGCAAGCCGCGATAGCTTTCCGGATCGGGCATGGAAACATTCTGGGCCTGCAAGTTGTCCCCATTGCGCAACAAGGACTGAACCAGTCTGTCCTGTTCAGTGTAATGGGTGCCTGTCTGCAAGACCAGTTGCATGGTTTTCCGCTTATTCTTGTTTATTTTGCAAGGCCCTGCATAGCGGGTCGCCGGGTTGGTGTAAATTTACATTTGCCGAGATAGCGGTGTCCGCAGGGCATCGTAAAAATTTGCACCATTGTGGCAACTGACACTCTTGCATCCACAAAGATGATCCACTAAAGAACGCGCACGTTGCACTAGCCTCGGCCCGTGCCACCCGCGCCAAAATGCGCGCCCCTATAGCTCAGCTGGTAGAGCAACTGATTTGTAATCAGTAGGTCCGCGGTTCGAGTCCGTGTGGGGGCACCATTTACATTTGAAATCACT
This sequence comes from Sulfitobacter sp., assembly GCA_049645905.1. Lineage (GTDB taxonomy): Bacteria > Pseudomonadota > Alphaproteobacteria > Rhodobacterales > Rhodobacteraceae > Sulfitobacter. The sequence goes on from JBARUV010000138.1 coordinate 27,805, forward strand.
ATATTTCAGAGCATTTCCTCGAAATTCATCACACAAGCGCAATGAAGACCAACAGGCTTTCGTTGGAGATGAAGCCGTTAGGGTGAACAGCCGCGCAAAAATACGGTGATTGCACACTCACGGCGACGCTCCGCTTTGTCGTTGTCCTCCGCAGGAAAATCCGGATGCAGCAAACGGGTCAGGATGTTCTCGA
>JBARUV010000139.1:0-30838 GCA_049645905.1 Sulfitobacter sp.
ACCCGACGCCGTTCTCGTTTAACCTGACCACCCAGACGATTGATCAGGTCTAACGAACAATCAGCGGGCCGGACTTTGGTCCGCTGATTTTCAAGTTTCGGTCATCTGGTCCCTGGATGTCCGAAAAACCGTCAGGATCTCGACGTCCTGACTCTTCCTGTTGGCTACGGGAGGCTGATGTCGGTGACCCTCGCGGTTTCCCCATCAGTTCCCCGGCCAACGGGTTAGCCAAAACGTCGAGCATAAATGTCGAGAAAGGACTGTTCACATGACCCGTCCCGTAACCCCTATTTTAGACCGCATATCCGGTCCGTCGGAGCTCAAGTCGCTGTCCGATGCCGATCTGTCACGCCTCGCGGATGAGCTGCGCGACGAAGTTATTGCCGATGTTTCGGAGACAGGTGGACATCTTGGGTCATCACTGGGTGTGGTCGAATTGACGGTGGCCCTGCATGCCATCTTTGACACGCCGCGTGATAAATTGATCTGGGATGTGGGCCACCAGTGTTACCCTCACAAGGTGCTGACGGGCCGGCGCGAACGGATGAAGACATTGCGTCAGGAGGGAGGGATATCTGGCTTCACCAAGCGCAGCGAATCTGAGTACGATCCCTTCGGTGCGGCGCATTCTTCAACGTCGATTTCGGCGGCTTTGGGTTTTACCGTCGCACGTGACATGGGTCAACCAACGGGTGATGCTGTTGCCGTGATTGGCGATGGGTCGATCAGCGCAGGTATGGCTTACGAGGCGATGAACAACGCAGGGGCCGAAGGGCGGCGGATGTTTGTGATCCTCAATGACAATGAAATGAGCATCGCCCCCCCCGTTGGCGCGATGTCAAAGTATCTCTCCGGTCTCTATGCCTCACCGCTTGGCAATTTACAAAATTTGGCCGAAGGGTTCGAGGCCGCGTTGCCCGGCCCCATACGTGATCAGGCGCGGCGTGCGCGGCAGTTGGTGACGGGTGCTGTTGGGTCCAGCGGCACGTTATTCGAAGAGCTGGGGTTTCAATATATTGGGCCGATCAACGGTCATGATATGGAACAATTACTGGGTGTGTTGCGATCTGCGCGCGCCCGTGCCACCGGCCCGGTATTGATCCATTGTTGCACCGTCAAAGGTAAAGGCTATGCGCCCGCAGAAACCTCAGCGGATAAGTATCACGGTGTTGGCAAATTTGATGTGACAAGCGGTGCGCAGGCCAAGAAGGGCGTGAACGCACCCAGTTACACCAGCGTATTCGGCACTGCCCTGACCAAACTGGCAGAACAGGACGCAAAGATTGTCGGCATCACCGCCGCCATGCCGTCAGGCACCGGTATGGATATTTTTGCCGATAGGTTTCCCAAACGCATGTTCGATGTGGGCATCGCCGAACAGCATGGAGTGACCTTTGCCGCCGGACTTGCGGCTGCTGGGTTGAAACCATTCTGCGCAATATATTCTACATTTCTGCAACGCGGGTATGACCAGATCGTGCATGACGTGGCGCTGCAAAACCTGCCCGTGCGCTTTGCGATTGATCGGGCCGGGTTGGTTGGGGCTGATGGGGCCACACATGCCGGGGCGTTTGATGTGGGCTATCTGTCTGCGCTGCCGAACATGACTGTGATGGCCGCCGCAGATGAGGCGGAATTGGTACATATGGTTGCCACTGCGGCCGCCCATGATACCGGGCCGATCGCATTCCGTTATCCCCGTGGTGCGGGTGAGGGCGTAGAGATGCCAGAGGTTGGCACCGTGCTGGAAATTGGGCGCGGCCGTGTTGTGCGTGAAGGGTCTGACGTGGCGCTGCTGTCTTTTGGGGCGCATTTGGGTGAATGTTTGAAAGCGGCTGATCTGATGGCAGAGCATGATGTATCCGTGACTGTCGCCGATGCCCGCTTTGCCAAACCGCTGGACCATGATTTGATCCGGCAGTTGGTCAATGGTCACCGGGCATTGGTCACGGTTGAACAAAGTGCGCAGGGTGGGTTTGGTGCAATGGTGCTGCATTATCTTGCGGGTGAGGGTCTGTTGGATGGCGATCTGGCCATGCGCACGATGACCCTGCCGGACCGCTTTATAGATCAGGCCGCACCGGATGCGATGTACGTCGATGCCGGCCTGACCGCGACGGATATCGCCGCCACGGCGATGCAAGCGGCACATATAGGGTTGAAGAAATTAAAAGCCCTTAACGGATAATCAGGAGGTCGCAGTCGCAGGCTCCCCAAAGATCATATCGCTGTGCTTTGCCAGATAGATGCGCAGCCAGGGTGTGAATTGCGATGGGGTTTCGGTGATCTGGCGTGCCAGATCTTGATGCGAAATCCAACGCGTGGCCATCACCTCTTGGGGGTTTGCTGCGACTTCCAAACCAGCTGGCGCGGTCCCAAGAAATACCTCTACGACCTCATGTTCGATCAAGTCGGCACCTACATCTGCGCGGTATTCGACCTGTCCACGATGGTGCAGGTCCAGATTGCTGATCCCAAGCTCTTGGTTCAACCTGCGCTGCGCACAATCGCTGGCAGTCTCATCCCATTCCGGATGCGTGCAGCAGGTGTTCGCCCAAAGCCCTGGCGTGTGGTATTTCTCAAGCGCGCGTTGCTGGATCAGGATGTTGTCTTCTGATGTGACAAACACAGAAACCGCCTTGTGTCGCAGACCACGTTGATGCGCGGCCAGCTTTTCAATGGGTTGCAGGGTGCCGTCGACCCAAGCGGGGATCAATATCGACATCAGACGCGCGTGGCAGAGATCAGCCGTGTCAGATGGGCCACATTCTTGATCCCGATTTTTAGATGTGCCATGGGCCGCGCCGCAACCAACCGTTTGTTCATGTAAGCCTCGAACGTAAGTTTCTGCACATCAACATCGTGACAGAGTGACACAAACCGTTCGCGCCGCTCATCACTGCGGTAATACGCGCTTTGCATGGCACCCAACACTTTGAATACGCTTTTATGTTCGCGCATGAACAGTTTGCGCGCCAGCTGCAGGTCTTTGATGCGCCCGGTCTTCAGAAAGGCACTGGCCGCCGTTGCCGCAACCCGGCCCCCGACCATCGCGTAATAAATGCCTTCGCCAGATGAGGGGGCCACAACACCTGCGGCGTCCCCAGCTAAAATGACATCGCGGCCGTTGTCCCAGCGGTCCATCGGGCGCAGCGGAATCGGCGCGCCTTCGCGGCGTATGGTTTTGCAGTCGCTTAGTCCCGCCGAAGCGCGCAGTTCAGCCGTGGCGTTCTTGAGGTCCACACCGTCGATACCGGTGCCCATGCCAACGCTGGCGGATTTGCCGTGCGGGAACACCCAGCCGTAAAAGTCTGGTGAAATAGCACCGTCATAGATCACGTCACAGCGCAGAGGGTCATAGCTGGCGGTTGTTTCAGGTGCCTCAATGATCTCATGATAGGCAATCACATAGGGGATTTTTTCACCGCCGGGGACGTGAGCTTTGGCGACGTTCGAGCGCGCGCCATCGGCACCGATAATCAGCTTTGTTTGTAACTTGATCTCTTTGCCGTTGGCTTTGTCACGGTATACGACGTGTTTCTCGTCGCTATCGCGCTCGAACCGCAGGAATGTGCCTATAAAAACATCCACCCCTGCTTGCTTGGCACGCTCCCGCAAGAACGGGTCAAAGTCTTTGCGATCCACCATACCAACAAAACCGTTTTCAATCGGAATGTCGACTTTGCGCCCGGTTGGCGAAATCATTCGTGCAGTATTGATCCGCGCGACAATCTGACTGTCTGGAATGTGAAAATCCTCAATCAGCCTAGGCGGTATGGCACCACCGCAGGGCTTGATCCGTCCAGCGCGATCAATCATTGCGACCTTTTGACCGGACCGTGCGAGGTCTTTTGCGGCTGTCGCCCCTGATGGCCCCCCACCGATTACAACAACATCATACATTGCGCGTTCTCCTGCCGATCAAAAAGGGGGGTCACGCCAGCGCCCGAAGGGCAAGGGCGGCAATCATCATTCCAGAAACATAAAGCGTCACACCCGTTCCATTGTACCAAGGGGCCTTGGCCTTGGGATCGCGCAACAGCACGGTCATCGCCCAGATCTGTCCTGCCAAGACAGCCAAGATCGCAAGTCCAAAGAGGGGTTTGTCCCAGATGAACATGAGCGCAATCACCACAACTTGCGGCACAGCCATGATCCAGCACGCAACCTTTGCCGCCCGTTCGGGGCCGAGCGTGACAGGCAAGGAATTCACCCCCGTCTGTTTGTCACCTTCTAGTGCCTTGAAATCATTGAGAGTCATAATGCCGTGCGCGCCAAGCGCATAAAGCGCGGCAATGATGATCACGGGCGTTGAAGGCGCGCCTAAGGACAAGACGGCCGCACCTGTGAACCAAGGCAATCCCTCGTAACACAGTCCAACAAGGCCCGGTCCCCACCAGCCAGATTTTTTCAAACGTATCGGTTCAGCGGAATAGGCCCATGCGGCCAGTACACCAAAGACGGTTGCACCAAAGCCCCAAGGGCCAAGCTGTGCACCAACGATAAGAGATAAGACCGACATGGCCAGAGCAATCCAAAGCCCCCATTTGCCGGGAATGCGACCTGACGGAATTGGGCGGTTCGGCTCATTGATCGCGTCGACATGTCGGTCACACCAATCGTTTGCCGCCTGACTCATGCCGCAGACAATTGGCCCGGCCAAAAGCACGCCCAGAACCACCATGCCCCATTGCCCGCTTGGTGAAACGCCCGACGACACAACACCGCATAGGTAGGCCCACATCGGTGGAAACCACGTGATCGGCTTGATCAGCCACAGCATCGCGGCCGGTTCCGGCAAACGTCTGATGGGTGGCGCGGCAATATCGGTCATGGTGTAAGTTTAGCCTGACACTTACCGAGTCTTCAAGTGCAAACTATGACGCGCGCGCGCTGATATTTGGTGTGCTGTGCATTAATTTTTCGAAGCGCGCACCGTGTCTATCATAAGCTGGACGTTTTCTGGATCTGCATCAGGTGTGATGCCATGGCCAAGGTTAAAGATATGCGGTCCACCTGAAAGTGCATCAACAATACGCCGCGTCTCGGACACCAGCTGGTCACCGCCGCTGACCATATGGCATGACGCAAGATTGCCTTGCACGCAGCCGCCGTTTTGCACGTTTGTTGCGGCCCATTCGGCGCTGACGCCATCATCAAGCGCGATACAATCGGCCCCAATGATCGTGTGAAGCCCTGCGTATCTTTCACCTGCGCCACGGGGAAAAACGATCACTGGAACCTTGGGATGCGTCGCCTTTAGTGCTGCGGTGATTTTGCGCAGTGGCGCAATCGAGAACCGCGCAAAGTCATCGCCTTCTAGCGACCCTGCCTAACTGTCGAATATCTTGACCACTTCGGCTCCGGCGTCGATCTGCGCGCGCAGGTAGCCGATGGTCACTTCGGCAATAAGGGCAATAAGTTGTTCAAATAAAGCCCTATTTTCGCGTTTAAGTGCATGTGCGGGCCCTTGATCCGGCGTGCTGCGCCCGGCGATCATATAGGTGGCTACGGTCCAAGGTGCCCCGGCGAACCCGATCAAAGTTGTCTCGGACGGCAGTTCGCGGGTCAGGATTTTGAGGGTTTCATAGACCGGCGCTAGATGATCGTGGACATCAACGGCAGGCTTTAGCGCGTCCAGATCTGATTGCTTGTTGATTGTGGACAACCGCGGCCCCTCACCGGTGACAAACCGGACGTCTGCGCCCAAGGCTTGGGGCAACAACAAAATGTCAGCGAACATGATTGCGGCATCAAACCCATAGCGCCTAATGGGTTGCAGCGTCACTTCGGCGGCCAATTCAGGGTTATAACAAAGCGATAAAAAATCCCCTGCTTGCGCCCGCGTCGCGCGGTATTCCGGCAGATATCGCCCGGCTTGGCGCATCATTCAGATTGGTGGGGTTTCGGTTTTTTCACCCGCCAATGCACGGAGGATTTTTTTCTGAGCTGTCATTGCACGGCATCCTTTAGAAATTGGTTAATTAATCATGTATCGCAACAAACCCTATGCGCAACAGTTGTCAGAGCAAGTTTACATGTTTAGGGATGTGATATGCGATATTTATTACCATCCCCAGCCCAACCCCTGAAAATCGGTACACGTGGCTCGCCACTTGCGATGGCTCAGGCCTATGAAACGCGCCAACGGTTGGCAGAGGCATATGATCTGCCACACGAGGCATTTCAAATTCAGGTCATCTTGGTCACAGGGGACCGTGTGCAAGACCGCCCGTTGAAAGAGATCGGCGGCAAGGGTCTGTTCACCCGTGAAATCGAAGAAGCGATGCTGGATGGCTCCATTGATATCGCTGTGCATTCGATGAAGGACATGCCGGTAAAGCAGCCTTGTGGATTACTGCTTGTTACCTATCTGCCGCGTGAAGATGTGCGCGATGCGTTTGTTGCGCTGGATGGCAAACCGCTGGGTGATCTGGCGGCGGGCAGCGTTGTGGGGACCTCCAGTTTGCGCAGGCAGGCGCAGTTGAAATTACGGCGGCCGGATCTGAAGGTCGTGGAATTTCGCGGCAACGTACAGACCCGGTTGAAAAAGTTGGGTGACGGTGTGGCCCATGCGACGTTTCTTGCGATGGCGGGGTTGAACCGTTTGCAAATGGACCACGTGCCAAAGGTCGCGATTGATGTGGGCGATATGCTGCCCGCGATTGCGCAGGGGGCGATCGGGATTGAACGGCGCGCCGACGATAGGCGTACCGCCGATATGCTCGCCGCGATCCATGACGGTCCGACCGGGCAAAGATTGGCGGCAGAGCGCGCATTTTTGGCTGAGTTGGATGGGTCTTGCGAGACACCGATTGCCGGATTGGCAGAATTTGATGGCGGCAGTTTGCGGCTGCGTGGCGAAGTATTGCGTCCCGATGGGTCAGAAGCGATTGACGACGACATGACAGTGCCCATCGAAGACGGTGCTGAGGCAGGGCGCGAAATGGCGCGTAAATTGTTGGCTACAGCCGGGGATGGTTTCTTTGACTGGCGCGTGGCCTAACCCCCCTTACGGCAGGTCAACAAAACGTGTCCTGGTTTTTGGCGCGACTGGAACTGCGGGGCAGGGGGCCGTGCGTGCGTTGACGCAAGCGGGGCACGATGTTGTTTGCGTTGTGCGACCTGCGACAACGGCAGGCACCCTTGGCCCGGAAACTTTGCAAATCACCATCAACCTCGCCCAGCCTGCCACCCAATTGATAGATGCGTTCAAAGGACAGAAATTTGATGTTGTTGTGTCCAGTCTTTCGTCGCGCACGGGTGACCCAACGGACGCATGGGCGATTGATCATCTGGCGCATTTGAAAATTCTGGAACTGGCAGAACACGTCAGTGCGGAGCAGTTTATTTTGCTTTCTGCCATATGTGTGCAAAAGCCGCAGTTGCCATTTCAACATGCAAAGCTGGCATTTGAAGCGGCGTTGATTGCGTCAGGCATGACCTATTCCATCGTTAGGCCCACGGCGTTTTTCAAATCACTGTCCGGTCAGATCGAGCGGGTGCGGCAAGGCAAACCTTTTTTGGTGTTTGGTGATGGCACGCTGACGTCCTGCAAGCCGATTAGCGACGATGATTTGGGACGTTATATTGCCGGGTGCATTGATGATGCTGCACGGCAAAATAGGATCCTGCCAATTGGCGGGCCAGGGCCTGCGATTACGCCATTGGATCAGGGCGCGGAATTATGTCGCTTGTTGGGTAAGGCACCAAAATTCCGGCATGTCCCGGTTGCGATGTTGGATGTTATTTACAACGGTCTGCGCATTGGCGGGTGGATCAACCCCAAGCTGGCGCGAAAGGCCGAATTGGCACGTATTGGACGGTATTATGCAACTGAATCCATGCTGGTTCTGGATTCCGAAACAGGGCGCTATGACGCAGAGGTAACGCCGTCATTTGGCACCGAAACGTTGTTTGGTTTCTACGCTTCGGTGATCGCGGACGACGCAGAGGTTCAGCGCGGTGAACATTCGGTGTTTTAGATCAGGCGGAGATGGCTGAGTGCGAAATGGCACATTGTTTCCACAAAAAGGTCAATGCCGATATCAAATAGTCAATATCGGCATCCGTGTGTAGCGGCGACGGGGTAAAGCGCAACCGTTCGGTACCTTTGGGCACAGTGGGATAGTTGATGGGCTGCACGTAAATGCCCCAAACATCCATCAGGTGATCCGCCAACATCTTGGTCTTGACTGGGTCACCGATCATCACCGGGATGATGTGGCTGTCGTTTGGCATATGCGGGATGCCCTGATGGTCAAGTGCGGCACGCAGCCGGGCGACCTGGCGGCGTTGCCCTTCGCGTTCCGCAGTGCTTTGCTTGAGATGAGCAATGGATGTGCGTGCGGCTGCGGCCACAGCGGGCGGCAATGCGGTGGTGAAAATGAACCCACTGGCAAAGGAACGGATAAAATCACACAGCGCTGCTGACCCGGTGATATAGCCGCCTACGCAGCCAAAGGCCTTGCCCAGCGTCCCTTCAATCAGGGTGATACGGTCGGCAATGCCTAATTCCTCTGACACGCCGCCGCCGCGGGGGCCGTACATGCCAACTGCGTGGACTTCGTCAATATAGGTCATCGCGCCGTATTTCTCGGCCATCTCGACGATCGTCTCGATCGGGGCAATATCGCCGTCCATGGAGTAGACGCTTTCGAATGCGACAATCTTGGGGAAGTTTGCAGGGATTGCGCGCAACTTCATCTCAAGGTCATGCACATCGTTGTGTTTCCACAAAACCTTGTGGGCGCGGGAATGGCGAATGCCTTCGATCATAGACGCGTGGTTGCCCGCGTCGCTCAGGATCACGCAGTTTTCCAAACGGCTGCCCAGTGTGGACAGCGACGACCAGTTGGAGACATAGCCGGAGGTAAAGATTAGTGCCGCTTCTTTGCCATGCAAGTCTGCCAGTTCACGTTCCAACAACAGATGATCATGGTTGGTGCCCGAGATATTGCGCGTGCCGCCGGCACCCGCGCCCGTGCGTTTGACCGCTTCGCACATTGCCTCGATCACTTTGGGATGCTGGCCCATGCCCAGATAATCGTTTGAGCACCACACTGTTACGTCGCGCTTTTCACCGTCCACATGGTTCGCAGCGCGGGGAAACTTGCCGCATTTTCGCTCCAGCTCAGCAAAGTAGCGGTAATTGCCTTCTTGCTTTAGGGCGTCGAGTTGGGTGTTGAAAAGAGCATCAAAGTTCATGGGACTGTCCTGTCTTAGAGGTCGAGGGAAGCGATGGAAGCATCCAGCGCCAGAGTTTCGCATCCGGCAGTGGGATCACCATCAACCAGTGTTCAAGTGTGGCCAATGCGGCAAGGGTGGTCAGCAGTGAATATCCAGCAATATCGGGCGCGGTTTCAGCGCCAATCAAGTGCTGGCCAAACCACGCTGTCGCAAGGCTTAGGAATGTAATGCCAATGACAAAGATGGCTGTGATATTGCCTTGGCGGAAATAGCTTTTCAGGTGCTGTAATTGCGCGGGCACAAATTCGGTGTTGATGCGGGGCACACCGAAAAACAGATTTAGTTTCGCCGAAATACGCGCGCCGAACAGGATCAGATAGGCCGAGAACCCGAACTCGTTTTCCGCACCGGTCGTCGCAACTGTCACGACCAAAACCCCGATCAATAGCAACAACTCGTGATATGATAACGTGTGCCAAGCCCGCTTAAACCGCGCCCAGCCAGTCATGCCAACGGGGCAGGGGCGTTGTTCGGGGCCGGTAATGACCCCTGACAAAAACGCCAATTCGATCCAGCCCCAGACCAGCAGCACAGACAGAAACGCGATATATACGTTTATCACCGTAAGCGCGGTTGCCGATAACACCAACCCGGCAACGCCCAATGCGAACAGCGGGATGGTCAACACAACCAACAAACGATGACTATTCACCCCGGATGCATCCGCTTTGCGCACAACTAGCAGGATGATTCCGGTAGAGAACCACCAAGCGAAAAGTGCGAAAAGCGCTGCTATCCAAGGATTGCCAAACATCAGTACGCGGGCTCCATACGGGGGTTTACAGGGGCCGTGTGCTTGTGGGCGGGGATCGTATAGAGCGCGATAAAGGCAACGGTCGCTTTGGCCATCCCGCCGACACGGGTGATCATTCCGCCCACACCGCCACGTGCCTTGCCCGCAGCAACCTGACGCGATGCGGCTTCCATCCGGTCAAGGTTTGGCCGCCAGCGCGGGTGATCAATGTCGAGTGTGATCGGAAAAACCTGCTTGGAAATCTCAGAGGTTTTGCGGAACACTTCTTGCCCGTACCATGTCACATCCACGCCCAGTGCTTCGTGAAACAAGGGGCGCTGGTGATCGCGGACCCACATTGTTGAATATACCGCCGTGAGGAAGAACTTGATCCACAGCTTGTTGGAAAAGGTTTCCGTCAGTTTTGGATCAGTCTTGAGCAACAGGGCAAATGCCTCGCCGTGCGAAAACTCGTCGTTGCACCATTCGCGGAACCATTTGAAAATCGGATGGAACCGCTTGTCTGGGTGTTCTTCCAGGTGACGGAAAATGGTGATGTAGCGCGCATAGCCGATCTTTTCAGACAGATAGGTCGCGTAATAGATGAACTTTGGTCGGAAGTAAGTGTACTTCTTTTGCTGGGTCAGAAAACCGAGGTTTACGCGGATACCCGCCTCGCGCAGGGCATCGTTGATGAAACCAGCATGGCGTGCTTCGTCGCGCGCCATCAGTTGGAACAACGTCGTGATATCGATGTTTGACCCGCGCCGTTTCATTTCCTTATACAGCACACAGCCAGAAAATTCGGCGGTACAGGATGAGATCAGAAAGTCGATAAACTCAGCCTTCAGCTTTGGCTCCATGCCTTCCCAATTGGCATCCCACTCATCGGTCTTTTTGAAATGTCCCTTGTTCGGATCTGATTTCATCTGACCAATCAACTTGTCCCATTCGGCACGCACCGGGGTCACGTCAATCGCATCCATCTCGTCAAAATCAGTGGTATAAAACCGTGGGGTCAGCAGTGTGTTCTGCATTGCAACTTCGGTGGCTTCTTCGGATGTCATCATGCCGTCGTCCAAGGCATCTTGTGCTGCAATCGCCTCTTCTGCGGTGTTGGCATAGGCGGAATGGCTCGGAATTTTTGTTTGGGTATTCATGACAAAACCTCTTCAGAGAATGAAAACTCACACAATTCCATGAATTCAAAATCACCTGTTGCGCGGGTCCACAATTGTTCGATTTTAGAGGCGCGGGTGATGGTGGCTGTGCGGTCCTCGACGACCACCTCGCCGTAGGGGGCCATAATCTCGGCCCCGTGCACCTGCACGGAATCACCGGGGTTGATAACGGCCCCATTGTTGAATTTCACATGCGCAGACAGCTCTTCGAAACGATGCGATATCGTCACAGTGCAGGGCGCGGTTTCCTTTGATCTTGTTATTAGTCCCATGGTTCAAGGTCCCTTTTTGGCTAAAGCGGTTCAGTCGACCAGCCTGGCGAAAGCTGCGACATTGTCTTGGCCGTATCCGATCAATTCGATCTTCCAGCCGGTGGTGTCATCAATCACCGCAACATGACCGTTCATGCGGCGCACAACGCGGATGGGTGCGTTTGATGATTTGTCTTGCACGGCCCGTTCCCGCATGACTGAAACCCAGATCACGTCAATGAACCCGGCCTTGTTTTGCGTGGAATGCGCGATCTGCTTGCCGTCTTGATCCAGTACAGCAACGCCGTCACTGCGGGTCCCATCCAACGTGACGGTGATCTCGTTCACCACATCGCTGTGGGCGACGACAGACCCAACCTCGCGCCCTGTGACGGTTGCGTAGCTGACCAGCGCGAGCGATGCGAGCATCAGGGTGAACATGGCTTGAACGAGAAACTTTGGCACCATGTCGCGGTTGCGGTGCTTCATCTGGTTGGAAAGCGCGTATGAGGTTTTAATGTCCATCGGGGTCACTCCGCTGCCATCACATCGCCCGCCGCCGTCTGGGGCGTGATACGGGTGATTTTGGGTTGAGAAACACGCGTTTCAGCGGCTTCGGCAAAAATCTCGGCAACGCGGGCGGCATCCGAGATTGCGCGGAATGCAGGCTGCGTGCGGGTGACGTGCCATGGACGCACATGCGGCCATGTCATCAGATATGAAACGCGCGCGTCACCGATCATCTCAAAGGTGATGGTGCCAAGGCCCGATTTACGCACCATTGATTGTGCGTTACCGATGCACACATAAGGCAAGTTCAGCGTCATGGTCAGTGCTGCACCGATGCGCATACAGGCGCGTTTGTTTGTCAGCGTATATACCGTGCTGCGCGCCTGCACTGTGGCAACGCCCAGTAACAACAGACCGACGACCAGTCCCGCCAGCAATAACGGCAACCCGTGCGCCATTGCGAGGGTCAGGGATACATCAGCAGTTGAAAGTATGACGCGACCAATCGCGAGCAGGGCAAAATACCCGAGTATCCAATTCAGCTTCCATGCATCTTTAGCCAGCCGCAGCGCATTGGGGCTGCCCTGCCACAGGATATGTTCATCAGCAGGCAAGACTTCGGGCAATCCGCGGATCGGTTCGAAATTGAAATCATCGTGGTCCATAATCTTTGTCCCCTTGTTCGCAATGCCGGGCCTCGGCTAAGGCCCGGCAGGTTGGTTACAATTGTGGCTCGATACGGGACGGATGGGCATAAAGTGTGCCGCCACCGTAGTAAGCCATGATCTTTTCCTCTTCGAGCAGCGAAACTTGATCCGCGCTCTTGTGGCCCGGCACCCCCGCAAAGTTACCGCTGTAGATCGAGCGGACGGTGACCCGGTCGCTGGAAATTTTGCAAAAGTTGATCGGGATCAGGCGGGTTTGGCCTGTGCCTTCTGGGTTCAGATCGACAGTCAGGAAACGTACCATTTGTTCGGGCACATCCACCCACATGTCGATGATCCGGCCCACAACTTCACCGTCGCCCGCGACCACGGCTTTGCCGCGTGGATCGCGGCCACCTGATATCTTGAAGTCAGGCAAGGACGACATCGGTTTGATCTTTGGCAAGCCATGCGCGTCCAATTCAGGCACATCGCGGCGCGGGGCCCACGCGGCCGGGCCAACACCGTCAATCATCGGATCACCCGTTGGTACAAATGGTGATCCTGCGGTTTTCGACGTCGGCTCAAGCGCCAAAGAAGTGCGATCGCCCCGCTGACCAGAGGGCACCGTCAATTCGCCACGCCCATGCGGCAGCAGGAATGTCTTGTCCTTGGGGACAGGAAACGGCCCTTGGTTGGGTGATGCACCACCCTCGTCATTCTCAAGTGGATAGCCTTCACGCATGTTTTCAGTTTGCAGATAGTAAATCAGCAGCGCGAAAAAGATCCAGAACATCCAGATCGCCGCACTGGCCAGATCAAAGTTACCAAAAAATTCTACGCCAACCATGCCGGTCTCCTTTTCAGATCAGGTGGGGAAATCGGACAGCTCAAGGCTGCCCGGTTTGTTTTCAGTAAGCCCACGCGCCCGCACAAGCGGACCAAGAGCGATGAGAGTGATAAAGAGCAGTCCAATTTCGATCTGGTACACAACCGAATATCCAACCGAAGGGTCCGTCAGGGCGGCGCCCAATGTTCCATTCGTTGCGGCAGCATTCACCAGATCACGAATGGCACCGCCAACAAAGATCGACAGGCCTGCACCCGAGGCTTGGGCCGCACCCCAGACACCCAGCGCCAAACCGCGACCCGCCGACCCCGTGACTTTTATCGTCATTGCGGCGGTTAAGGTTGAGACGGCAAACAGACCACCACCCAACCCGATCAGCGCAGCCCCGGAAAAGAACAAGACCGATGACGCCATTGGTGCCGACAACAGAACACAGCTAAACGCTGCGATACCGATTACGACACCGCGGCCGGCCATCCGAAAGGGATCAAACCCACGCGAAAGCCAACGCGCCGCCATGCCAAGGCCCAACAGCGCGCCACCCGACCACATGGCGGTTAGCAAAGTCGTTGAGGATACAGACAATCCTAAGATTTCACCACCATAAGGTTCAAGCAGGACGTCTTGCATGTTGAATGCAACGGTGCCGAGGAAGATGGTGAAAATCAGACGGGTTACATCGTTTTCTTTTGTAAAGTCGGCCCAAGCATTCAAAAAGATCGGGCGCGGCGCGCTGCGTTCTTCGCGTGACATCGGCGACATCTTTTCTTGCTTCCACAAGGCAATGACGTTCAACACCATGGTGACCACGGCAGCACCCTGCACGACCTGCACCAACAAAAGCGCTGTATAATTGCGCAGCAAGGTGCCTATGATGACTGCCGAAAGGCCCATGCCCAAAAGGTACATGACATAAAGCAGCGAGACGACTTTGGCGCGGGTTTCTTCAGTTGCGCGGTCTGCGGCAAGGGCAAGTCCGGCGGTTTGGGTCATGTGCATGCCAAGGCCCGTCAGCAGAAATGCCAATGCGGCAGCGGCCTGACCAAAATCACCCGCATCAATCGCCGTATCACCTGCCAGTACCAATAGCGCCATGGGCATGATTGCCAATCCACCGAACTGCCAGAGCGTGCCAAACCAAAGGTAAGGTACGCGTTTCCAGCCAATCGCGGAACGATAATTGTCGGATTGAAACCCCAGCAGCGCACGGAAAGGTGCGATCAAGACCGGGATCGCAATCATTGAGGCGACGATGATTGCAGGGACAGAAAGCTCGACGATCATCACGCGGTTCAATGTGCCCAGCAGCATCACGGCGGCCATGCCAACCGAGATTTGAAACAGCGACAGGCGCAGCAGTTGCGAGAGCGGCAGACCGTCGCTGGCCGCATCCGCAAAGGGCAGCATCTTGAGCGTCATACCCTTGATTTTGCGCTTGAGGATCATGGGCGGAACTCCAACGCTTGAGAAATGTAGAAGCCCGAGGTCACGCGTTCTACATCGCGGACCTTGCCACGGGTCTGGCTGGCAATATCGGCGGATGAATGCGGAACCATGGTGGGAGAGCGATCAGAGCGGGGAAACAGTTTTCCGATGCGCCACATTGCCATCAACAGCATTGTGCGGGGGGCCACAGTAAAGACCATATTGGTGGCGATGCGGGGGGACAGATCATCCAGAATACGGCCAATGTCAGCGGCGGCATAATAGATCATGCTGTCCATTGCGACGATGTGATCAAACCGACCCAAGGCCGGGTTCAGCATATCACCTGCAGCGAACCGCAAGGTGCCTGCCACATGATCGGGGCGGCGTTTTTCGGCGATTTCAATCAGGCGGGGCGAAATGTCTATGCCCACGACATCGGCACCGCGTTCGGCCAATTCAACCGCCAAAGCGCCCGTGCCACAGCCCGCATCCAGAATGCGCGCACCGCGCAGATCGTTCGGCAATTGAGCAATCAGCAGATCCCGCATCCGGTCACGGCCTGCGCGCACGGTGGCGCGAATACCCGACACAGGTGCATCTGATGTCAGACGCTCCCATGTGCGGGTGGCTGTGGTGTCGAAGTAGGTTTCAACACGGTTGCGGGTGGCCTCATAAGACATCAATCAAAACCCAACAAATCAAATATTTCACGATCCGGCAGCGACTTTGGTGCCGTAGGCTCAGTGCCGCCCCAAAGTGTCTCTGCCAGACGGATGTATTCTTTTTGAACCGCCGCAATGTCGTCATCGAGGTCCATTTCGAACAACGTCTTTTTCTTGAGACGTGAGCGGCGGATCGCATCAAGATCGGGCAAGTGGGCCAAGCGGTTAAAGCCTACTGTTTCGCAATAGCGGTCAACCTCGTTGGTGTCTTTTGAGCGATTGGCAACACAGCCTGCGAGGCGCACCTTGTAGTTTGCCGATTTCGCCTCAACAGCGGCAATGATCCGGTTCATCGCGTAGATGCTGTCGAAATCATTGGCCGTGACGATCAGAGCGCGATCAGCATGTTGCAAAGGTGCGGCAAACCCACCGCAAACCACATCCCCCAGCACGTCAAAAATGACCACGTCGGTATCTTCGAGCAGGTGATGCTGCTTGAGCAGTTTCACCGTTTGGCCAACCACATAACCTCCACACCCTGTTCCTGCGGGGGGGCCACCTGCCTCAACGCATTTCACGCCGCCGTAGCCTTCGAAGACAAAGTCCTCTGGGCGCAATTCTTCGGGGTGAAAATCGACTTCTTTGAGAATGTCGATAACGGTAGGGACCAAGCGGCCTGTTAGCGTGAAGGTGCTGTCATGCTTGGGGTCACAGCCAATTTGCAGAACCCGTTTGCCCAATTTGGAAAACGCCGCAGACAGGTTCGACGAGGTGGTCGACTTGCCAATGCCGCCCTTGCCGTAAACGGCAAAAACCTTGGCACCTTCGATCTTGGAGCTTTCATCCTGATGGACCTGAACGGAACCTTCACCGTCGCCGCCAAAAATCGGTATGTTTCTATCTAATGGGCTCATTTTGGTCCCTTTCCAAAAGTTTGGGTCATTCGGCTGCAATGCCCTCTAGTCTGTCTTCGATGTTGTCGGCTGCGTTTTGCAGAGCCGCGAGTGTTGCCTCATCAGGTGTCCAATAGGCGCGGTCAGATGCTTCGAGCAGGCGGTTGGCCATACGCATGGATGACTGCGGGTTGAGGTCCGAAAGCCGTTTGCGCATCACATCATCCAGCACAAAGGTTTCCGACAATTCGCGGTATACCCAAGGCTCGACCTTGCCGGTGGTCGCGGACCAGCCAACCGTATTGGTGATCTGCGCTTCGATTGTGCGCACGCCTTCGTGGCCGTGTTTGAGCAGGGGTTCGTAGAATTTTGGGTTCAAACTGCGGGCGCGAGTCTCCAGCGCGACTTGATCTTGCAGGGTGCGCACCTTGGTGCCGCCACGGGTCTGATCGCCGATGTAAACAGGCGTCTCTGCGCCGCCTTTGGCACGTTTGACGGCGGCGGCGATGCCACCCAGCGTGTCGAAATAATGGTCAACTGTAGTGACGCCCAGCTCAACTGATTCCAGATTTTGATAGGCAAGTTCAACAGTTTGCAACGTCTGTTGCAGCAAGGCAGATTGCTGTGATGCCTCGCCGTCGCTGCCATAGGCAAAGCTTTTGCGCGCTTGATATGCATCGGCCAGATCGGCCTCGTCCTCAAATGCGGAACTATCAACAAGTTGATTGACATTCGATCCATAGGCCCCTTCAGCGTTTGAAAAGACCCGCAAGGATGCCGTTTTCATGTCGCAATCCTGTGCCGATGCAAAGGCCAGCGCATGGGCGCGGATCGGGTTCATCTCGAGCGGTTCATCGGCCATAGCACATTGGAATGCGGCATCCGCCAGCAATTTGGTTTGCAGCGGCAACAGGTCGCGGAAGATGCCAGATAATGTCATCACCACATCGACACGCGCGCGGCCCAGATCGGCCAGTGACACCAGATCGGCACCACAAAGACGCCCATGAGCATCGAACCGTGGTGTGGCCCCCATCAGAGTCAGCGCCTGTGCAATCGGGCCGCCATTGGATTTGATATTGTCCGATCCCCACAAGACCAACGCCACGGCGCGGGGCAGGGTTGCGTGTGTGTTCAGCAATTCATCCGCCTGCCGCGCGCCATCTTGCATCGCAAAAGCGGTGGGCATACGGAACGGATCAAAGGCATGAATGTTGCGGCCCGTTGGCAAAATTTCGGGCGCGCGGATCACATCGCCGCCGGGAACAGGTTTGATAAACTGACCGTTGAGCGCGCGCATCAATGCCTCAAGCTCAACGTTATGCGACAGGTGCCCGCGTGCGGTTGCGCGGGCCGCGTCCGTGTCGAAACTCATCAGAGCCAGCGTGTCTTCTACGGCCTCGGGCGACATCGCACGGCCAACAATATGTAGCCCATCAGGGATCAGCGCGGCTTCAGTCTCAAGCAGTTTGAGCCATAGGGTATTCAGATCGCTGCCGTCCAAATGCACCGCCTCGGCTTGTGCGCGGATCAACTCTTCCAGACCCGTGCGGCTGGCGTCTTGTGATTCAAGCCCGCGCCATTTGGTCAGGCTGTCCTTGACGTCTGCCAATCCACGATACAGACCCGAAGACTGCAAGGGTGGCGTCAGATGTGTGATGGTGACCGCATTGCTGCGCCGCTTTGCCAGTGTCGCTTCGGATGGGTTGTTGGCGGCATAGAGATAGACGTTTGGCATGTTGCCCATGAGCCGCTCGGGCCAATCGTTGCCGCCCAAACCGTTCTGTTTGCCGGGCATAAATTCAAGCGCGCCGTGCATGCCAAAATGCAGGACAACATCGGCTTTCAGGTCATTTTTCAAATACAGGTAAAACGCGCTGAACGCATGTGTTGGGGCAAACCCGCGTTCAAACAGCAATCGCATCGGGTCGCCTTCGTATCCGAATGTGGGCTGTACACCGACAAACACCCTGCCGAATTTTGCACCAAGAACAAACACTTCGCGGCCATTGGATTGCACGCGACCGGGCGCGGGACCCCAGGTGGTTTCAATTTCATCGAGCCAAGGTGTGTTTGCGACAATGGTGTCTGCACCGATGCGCGCAGCGACATTTGCGTCTTGGCCAAAGGTCTGTGCGTTGCCGTGCAACACCGCGTCGCGCAGGGCATCAACGCTTGCAGGGGGCGTCACCTCGTAGCCATCGGAGGCCATCTGATGCAGCGTATTGTGCAGGCTTTCAAACACCGAAAGATAGGCCGCCGTGCCAACCGCGCCTGCATTTGGCGGAAATCCGAACAACACAATGCCAACCGTTTTTTCGGCATTTTGCTTGCGGCGCAACAGGGCCAGACGCTCAGTCTTTTCAGCCAGTGCATCAATGCGCTCAAGGCAGGGTGCCATCGCCTTGACCATACCTTGCGCGCTACATTTATGGGCACATGCGGTGCAGCCTTCGGGCGCATGACGTCCGGCAAAAACGGTCGGATTGGTGGCACCATCAATCTCAGGCAAAGCCACCAACATGGTTGCTTCAATCGGGCTAAGACCCTGACCGCCCTGCGCCCATTGCGACAGCGTCTGGAATTCCAGTGGTTGAGCCGCGATGTAAGGTACATCTAACCCGCTCAATGCTTCAATTGCGCCATCAGTGTCGTTATACGCGGGGCCGCCAACCAGTGAAAATCCGGTAAGGGACACAAACGCGTCGATCTTGCCCTTGTGAAACGCATCAATCGCGGGGCGCCCGTCAAGGCCACCGGCGAACGCCGGAATGACCTGCATGCCGCGCGCTTCAAATTTGCGAATGACGTGGTCGTAATGCGCCGTATCACTGGCCAAGATGTAGCTGCGCAGCATCAGCAAGCCGATGGTCGGGCCAGTGCCTTTGTGCTGCAAATCCGCAAGATCGGTTGTAATATGCTGGCCCGGCAAATCGGGGTGGTACAGGCCCACTTCGGGATATTCTACAGGCGCGGGCGCCATTGTGCCGCGCCATTCAGGCTGGGAGGCATACCGCGAAATAAGGAACCGCACCATGCCGTCAATGTTGTCGTCAGAGCCGCCGAGCCAATATTGCATGGACAGGAACCAAGCGCGCAAATCCTGACTTTTTCCGGGGATGAGACGTAAGATTTTAGGAATGCGACGCAGCATTTTCATCTGGCCCGCACCGGCACTGCCGGACTTCTTGGCGGGTTTGAGTTTTTTCAACAGCGCCATCGCACCTGTGGCAGGGCGCATCATATCCAGATCACCCATCTTGGTCAGTTGAACGATTTCTTGATCGGCAATTATGCCGACCATCGCGTCACACGCATCGCGGCGGGCCTTGAGGTCGGGCAGAATCGCTTTGATATGATCTTCGAGAAAGATAACTGAGGTGACGATGATATCTGCGGTCGTAATATCCGCACGTGCATCCGCTAACGCGCCTTCGTCCTTGCCCCATTCGGCAGCCGCATGAATGTGCAGGCATAACCCCGGAAAATCATCCGCCAATCCAGGGGCCGCACGCGCCGCCGGGCCCGCCGCGTGGCGGTCTAACGTCAGCAGAACGACGTTGTAAGGCTTATGCATTATGTCATCGCGCAAAATGGGCCTTTGCTTCGTAAAGGGTGTCGAGTGAGATTTCGTTCAAGCCGCATTCATTGGCATAGAATTCGGTGTTCCGGCGGGCTTTGCCGCGCACGAAGAACGGGATCTTTTTCAATTCGCGTTCGGCATCCGACAGCCAGATGACTATGTCATTTGCCAGGTCTGCCTGTGCTGTAGGGGCTGCCACAGGCGTTGGGGTTGCGTGGCCGCCATGATGGCTTGGCCCTGCTGCATCATTGAATTCAAAATCATCGCGGAACATGTGCAACAGGTGCTCTTCCAGACCCATGACCAGCGGGTGAATCCAAGTGTCAAAAATCACGTTCGCACCTTCAAAACCCATCTGTGGGGAATAGCGGGCCGGGAAATCCTGAACATGGACGGGCGCGGAAATCACAGCGCAGGGGATACCCAGACGCTTGCCGATATGACGCTCCATCTGGGTGCCTAAAATCATTTCGGGTTGCAGAACCTCAATCGCGCGCTCCACCTCCAGATAATCATCGGTGATCAGTGCCTCGACACCGTATTCTTTGGCCAGACTGCGCACATCACGGGCGTATTCGCGGTTGTAACATCCCATGCCGGCAATTTCGAAACCCATTTCATCCCGAGCAATCCGGGCTGCGGTCTTCACATGCGTGCCATCGCCAAAGATGAACACGCGCTTGCCGGTCAGATAGGTGCTGTCAACGGAGCGTGACCACCATGTTTGGCGCAGACGGTCACTGTCGATCTGGGCCGTAGTCCCGGACAATGTGCGGATTTCTTCGATGAAGTCCCATGTGGCACCCGCGCCAATTGGCACAACTTTTGTGTACGGCTGGTCAAAAGTTTTCTCACAATACCGCGCCGCCTGTTCGCCGGTTTCAGGGTACAGCAGCACGTTAAAATGCGCCTGACCCATCTTGACAATGTCCGAAGGTGTGGCACCCATGGGCGCGGTCACGTTGACCTCAATCCCAAGTTCAAACATTAGGTTGGTGATTTCCTGCACGTCATCGCGGTGGCGGAAACCCAAGGCGGTTGGCCCAATGATGTTACACGAAACGCGCGCAGTCTTTTCCATCGGCTTGGCCAGATGCCGCACGATTTGCAGGAATGTTTCGTCTGCGCCAAAGTTCTCTTTGCGCTGATAGCTGGGCAGTTCGAGCGGGATCACAGGAATGGGCAGGCCCATGGTTTCGGCCAGGCCACCGGGATCATCTTGGATCAATTCCGCAGTACATGACGCGCCAACGATGATTGCTTCAGGCTTGAAACGGTCATAGGCATCTTGGCAGGCGCGTTTGAACAATCCGGCGGTATCCGACCCCAGATCACGTGCTTGGAAGGTCGTATAGGTGACCGGCGGACGGTGATCGCGGCGTTCGATCATTGTGAACAACAGATCGGCATAGGTGTCGCCCTGCGGGGCATGCAATATGTAGTGCAGACCCTTCATACCAGTGGCGACACGCATTGCACCAACGTGTGGCGGGCCTTCATATGTCCAGACGGTCAATTTCATTCAGCGGCCTCCAACACAGGGCCGTTCAGGATATTCTTGCGCCGCAGAGGACGTGAAAACAGCGATGCCAGATCGCCGGCCTGTTCGTAAAAATGTACGGGTGTGAAGACCAGTTCGATTGCCCATTTGGTGGACAACCCTTCGGCCTCAAGTGGGTTGGCAAGGCCAAGACCACAAACCGTCAGATCGGGACGTGCTGCGCGGCAGCGATCCAGTTGCAGATCAACATCTTGGCCCTCAGAAATCTGCGGACCTGTTGGCAGCAGATCAAGGTCAGGGCCGTGGATCGTGTCGTGGATATACGGCGAGCCAACTTCGATGGCGGTCATGCCGCATTCGCGGGTCAGGAACCGTGCCAGCGGGATTTCGAGTTGGCTGTCGGGAAAGAAAAAGACTGATTTATTGGCCAAGGCTTCTGCCGCCTGTGCAACTGCTTGACGGGCGCGGCGACGGGGGGCTTCGGTGGCTGCATCAAATGCCTTTTGCGATACGTCAAATTCTGTGGCAATTGCAGCAAGCCAGGCGGTTGTACCTTCTTCACCCAAGGGGAAGGGGGCCGCAATATGGCGTGCGCCGCGCCGGACAAGAGCGGCGTGCGTATCGCTCAAGAATGGCTGCGTCAGGGCGAAGACAGTGTTTGACCCAACGGCCACGTCTGCGTCAATTGTGCGTGCAGGCAGCACCTGTACTGGACCTACGCCCATATCGCTCAACAGCGCCAACATCTGATCTTCGACCACATCCGGCAAGGCCCCAACGACAACCAGATTGCGTTCTTGGGTGGCGGGCAACACGGGCACCATCGACGCAAGACAGGCATCTTCGCCTTGGGTAAATGTCGTCTCGATCCCGGACCCGGAATATTCTAGCACGCGTACCTTGGGCGCGAATTGCTGCGTTAACCGCTCAGCAGCGCGGCTAAGGTCCAGCTTGATCACTTCTGACGGGCAAGAGCCGACGAGGAACAACTGCCGAATGTCAGGACGACGCGCCAGCAGTGTCTCAACTTCGCGGTCCAACTCTTTGTGGGCGTCGTTCAGTCCTGCCAGATCGCCTTCTTCGAGAATCGCTGTCCCGAAGCGCGGTTCTGCGAAGATCATCACGCCAGCAGCGCTTTGCAGCAGATGCGCGCAGGTGCGCGAGCCTACCACCAAAAAGAACGCATCCTGCATTTTGCGGTGCAGCCAAATGATGCCTGTCAAACCACAGAAAACCTCGCGTTGGCCGCGCTGTTTCAAAACAGGTGCAGAACGACATCCCAATGTAGGAGGAGGGGCCATTTGGTTTGTCATGCCATCACCTCAGATTGGAGGCGCGCGACACGCAGTTTCCACAGAAATTGACCCGCGTTTATGACATATGTGGCATAAGCCAAAAGCACGATAATGATCAGTGCATCTGGCGATATCGTGGCTGTTAGCAGGCCGTAAAGATACAATGAATGCAGGGAGATAACGACAAAGCTGAACACATCTTCCCAAAAGAATGCAGGTGCGAAAAGCCACTGGCCGAAGACTGCTTTTTCCCAGATTGCCCCGGTGATCATGATCAGAAATAAAAGCCCGGTTTTTGCGATGATTGAGGCGGTCGCGATGCCGTAGCCTTCGCCGCTCATTAGGTAACGGATCACCAGTGCCAGCGAGATCAAAAACACCGCAAATTGCAGCGGCGCAAGAATGCCTTGTACAAGTGTCCAAATGGTCGCGTCACGGCGTGCGCGTTGTGCTGGCGTATAAAGCCGAAATTGCTGCGATGGTGATGGCGATGCGCTGGCCATTGATGCCCTCCCCAGGCCAGTTTCCCTTAACCAATAATCTGGCAGGGCAAGGCCGATGTGTCAACTTTGATTTACACCAAATGACAATATTTCCGATGAATTTGATGCACGTATTTATACGCTATACGCCTAAAAACGGCAGTAATTCAAAAAATCTGTCAAATATAATTGACATATTTGAATTGATGCGAGACGTTTTAGGATGTCGTGACTACTACGAGGCTAGATCAACAGTGGGCTTGTACAAAGTTCGCGCCAAAGAAGTGCAACCCTAAGTTCGTAATCGGCGGCGGCGTTCTGGATCGAAACGTGGATATCGCGGCGGCAACCGGCGCAGGTTATGTTTCACATGACGTACAAGAAGCGCTAGATTTCTGCACCCAAGACTGGTGTTCAAGTTGAAAATCGTGGATAGGCCAAGGTTAATGGTGACAAAACCTATATCTTAACGAAGGACTTTGACGTATGGCGTCGCAAGGTGAAATGACTTGGGCTGAGGGGCTGGTCCCTATGATTGACCCCAAGAATGTGACCGATATCATCGCGCGCATTTCAGATTTGGCACTGGTTGTTTCCAAGGCTGGCGTGATCAATACGGTTTTGTCGAATCCAGAATTTATGAAAAACCATAGTTTTGAGAAGTGGCATGGTATCTCCATTACAGACACTCTCAATCAAGAATCTGTCTTGAAATTTGAACTGCGCCATAAGCAATTTTTGCAAACTCCAAGCAGCGCAAAACCAGTGGAATTGAACCATATTGCGCCGGATGGGCGGGGCGAAATTCCAATGCGCTACAGCCTCCATTCGCTTGGGCCAGACGGAGAGACGCTGATGTTGGGCAGCGATCTGAGGTCTGTCGCTGATATGCAGCAACAACTGGTCACGGCACAAATCGCGTTGGAAAATGGTTACGAAGTGCATCGTGAGCATGACATTCGCTTTCGTGTCCTCATGGAATCTTCGAACATTGCGACCGTTTTGGTTTCGGTGAAAACCGGGAATATCATTGCCTGTAATTCTGCCGCCGAAAAAGTGTTTGGTAAGTCACGCGATGTTTTGGTTGATGCCGCCTTGGCGCAAGAATTCGAATCTAAGGGGCGTGAGGATGTGGTTGATCGGCTGGTTGCTGCTGGCTCAGAACAACCACCTTCCCCATTGATTGCAAAGTCCACCCACAACAAACGCAGGCTTTCATTGAAGCCGGCCTTGTTTCGGGGGGGGGACGGTCAAATGCTGCTTTGTAAAATCACGATGGCAGGGGCCCAAGAATCTTCTTTGGATCAATTGCAGACACAGCTTACGGGCCTTTTTCAAAACGGCGTGGATGCCATTGTCTTCGTCGATGGCACCGGTCAAATTCTCAGTTCAAATGACGCGTTTTCCAAGCTGGGGGAGATCACACATTCTGGCAACATTCAGGGACGTTCGATTGCCGATTTTTTCAGTCGGGGTAGCGTAGATATGAATGTGATGTTGGAAAATGCCCGTCGGGCAGGAAGCATGCGTCTTTACGCGACCAAGTTAGTGAGCGAGCATGGATTTGAACGTGCAGTCGAGATATCCACAACTCAGATGAGCGCAGGCGCGCAAACCATATTTGGGATGATCATTCGCGATTCAAGACGTGTTGAAACGGCAAACGCGCCAAGGAAACAAATCACCGATGTCGATATGCAATCTGTTATCGAACTGATTGGCGGTCAATCGCTTAAGGATATTGTCGCGCGGACAACGGATGTTATCGAAAAAATGTGCATCGAAACTGCGGTTGAAATGACATCAAACAACCGTGTCGCTGCTGCCGAAATGCTGGGGCTGTCACGTCAGTCCTTGTACGTAAAGCTGCGCAAATACGGTTTGCTGAGCAAGAATTAACGCACCCGCGGCTAATGAACGCGTTTTTCCATGATCTTACGTTCCCACAGCGCTGACATTTTTTCCTTTGCTTCATCAATGTCGCTGGCAATGCCGTCAAATCCCATGAGGGACAATACAGGCTTGGCCTCTTTTATGTCTTGGCCACTGACCAGTAAATACGCTTGGGGGCAAGAGATGTGAAGCGCGACAGCTAGCCTTGAAAGCGCATCAACAGAGTGGCGACCGCTGATCGAAAGGCCGACAATGCCCGTTGGTTCCTGCTCAATCTCAGCAACAAGCGCCTCATGGTCGAGGCCGACTTTTAATAAAATATCCCAGCCTTTCTTGCGAAACAAATCCGCGGCCATTCTGACACCCATCGTATGGTTTTCACCGGGAACGGATGCAAAAATTGCGGACTTCGCATGCGTTGGAATTGCGGGCTCAAACAGGTGCCTCATGCTGCGCATGATGGCAAACATTCGGCTGCTTGCAATCGTGACCTGGCTGAAATTGACTTTGTCTTCTTCCCACCATTGCCCTAACATCCGCGCGGCACCGGCAAGGTGCTTTAAATATATCTCTTCTGCTTCGAATCCATCTGCCCGTAGGCCCGCGATCATCTCAACCACGGCTTTGTCGTCGTCCGACAATAATTCATGACAGATGTTTTCTAAATTTACGGGGCACGGGATTGCTGCAACGCTTTGCAAATTCCGGTCTTTCAATGCAACCCGGCGGATCACTTCGCGCGCTAGGTTTACCACCACGTCCTCAGGCAAGCGGTCTTTCAATCGACGGATGTTTGCTTGGCTCTTCGCGTAAACCTGATATTGCAGCGGCTCATGGTGCGCGCGTGCGACTGACAAACTTTGTTCCCTTGGCATCTCGTCGTCTCCCCAATTTCAAAAGACGCGTACCCGCCTTTTGTCGACAAAATCTTGGCTCGTATTGTTGGCAGGAAATTACCCAAACGATCTGGCACACCTTTGCGCGCAAATCGACATGATCGTTACTGAGGCCTCCCAACCTCAAGTTTCAGAAGTGTTCGCGACCGCACTGAACAGAGGTGGTTTTCCAGAGCCGAATATCCCGATAGCGCGATCTGTGCCATCAGCGTCTCATTCGACTTTTCAAGAGCCAATTCAGATATTCGGAATTTGAAAAATACTACCTGCGCTCAAGAACTCCACCTTTCCATTGCGTCAGCTTAGAACGCGTCAAAGTTGAAGGGCTAGTTCGGAATTCCCACTGCGTATAAATACCTGCGCGAATTTACGCCAATTATCCCAACATACGGATTAAATCCGCTATGCCGCGCGCGTGCATTTTCTCGCGGATGCGCGAGCGATGACCTTCGACTGTCCGCTGGCTGACATTCAGCTCATTTGCAATTTCTTTATTGAGCTTTCCCAATAATAAATGATGCAGCACATCGCGTTCGCGGTCCGTCAATTTTGCAAGCCGGTCAGCGACAATTTGTTTTGATAAAACAGCCGGTTGCCGATTGAACAACATACCAATTGCCAAATCCACGGCGTTCAGAATATCTTCTGCTTGGGCAGGTTTTTCTATGAAATCAATCGCACCGGCGCGCATCGCCTGAACCGCAATGGGCACATCGCCATGTGCTGTCACCACAATTGTTGGAAGGGCGATGCCAATCTCGTTTAGGTGAGACTGCAACTGCGTTCCACTCATCCCCGGTAGGCGAACGTCAAGAAGTAGGCAGGCTTTTCGATTAGGGTCAAACACCCGCAGAAAATTTTCTGCCGATGCGCAGGGAATCGTTGAATGCCCATGCGCGTTCAAAAGCGCACAGAGGGATTTCAAGACGGCGGAGTCATCTTCCACCACGTAGATGGATAAATCTTTTTTGGAGCTACTCATCATGATCCTCCCGTGCAGGTAGTCGGAAACCAATTGTGGCTCCGTTCTTTGATGGTTGCACCCAAATGCGACCCCCGTGTGCTTCTATGATAGAACGACAAAGCGACAGCCCAATACCCATGCCCTTTGTGGTCGACGCATGGAAAGGTTCAAAGACATATTTTTGTACTTCAGAAGGGATACCTGAGCCTGTGTCTTGCACGATCACCTGAACATTCCCGTCCTCGCGGGTCACGGCAACTGTCAAAACCTGCTTTTTGGCGGTCTTCATCGCATTGATACTATTGCGCACAAGATTGAGGATAACCTGCCCGATCTGAACAGGGTCTGCCAACACTTGGGGCAGTTTGTTTGCGGTTTCGAGATTAACTTTAAGTTTTGGCAGCTCGTTGGAAACCAGCGCAAGCTCAATGCCCTGTCTGATTGGCGGGATCAAATCAATGAAGTCAGCGTTCAAATCGCCCCGTGTGATGAAATCTCTGATACGACGCACCAAATCACCGGCTCGTGTTGTTTCCGCCAAAGCATCGTCAATCAGGGATTCCGCGCGTGCCGGCATCTCGACGTTCGAATTCTTAAATTCCTGACGACAGGCGCTGACATAATTCGCAACTGCCGAAAGCGGTTGGTTCAATTCATGTGCAATCGCCGACGCCAACTCTCCAAGGGAACTGGCCCGTGCCGCATCCAGCAGCGCGTGGCGTAGGCGAATCTCTTCGGCCTCAGATACTTTTTGCGCATCAAGTGCTATCCGCTCACGCTCCAGACTGTTCAGCGCAAACAAGGCCCGGCGTAAAATGCGCAACGCATCCCTGTCGCTGGCGTCAAACGGCCTGCTCTTGTCGCGCCGTTCCTCTTGCCACAATGCAAAAGACCCACGCGGAGAAAGTCGCATGACCCCATCCTTGTCGATCGTCTCAATCTTTTCCGGCTTGCCAGCCCACCGGATGGTTTGGTCAAAAGTGCTGCGAAAAAACACCAGATAATCATGGCCATCGTCCGACAAGTCCAACAGCGTGGCACCTGCCGCCGTGTGCATCTGGTCTTCGTTCATATCAATGAGCGTCGACAGGTTGTCTGTAGTTGCAACACCGTCTGCGGATAGCCTGCGCAGGCCCGCCAAGTCCATAATTTTTTCCGGGACTGACCCGCTTTGGATTAGGTCATCACCAAGCACCAATTGCATACCCTGCGCGTCAATCAACTCCATCAGATTAGCCGCCTGATCTTTGACCAATTCGCCCAGTGACCGCCCAGAGCGCGCCTGTTGCTCAATATAGAATGCGGTTTTTTCAGCCTTGATACTCTTTTGCAGTTGATTGGTGTCTTCGATGCTTTGCAAAAGCGCCGAGGTCGTGCTGCCCAGCAGTTCAGCAAAGCGCAGCCTGCTCGATGACACCAACCTTTTGCTGTAATGGTGGCAGGCAACCAGCCCCCAAAGTTCATCGTTGGTAATCAGCGAAATCGACAGGCTGGCACCAACCCCCATGTTGTTCAGGTATTCGACATGAACAGGGGCCACTGCGCGCAGTTTGGAAAATGTGAGATCCAGCGGTTGCGCCGATGTTGCGTTCGCCACGTCGCCCGTCCGACCGACGATTGGAATCCGATCGCCATTGATGTCAGGAATGGTGCGCATCACATTTAGAACGAAGTGCCGCCGCGCCGGTTCAGGTATATCAGAGGCCGGATAATGCAGACCCAAAAAACTGTCAGGGCGGTTGGTGCTTTCAGCAATGACTTCACCATGTTTGTCGTCCGCGAACTTATAGATCATCACCCGATCAAATCCGGTGACATCGCGAATGATTTTTGCACTGGCATCTGCAAGTTCCGTCAGCGCGCCCGGTTTGATCAGTTCTGAGATGACACCACGGCGCAGCATTTCGTCTTCCCAAACGGCGGCGGGGGTCTGCTCTGGCAGTACAAATTCAAGAATAATGTGACCGTTGTTCCGGTGCGGCAGACATTCAACATTGATGGACGTGCCATCCGGCCCGCTGAAACTAAAAAACCACGGTTTGAACAGTTCTGGCTCGGGCGGTTCCAATGGTAAGGTTGGAAGCGCTGCAACGTTTTGTGCGCCGATCACGAATTCAAGGTGTTTGCCAAGGATCGCATCGGCATCGTATCCCAAGAATGCGATTGTATTTAGGCTGGCGTATTCAATGACCAGAGTTGTATCATTGATCGCAATCAAGGAACCATGCGGTTGAACCGCGCCAATAAGGTGTATCGGTTCTTGGTCGCATGTCTCCAGATCAACCTGATCCGATGTCATGAAAGAGCCTCGTGCACGGCCGGTTTTGTTTGATTCAGTGGGGCCAACCACTCTGACAGCACCTCAAACGTCTGCCGCGCGCCCTTAACGAGGTCATCAAGCGCTACGCCTTGCGCGTGCGACTGTTCCAAATAGCTATTCGCCATCGACCACCGTTGCTTGTTCTGTGCCCGGCACCAAGCCCAGAAACGCCGCCCCTCCAGCCCTTCGTTGCCCAGCAGCTTTTGCGCGGCCCGATCAATTTGTGGCGCGCCCAATGTTGCCCCTTCAATCACGTATAGCACCCCCCCAAGTGTCGTCGGCGAAACAATATCACGCGCCTGCGTGCAATGCGGGCTATTCAACTCACTTAGCGCGCCAAATTTCAGGTCAACCATGTCCTGGGCTAATAAGTCGGATCGGCGTATGTAAGCATAGCGCACGGAGGTGGGCTGCATCCCCGCAATCGTCTTTTCTATCGCTAGATCAAGTGGCGCGTAGAACCCATGGAACCGTTGCATAAGTAACCGATAGTCCTCGACGCTAAGGGTTCCTTCGAACAGGGCTACAAATGATGTATGCAAGTGCAACTGCGCATGTGCATTGTCTGTCTGCGTCCGTACCGCATCGCGGGCATTGCCGGTACGCTGTGAAAGCTGATCGGTCAAAAGCTCAACTCCAATGAATTGCAATGAGGTGTCTGTCCATGCGTAACACGGTTTCAGCGAACCTGACAGGCTGCGGGCAATAATGTATTATTCCAGCATAGAGGCGCTCGTTATGGGTGAGTTCGTGCGCCGTGCAGAGAATGGGCGCATTGAAGATTTGGCAGTCTTCACTCCCGAGTTACGATAAGTCCGGTGTGGGGGCCCCGGTTCTGAGTGGGTTGGCATTTAGGTCTTGCAACAGGATAAGGTGCATTCAGGTGTCCGGCTTCTGATATGCAGCTATACCCGACTGCGAGCCGTTATGGAGATACGCGAAATCGGAGGACAATCAGTTATACGGGCTTTGGTAGCACCGAGGAATTATTCTGCCTTTTCCGAGTTCAATCTCGTTGATCCGTGTTCCTTAACCTTTCGTCCGTCCTCTCAGTCCTGCTGCTATCCAGGGTTGGCCTACGCAGCCGCCCCCTGAATTTCGTAATCTCTTTTTGTCTTTAACATAGCCCATAGCCGTCACGCCATGCGGTTTGCGAGCGCAACGCCGGCCACCAGACGTGGTTTTCGTTTCAGCATGTCCAGCAGCCAAGGATCAGCTCGTTCTGGAGCTTTCTTTGATGCCGCGATCTGCGACATGGCTCCGATGATCAGCAATCGTCGGATGTCACGTTGGCCCATTTTAGTGATGCGTCCATATTTCCGCTTTCCGCCTGTTGAATTCTGGCGCGGAACCAGACCCAGCCACGCTGCGAAATTGGGACTGTTGCATTAACCGTGTGATTTTGTGAGTTTTGGTGCGGAGGATTCCGTTATGCCGAGCAAGCAACCATTCAAACGCCATCGTTTTCCTGCTGTGATCATTCTGTGTGCCGTACGGATGTAC
>JBARUV010000140.1:0-4170 GCA_049645905.1 Sulfitobacter sp.
GCGTCGATGCCGATCACGTCCTCGATCTGTTCGGCCACGCGGTCACAATCGGCGGCGGGCAGGTCGATCTTGTTGAGGACGGGCACGATTTCGTGATCCGCGTCGATCGCGTGATAGACGTTGGCCAGCGTCTGCGCCTCGACCCCTTGGGTGGAGTCCACGACCAGCAGGGAGCCTTCGACCGCGCGCATGGAGCGGGAGACTTCGTAGGCGAAATCGACGTGGCCCGGTGTGTCGATCAGATTGAGGACATATTCCTCGCCATCCTTGGCGGTGTAATTGATGCGCACGGTCTGGGCTTTGATGGTGATGCCGCGCTCGCGCTCGATGTCCATGCTATCGAGCATCTGCTCTTTCATGTCGCGGTCGGCCACGGTGTTGGTCGACTGGATCAACCTGTCGGCCAGCGTGGATTTACCGTGGTCAATATGGGCCACGATGGAGAAATTGCGGATGTGTGAAAGTGCTGTCATGTATGGGGATATGCGGTGGTTTTGGGGGTTGGTCAAGGTGGGATGTTTGTTGGGAAGCTGTAATGGCTGAGGTTGATTTTTCCGATCGGGAAGCAGCGATTGCATGGCTCGAAAAACAGACACCCGAAGTGCGCTGCGCTATCGCTAGCCGCGCGGCATTGAGGGTCTGCACACGCATTGGCCCGTTGAGTACTAACCCACTGGTAGCACGTCTGTTTCCGAGAACAGCACTTTTGGCTTTTCGGGCGACGCTTACTTCAATGGTGCGCAGCGCTAACTAGAGTGATTGCAAAATTTTTCGTTCCCCGGACTTCCTTTGATTCTCTGGGAGGTGGGATAAATCCCACCCTACGCGTTGGATGTATTGCTGTTTGCTCCAGCAGAACGGCAAGTTCGGCGAAGGGCACGGACGGGTGGTTGGGGCTATGGGTGTTCTCAGCCGCGAGGCTGACGTAACGCGACCTTCCCACCCTCCACACTTAGGCCATATTTCGTCACTATTTTCCGAAAAAGCGATATAACGCGGTTGAGCGGAGCAGAGCAGTGCCTGACTATACCATCTACACCCTCGGCGAGGGTGACATTTCCATTTCCGGTGGCGGGCAGCTTGACGGGGTGACGCAGGGCGACGGCAGCCATCTGAACGGGCTGACGATCACGCTGAACTCGGATGCGTGGACGGCTGTCGCGATCACCGACAATGACAACGAATTCGAAGACAACGATGGCAACCAGCGCCTGAACGGCACCCAGACGATTGACGGGACCAGCTATGCTGACGGCACCGGTGTGGAGGCCGAATACGGAATCGTGGTGACGGACGGCACCAACAGCTGGACGCTTGTCGGCTTTAACGTGAACAATTCTTCGCCCAGTTTCGGAACAATTGAAGGCCTGTCTTTTGTTGGCGGGCCCGGTGGGTTCCCGCCCATCGGTGTGCCTCTGACGGTTACGAGCACTTTCGAGGGGCCCAGTTTTGCTTCCGAGGAATATGCCACGCCGATTTGTCTGGTTGCGGGCACGATGGTCGAGACCGCGCAGGGCCATATGCGGATAGAGGACGTGGCGGCGGGCGAGCGCGTGCGCACCCGCGACAACGGGATGCAGACTGTGCGGTGGGCCGGGCATCGGTCGGTTCGGGGCATCGCCGATTTTGCGCCGGTGCGTATTGAAAAGGGCGCGGTGGGCAACAGCGAGACCTTGTGGGTATCCCAACAGCACCGCGTGTTGCTGGAGGGGTGGCAGACCGAACTGTTGTTCGGGCAGGATTGTATGCTGGTCCCGGCCGTGCACCTGATCAATGACAGCAGCATCCGCATCGTCCCCTGCGGGCAGGTGACCTATGTGCATCTGTTGTTTGACCATCACGAGATGATCATGACAGAAGGCTGTTGGACCGAAAGCCTGCTGCCCGGACCAATGGCGCTGGATGCCCTGTTGCCAGCGGCGCGGGCCGAGGTCGTGACGCTGTTTCCCTATCTTGAGGACACAGGCAGCGGCGAAATTGCATGCTGCGGGCATCCGGTGATGCGGCGCCACGAGGCGCGGATGGTAGCGCTGAACGGCACTATGCGACAGAAACGTGAATTGCCTCGTGCCCGAATTTAGGGCATAAACTTCTCCAAACACGGGCCACCAAGGGGCAAACCCAACAGGTCCATCGGGTAAGGCAGTAACAATGATCAGAACATCTTTGGTGTGTGTGGCGGTATTGAGTATCGCGGGATGCGGCGGCGGAAGCAGCTATGCGTCCAAGAATGCGCGCGGCTATGGTGCGGCGCCAAGTGTTGTCGTGCAATTCGCACGCGGACCGATCCAGCAAGCCTGCCAGTCAGGCGGGCGCAAAGCGGCGTCGCACACGCGCTGTGGCTGTGTTCAGGCAGTGGCAAATCAAACGCTGTCCGGTGCCGACCAGCGGCGCGGGGCGCAATATTTCAAGAACCCGCACAAGCTTCAGGAAGTGCGCCAATCCGACAATGCCGGTAACGAGCGGTTCTGGAAGGTCTGGAAAGAGTTCGGGCAGTCCGCAGGCGCAGTGTGCGGCGGCAGCTAACCGAGGTCCTCGCGTGGCGGGCCGAACCGCTCTAGCAGGCGTTTGGCGATCTGGTCACGGGCAGCGCGGAATTGCG
The DNA here is from genome assembly GCA_049645905.1 of Sulfitobacter sp. Classification (GTDB taxonomy): domain Bacteria; phylum Pseudomonadota; class Alphaproteobacteria; order Rhodobacterales; family Rhodobacteraceae; genus Sulfitobacter. The sequence goes on from JBARUV010000140.1 coordinate 2,603, forward strand.
CCAGTTTGTTTTCGCGGCTTTCCCCGAGGCCTGTCGGATCAAGGATCGGCCAATACTCTACCGCGAGATGGAAAAAGCGGGTCAGCTCAAGCGCGCGGCGCTGGCTGGCGGGGGACAGGGCAATCACCAGATCGAACGAGCTGAGGTCATCGCCCCACTGTTCCATCTCGTCAAAGCTGCGCGAGCGGTGGCGCGACAGTTCCACATCAATTTCCGCACAGACGGCAACGGAAAATCCGTCAATCTCAAGATCGTTTTTCACGCCGACGGATTGAACGTAGGTGTCGGTGCCGTAATATTTCTTCATGATCCCCTCGGCCATGGGGGAGCGCACCGCGTTGTGATCGCAGCAGAACAGCACAGATTGTGGTCGCGGCTGCGTCATCTAGCCACCAAAGTGCAGAACGCAGATCAGGGTGAACAGGCGGCGCGCGGTATCCTCGTCAATCTCCGCCTTGCCCGCCAAGCGTTCCTGCAGCACGCGGGAACCTTCGTTGTGAATGCCACGGCGCGCCATATCGATGGTTTCGATCTGGCTGGGCGGCAGTTTTTTCACAGCGTCGAAATAGCTTTCGCAAATCTGGAAGTAGTCTTTGACCACCTGCCGGAACGGGCCGAGCGACAGATGGAACTCTGCCGCCTTTTCCGCATCTTCGGTGGCAACATCGAACACCAGCCTTTTGTCGCGGATCGACAGCCCGAGGTGGTAGGGGCCTTGGGGTACGACACGATCATCGCGCGCCGGAATGACAAAGGTATTGTCTTCGAGCAGGTCGAACACGGCGACTTTGCGCTCCTGCTCGATCTCGGGCGTGGGCGGCGGCAGGTTCGCGTCATCAAGCGCGATATGGGTAATACGGGACATGGGAGGTACTCAGAATTGGGTATACTAGATGTGGTTTAGACGTTTGGTGCCATGCGGGCAATGACAAGGCGACGCCGATTGTTCCAGTCCGGTCGGGGGACCGCAGAGATCTAGCCGCTATTCGTTCAGCTTTCGCAATCTGGCTGTGACGGACAAACCGTGCGCCTCAAGGCTTTCGGAGGTCGCGAGCCGCTCTGCTGACGGTCCGATGGCACGCAGGGCAGACGGGGTCATTTGCGCCAGCGTTGTGCGTTTCAGGAAGTCGAGCACAGAGAGACCGGAGGAGAACCGCGCAGAGCGGGCAGTGGGCAAGACGTGGTTCGGCCCGCCGACGTAATCGCCGATTGCTTCGGGTGTCCATTGACCCAGAAAGATAGCGCCAGCGTGGGTGATCTGCGCGGACAATGCGGCGGGATCAGCGACGCAAAGCTCCAGATGCTCGGGCGCGATGCGGTCTGACAGGGCCGCGGCGGTTTCAAGATCAGGGACGGTGATGATTGCACCAAAGTCACGCCAGGACGCGCCGGCAATGGCGCGGCGTTCCAGCGTTTCAAGGCGTTTGGCCACGGCGTCAGCAACCGCAGTGCCAAATGCAGGGTCTGTTGTTATCAGGATGCTTTGGGCGCTTTCGTCGTGTTCTGCCTGTGACAACAGATCAAGGGCGATCCAGTCCGGATCATTATCGCCATCGGCGATCACCAGA
>JBARUV010000141.1:0-9800 GCA_049645905.1 Sulfitobacter sp.
GGCCTGAACCGGCTGCTTGATCCGATCTATTCACGCGTGCGCCAGATCGTGCCACAGATGGGCGGCCTAGATCTCGCACCTCTGGTTGTGCTGATCGGCGTGGCGGTGCTGCGGATTCTCCTGATTAACAATGCGGCGGCATTTTACTGATATACAGGCAGTGTTGCACTGCGCAGATTTCGCAGTGCAGAGGCAACTAGGGCAAAATGAGAAACCTGCGTCACTGCGGCCCTTGTTCCCTATTTGCTAGTGTGGGAGTCTGCGTAAAACGAGCAGACAATAACAAGAGTACGCCACATGGATAGCGCTGCCACGCTGTTAAAAGATGTCTTTGGCTTCGACGCTTTCCGCCCCGGTCAGGAAGAGATCGTCGACGCCGTTACTGCGGGCGAAAACGTGTTGGCGATCATGCCCACGGGTGGCGGTAAATCGCTTTGTTTTCAACTGCCTGCCCTGCTGCGCGAGGGCGTTACAGTTGTCATCAGCCCGCTGATTGCACTGATGCGCGATCAGGTCCGCGCATTACAAGAGGCGGGTGTGGGTGCTGGCGCGCTGACCTCCGGCAACACGCCCGAAGAAACCGACGCGGTTTGGGAAGGGTTGGAGGCCGGAACGCTCAAGTTGTTGTATATGGCCCCTGAACGCCTCGCTGCCGGTTCGGTCATGGGGATGCTCAAGCGCGTTGGCGTTCGGGCGATTGCGGTGGACGAAGCCCATTGTGTCAGCCAATGGGGTCACGATTTTCGCCCGGACTATCTTCGCATCGGAGAGTTGCGGCGCGCGTTGAATGTGCCGCTTGCTGCCTTCACCGCCACTGCAGACAGCGAGACCCGCGAAGAGATTGTCCAAAAGCTGTTTGACGGCGGGGCCCCGCGTACCTTTCTGCACGGGTTCGACCGTCCCAACATCCATCTGGCGTTCTCTGCCAAGAACAAGCCACGCGAGCAGATTTTGAACTTTGCGGCGGCGCGTAAGGGGCAGTCTGGAATTGTCTATTGCGGAACGCGCGCCAAGACTGAGGGTATTGCGCGGGCGTTAAAGGAAGCGGGCCAAAAAGCGATTCACTACCATGGCGGGATGGAGGCGGAAGACCGTCGCATCGCGGAACGCCGTTTCCAGCAGGAAGACGGGTTGATTGTCTGCGCGACAGTGGCTTTTGGCATGGGTGTGGATAAGCCGGATATCCGCTGGGTCGCCCATGCGGATCTGCCGAAAAGCATCGAAGCCTATTATCAGGAGATCGGCCGCGCAGGCCGCGATGGTGCGCCAGCCGAAACGCTCACGCTGTTCGGGGCGGATGATATCCGTCTGCGCCGCAGCCAGATCGACGAGGGGCTGGCCCCGCCTGAACGGCGCGCTGCCGATCATGGTCGCCTGAACGCGCTGTTGGGTTTGGCCGAAGCATTGGAGTGTCGGCGCAAAACTCTGCTGGGATACTTCGAGGAAACGGACGTGTCATGCGGTACGTGTGATTTGTGCGACACGCCGGCAGATGTGTTTGATGGTACGACCGCTGTACGCAAGGCACTATCGGCAATCTTGCGCACCGATGAATGGTTCGGCTCTGGCCACCTGATCGACATCCTGTTGGGTATCGAGACTGACAAGGTACGTGAACGGGGCCATAGCAGCTTGCCCACGTTTGGCGTCGGTACCGAGTACACACGACCCCAATGGCAGGCGGTGTTCCGGCAGATGATGGGCCATGATCTGATCCGCCCTGATCCCACGCGGCACGGGGCGCTGAAAATGACCGACGCCGCTGTGCCGATTTTGCGCGATGAGGCAAAGATCAGCCTGCGCCGCGATTCCATAACAGCGGCGGGCAGCAGCCGCAGGCCTGCAGTGAAACAGATGGTCAAAGAAGAAGATGCCCCATTGCTGTCAGCCCTCAAAGCAAAGCGACGCGCATTGGCGGAGGCCGCGAGAGTGCCCGCCTATATCATCTTTACCGACCGCACACTGATCGAAATGGCAGAGGCGCGACCGCGTGATCTGGATGGCATGGCAGGTATCGGGGGTGTCGGTGCTAAAAAACTGGAGACTTACGGCAAGCTCTTTCTTGAGGTGATCAACGGCGCGGTGCAGGAAATGCACCCGACCCGGCGCAAACTGGCAGGTCGTGATGCGGGGCAGATTTACGACCAGTTGTTGCAGGTGCAGGCCGAATTGGCACGCGGTGCTGCCGGTACGGACAAGCCGCTGAGCTGTTCGGCCTCACAACTGGCCAAGATCGCCCAGATGAGGGGTGCGGACGAGGGTATGCTGGAAAAGCTGTTAGGAGACCGGCGTGCAGACCGTTTCGGCCCCGCGTTTCTGGACGTCCTGCGCGACGCAGGCTAGATAACAGTCGAAATAAGGGGATGTGGATATGCTGGTAGTGATTTCACCTGCCAAAAGACTTGATTGGGCGGAGCGCGACGTGGCCGCCACGCAGCCGGAATTTCAGGACGATGCGGTACGGTTGGTCAAAACAGCGCGCAATCTGACGCTTGGCAAGTTGAAGGGCCTGATGGATCTGTCGGATGATCTTGCGCGGTTGAATCGCGACCGTTTTGCAGCGTTTGAGGATACTCCCAATGCCGAAGCCACGCGTCCCGCAGCACTTGCGTTTGCCGGGGACACTTATCAGGGGCTGGAGGCCACCAGCCTTGATAGCGACGAGTTGGCGTGGGCGCAGGAACACTTGCGCATCTTGTCAGGTCTTTATGGCGTGCTGCGCCCTCTGGACGCAATTCAGCCCTATCGTCTGGAAATGGGCAGCCGCCTGAAGACGCGGCGCGGAACAAACCTGTATGATTATTGGGGCGATGGACCGGCCAAGGCGTTGAATGCGCAAGCAGATGCGGTTGGGACGGATATTCTGATCAATTGTGCCTCGCAAGAGTACTTTGGGGCCGTGTCACTAAAGTCACTGAAGCTAAAGATCATTACCCCGCAGTTCATGGAAGATAAGCGGGACGGTAAAGGCCCCAGGATTGTCAGCTTCTTCGCAAAGAAGGCACGTGGGGCCATGGCGCGATTCATCATTCAGAACCGCCTTACAGATGCGGACGAGATCACCGGCTTTGACATCGGCGGCTATGCTTTTGACGCGCAAAGCTCGACGGCTGAACGCCCCGTCTTTCTACGCGACTATCCGGTTTCCTGACCGGTCTCCAAAGGTTGCATTCCGTCGCCGTGCGCTGCTTTGATCCGGGCAATGATGTCGGGCTTGCGCAGAGGCTTGGTCAGGTAATGATCAAGACCCGCTGCCAGAATGCCTGCATCATCACCGGTCATGGCGTGGGCAGTAAGTGCAACAATGGGCACATGGAAACCTGATCCTTCTTCAAGCGCGCGAATGGCTTTGGTTGCCTCTTTCCCGTCCAGAATTGGCATGGATATGTCCATAAAGATGATATCAGGTGCGCTGTCCTGAAATAGCGTAACGGCCTCCTGTCCGTTGGAGGCAAACTTCAGATCTACGTCCAGATCTTTGATCATCTTGCGGAATACCAATTGGTTGGTCTTGTTGTCTTCGGCGGCAAGGATTCGCATCGGACGCTTTTGTGCCGTCTGACGTGTCATGCCGGTTAGCGCCTCGATGCGCGCGATCAGTTCCCGGCGGGGTGGCGGGAATTGCAACACATCGCTGACCTCGTTGCGTAACGGGTGCTTCTCTGCCTCTCCGGGGCTGGTGCTGAGTAACAGGATGGGTATGTCGAGTTGCTTCTCGCTCAGGGCTTTGGCCAATTTCAGCGCGTCCATCGTTGGCACTTGCTGCACCGCGATAACCAGCGCCAGTTCCTCAGTGACTTGCACAAGTGCCGCATCACCCGAGGTGCAGCAGATGACTTTGGCTCCAAGCCGCCCCAACTGTCGTGCCAGCACGTTGCGCGCGGCCTCCCCTTCGCTCACCACCAGTATCGGGCCGATGGCAGCTAGATCTGGAGGGGTATCCAGCACCCCCTCAGGGGCGACACCAAGCGCCACTTTGAAACCAAAACAGGAGCCGACGCCTTCCTCTGAGGTGACCCATATCTGGCCATCCATCATCTCGACCAGCTGTTGCGAGATGGCAAGGCCAAGGCCGGTGCCATCAAATTGCCGATTGCGTTCGTTTTCAACCTGATTGAATTCGCCAAAAATGTGATCGACCATGTTCACCGGAATTCCGATACCGGTGTCTTCAATGCTGATATGCGCCATGACTGTATTGCTTGCCTCGTCCGGAACGCCGGTAACGCGCACCATGACATGGCCGTGTGTGGTAAATTTAACGGCATTGCCCAACAGGTTCGTCATCACCTGACGCAAACGTCCGGGGTCGCCCACCAGCTGGGTTGGCAGGAACAGGTCATAGTCAAGCACCAGTGACAGCCCCTTGGCGCGTGCGGCTGGTTGAAGCAGCATCAGAATTTCCTGAATTGCGCGTTCCAGATCAAAGGGTTCGGGATGAAGCTCCAGCTTTTTGGCTTCAATCTTGGAATAATCCAGAACGTCATTGATGATGACCAGAAGCGCCTCGCCGGAATTGCGGATGGTATCGACATAAAGCCGCTGCTCATCGTTAAGGTCGGTGTCGATCAGCACATCGGCCATCCCGACGACCCCGTTCATCGGTGTCCGTATTTCATGGCTCATATTGGCCAGAAAAGCGGATTTCGCCCTATTTGCCCCTTCCGCGATGGCGCGCGCCTCTTTGAGCTGTTGTTCGTATTGTACCGTTGAAGTGATATCGAGGGCCAGGGAAACCATGTCACCATCCGGGCCGCGCTGATCCACCAGTTTCACGTGACTGCCATTCCACAGCTGGATGACAACCGGTTCTGGCTTGGGCTGTTGCAAGCGATGGGTCATTTTCTGGCGCCATTTGGCGGGGTGCAGGCTCCCTGTGTTTACAATCCCTTCATCTGTCAGGATCTGGAGGATGGTCACATAGTCCACACCGGGCCCGATTTCTTCCAAGCCGTCAAAAACCGCCAGATAGGCCGTGTTTGCCATGATCATCTTGTTGTCGCCGTTGAAAAAGGCAAAGCCGTCATTGATGGTCTGGATCGTCTGCCATAGTCGGCGTTCGGTAATCGCAATGCGCTGGTTGGCGGCTGACAGATCAGACTTCACGCGGCGGTTCTCGCCGCGGATATTTTCCACCTCAGCGCGGGTTTCGACGATTTCATCGCTTAACTGTTGGGCGGCCTGACCCAGTTTGTGGTTTGCTGCGAACAGTTCGGCCTGTTTCAACTCCAGCATCCGTTCCGCAGCAAGGCGCGAGCGGCGCTCGTTGGTTAGTTTGCTGGCTAAGTTCATCCAGTGCTCCGGCACTCTTTCTGGGTGGCATCCTCAAAATCTGTGATCCGGGTGAACATCTCATTAACCTCAATTCCTCAACAGATATTTTTGAAAGCCGGATTTTAGGCCACCGCCAAGGCTTGTTCGACTCCGGCGACCGTGGCACCTTGAGATCATCCCGGATCGGAGACTGATATGTCGCTTTTGCGTTCGCTGCGTCTGCCCTTGTTGATGCTTTTGCTGATTGCAGGACCCCTGTCTGCACAGAACGCCCCCCCCGATCACCGCTATCTATTGTTCAGGAACACAGATTTTTTTGGCGCGGATCTGACCAGTCTCTTTGATACCACGCAAGCGGCCTGTGCGCGTGCCTGCTCGGCGCAATCAGCCTGTGTGGCATTTACATACAACACCCGCAACAATTCCTGTTTTCCCAAATCTGCCATCACTGACAGTCGGGCTTACGAAGGGGCAATATCATCGCGCAAGGTGGCGTCCGATGCACTTGTGCTGGCCACTGCACCAGAACGCATGGCGGATCTGAACTTTCTCAGCGACAAGGATCTGGCCGCAGCACATGCATTGGTGGCAAGCAATGCGCAACGCTTCTCATTTGAGGACGGGACAACTGCAGATGACTTGATCGCTTCGATGTTGCGGGCAGAAGAGCAGGGGAACACCCGCACCGCACTGGCATGGGCAGGCAAAACCGTTGCGCAAACAGATCGGGGAGATTTGTGGGTACGTTTTGCCTATTTGTCTCTGCGCCGTGCCAAGGAAGTCGAAGGCGGTGCAGACCGGGCCCGTTATCACCGCGAGGCGGTGAGTGCTGCCGTGAACGCGTATCTTCGGGCAGTCTCTGATGCCGTGCGCGCAGATGCGCTGCATTTCATGGCGCAGGCGCTTGAGGCAGACCGGCGGGGGAGCGACATGATTCCCGCCCTGCGCCTTGCCAGTACCTTTAGCCCGCGCGAGGATATCGCCGCAGCATTAGAGACAGCAATTGGCAAATACGGGTTCCGCATTGTCGAACACCGTGCGGACAATGACGCTGCGGCCCCGCGCATCTGCGCTGAATTTTCCGAAAAGCTGGTTCAGGCCGGCGTGGATTACGAACCGTTCGTGCGGATTGAGGGGCGCGGATTGGTTGTGCAAGCTGATGAAAGCCAGCTGTGTATCGACGGCGTTTCGCATGGTGAACGCTATGAGGTAACGTTCCGGCAGGGTCTACCTGCTGCAAGCGGCGAGGTGCTGGACAAGGATGTGCGTATCGCGCTTTATGTCAGAGACCGCACCCCGCTGGTGCGCTTTCCCGGGCGCGCTTACGTATTGCCGCGCAGCGCCGATGCGGCGCTGCCGATCGAAACTGTGAATGTCGATCAGGTCGATCTCAAACTGCGCCGCGTCAGTGACCGCAATCTGGTTCGCGCGATCCGCGAAAGCTATTTCGGGCGGCCGCTTAGTAAATACGAGGACGACAATTTTTCCAGTGATCTGGCGCAGGAAATCTGGACCGGTCAGGGCGATGTGCAGAACGAGTTGAATGTGGACATGACCACGCGCTTGCCGATGGTTGAGGCGCTCGCGGATCAAACCCCTGGCATCTATGCCCTAAGTGCTTCGGTGCCTGGTCAGGACCCGTATGATTACCCTGCAGCAACCCAGTGGTTTGTTCTGAGCGATCTGGGGATAACCACTTGGTCCGGCGTGGATGGATTGCAGGTAAATGTGCGCGCATTGCACGATGCCACGGCGCGTGCGGAGGTTAAAGTCAGCCTGATTTCACGCGCCAATGCGGTGCTGGGAACTGCGGTGACGGATGCGGCGGGTTTCGCGGTGTTTCCGGCAGGCCTGACGCGCGGTACAGGTGCAGCGCAGCCGGCTCTTCTGATGGCAGAAGACGGAACACAAGACATCGCCTTTCTGCCGCTTACCGATCCGGCGTTTGATCTATCGGATCGCGGGGTTGAGGGGCATCCGCCCGCCCCGCCCATTGATACATTTCTGACGACTGATCGTGGGGCCTATCGGGTTGGCGAGGTGATCCATGCGACCGCACTGACCCGTGATGCGCAGGCGCGTGCGCTGGGCGGGCTGCCGGTCACGGCGATCCTCATGCGTCCTGACGGGGTGGAGTATGCCCGCCAGATGAGCCAGACACCAAAGGCGGGCGGCCACGTCTTTGCCCTGCCGCTGGGCGGCGATGTACCGCGCGGGGCGTGGCGACTGGACATCAAATCCGATGTGGATGGCCCTGCGCTGGCCAGCCAGACCCTGCTGATCGAGGATTTCTTGCCCGAACGTATTGATTTTGACATGACCCTGCCGGACTTACCTTTGCGGCTGACGCAGGGACCGCCGCTAACCGTTACAGTAAACTATCTCTTTGGTGCTCCCGGCGCGGGTCTGCCGGTGGAGGGGGATCTGCGCCTGCGTGCGGCGCAGGGGATCGAGGGGTGGGAAGGGTACAGTTTTGGGCGTTATGATACGCCTTTCCGCACACGGACAAGATCGATAGGTGACGCGGTCACGGACGATCAGGGTAAGGCAACGCTGGCGTTGACGTTCCCCGTGCCAGAGGAAGCCCCCGGTGTTCCGCTGGAGGCGCAGGTGATCTTGCGTGTTGCCGAAGGGTCCGGTCGCCCGGTGGAACGGCGCATGACCCGCGCACTTATGCCTGATGCGCCGATGATCGGTATCAAGAAAAACTTTGAGGATGTCCTGCCTGAAGGTGCCGAAGCGCGCTTTGATCTGATCGCCCTTGGCCCGGACAGCCAGACGGTGCCGATGCAGGTGCGTTGGACGGTCAACAAGGTCGAAACGCGGTACCAGTGGTACCAGCTTTACGGCAATTGGGAGTGGGAGCCGACAACGCGGCGCATACGGGTTGATACAGGCGAGGTAACGCTGGGTGCAGACCCCCTGACAATCGCAGCCCCCACGGGCTGGGGCGCGTATGAGCTGGTGGTCGAACGCATAGGCGGCAGTTATGCAGCCTCCTCTGTCCGGTTTTCTTCGGGTTGGTACGGCGGTGATTCCGCCACTGATACACCCGACCGGTTGGAGATGTCGCTTGATGCCACCACGTATGATACCGGCGATACCGCGCAACTGCGTCTGATTGCGGGCGGCGACGGAGTGGCCTTGGTCAGCGTGTTGTCCAATCAGGTGATTGAGCGCAAAGTGGTGGTGGTCACGGCTGGGGAAAACCTGATCCCGATGACCGTGTCGCCCGACTGGGGCAGCGGTGCCTATGTCACCGCATCTGTCCTGCGCGGCATGGATGCGACTGCTGGTCAGAACCCCGCGCGCAGCCTTGGGCTGGTGCATGCTGGGGTGCGTCCCGGTGCCAAGAAACTGAATGTCAGTTTTGATGTCGTAGGCGTTGTGGACGGGCAGGCGGGTAGCCTGCACGCGGCGGTATTGGTGGACGGGATCGCCGAGGGCCAAACCGCCTATGTTACACTGGCCGCTGTGGATGTTGGCATCCTTAACCTGACGGGGTTTGAACCACCTGACGTGAGTGACCATTATTTCGGCCAGCGCCGTCTGGGCGTTGAATTACGCGACGTTTATGGACGGCTGATTGACGGCATGAACGGCGCCATGGGCGCGGTACGTTCCGGCGGTGATGCTGCGGCCTCTGCGCAGGTGCAGTCGCCACCCCCGACCGAAAAGCTGATGGCGTTCTTTTCCGGCCCGATAACGGTGGGTGCGGGCGGCCGCGCTGAGATCGAGATCATCAAGCCAGCCTTTAACGGTACGATAAAGCTGATGGCGGTTGCGTGGTCTGACACCAGTGTCGGCAGCGCCGCGCACGACGTGATTGCCCGCGATCCGGTTGTGGTGAGCGCGTCCTTGCCGCGCTTTCTTGCGCCGGGGGATCAGTCGCGCCTGTTGCTGGAACTGGTGCATGCAGAAGGGGCATCCGGCGAGATGGCCCTACACGTGTTCGCGGATGCCGGCGTGACGCTTGCAGATGTGCCGGCCAGCGTGACACTTGCCGATCAGGGATCTGAACGGCTGGCCATCCCTGTGACAGGACGCGTGACTGGTGATCACCAGATCACTGTTGTCCTGCGAACGCCTGACGGCGAGGAGTTACGCAAAACGTTGGTGATGCCAGTGCGTGATAACGACCCCGAAGTTTCCCTGACACGCCAGTTCACGTTGGGCGCGGGGGAGAGTTTTACCTTTGACAGCAACGTCTTTACCGGCCTGCGCACAGGCACGGCCAGCGCGACACTGACCGCTGGCCCGCTGGCGCGTTTCGATGTGCCGGGGCTGCTGCGCCAGTTGGACCGGTATCCCTATGGCTGCACGGAGCAGGTGACGTCGGGTGCGATGCCTCTCTTGTATCTAAGTTCCGTAGCGCAGGCCGCAGGCTTGGGGGAACCCGCGCGCATTGACGACAAGATTGCTAAGGCTATCGAACGTGTGCTGACGCGTCAGGCCAGCAACGGTGCGTTTGGCCTGTGGCGCGCGTCCTCCGGTGAGTTCTGGCTGGATGCCTATGTTACCGATTT
>JBARUV010000142.1:0-1646 GCA_049645905.1 Sulfitobacter sp.
GCGGGGCTGCGCGCTTTGCTCTGAGGGATCAGAGGCTGTTAAAGAACCGCTGCATGCGGGTCATCGCCTCTTGCAGCACGTCGGGTTCTGCACAGCCAAAGCAGACCCGCAGATGACCTTCACCAGCCTCGCCGTAAAAACTGCCTGATTCCACCACCACGCCAGTTTCGTTCAGCAGGCGATCCGCACAGACCTGTGCGCTAAGGCCCGTCGCCGAAATGTCGGGAAAGGCGTAAATTGTTCCTTCAACGGGCGCGCAAGATACGCCGGGCATCTGGTTCAACGCCGACACAACCAGATCACGCCGCGCACGGTCTCGCGCGACCATTTCTTGCAGCACTGCCGGGTCGCCAGTCAACGCAGCCAAGGCGCCGTGCTGGATGAAGGTATTCACATGGGTCACTTCATTTGTTGTGATCTTCATCAGTGGCCCGATCAAAGCGGCATCTGCCGCCAGATATCCCAAACGCCATCCGTCCATCGCGTAGGCCTTGGTAAAGGCGCACATGGTGATTGTGCGTTCCTTCATTCCGGGTAGGGCGGCGATAGAGATATGCCGTGCACCGTCATAGGTGATCTCTTCGTAAACCTCGTCAGACAGAACAAGCAGATCGTGTTTCTGCGCGAGATCTGCGATAATCTGCAGCTCGTCACGGGAATAGACCCGACCGGTCGGATTGCAGGGGTTAATCAGAGCGATGGCACGGGTTGCAGCCGTGAGATGTGGCTCTATCAGGGCGCTATTGATGCTGAATCCGTTTTCGGCATCCAGCGGGGCGATAGTAACTTTAGCGCCAGCCAGTTCGACCTTGCCGATGTGTTGGGGATAGTAGGGGGCAAGCAGCAGACATTCATCGCCCGCTTCCAGAAACGCCATGAAGGCGGCAAAGGAGGCTTGGGTCAGACCGTTGGTGACGATGATTTCATCAGGGGTGATATCCATCTTGTTCTGGCGTTGCAGCTTGTCAGCGATGGCGCTGCGCAGTTCCGGCAGCCCTTGCAGGTCGGAATAATGCACAGCGCCCGATTGCAGCGCGGCGATGGTGGCGTCTTTGATGTGTTGCGGCGTGTCCTCGGCCGGCATGCCCAGTTCAAGGTGGATCAGGTCGCCCGGCATGCCGACTGCCTTTGCGAACATGCCGAAATTCTTGGGGCTGGTGTCTGTGATGCGTCGGGCAGGGCGGATGGGCATGGGGGTAACCTTCGCGAAAGATATGTGCGTTTACATGTAAATGGCGTAGTTTGAACCAAAGGTGAAGGCCACAGGAGGTCCGTGAGAGGAACAGGCGCCGTTGTTACCGGTGGGGCGCGGGTGGAATAGAGACGTGACGCGCGTTGACTCAGCATAAACTAATGCGCATATTTATGCGCATAAAGGAGGCGCATTATGGGTGTTCAGGGTTCCGGAAAGAAGGCAACCAACCTGTCGTTGGATCAGGCCTTGCTCAAGGATGCGCGCGCTTTGGGGGTTAATATTTCTCAAGCTGCTGAAAAGGGTGTGGATGACGCTGTGCGCAAAGCCAAGGCCGCCGCTTGGGTTGAGGAAAACCGGGAGAGCATGCAGGCTTGGGGTAAATGGGTCGAGGAAAACGGCCTGCCGCTCGCCAAGTATCGCATGTTCTGATGCCGCGCTATGATGTCTACCT
>JBARUV010000143.1:0-7611 GCA_049645905.1 Sulfitobacter sp.
TGTGCTCAATTGTAAACCGGCCAGTGCTTCTACTGACTGGCGTGATGCATCATCGCCGCGCACAAGAATGTCTACGAGGTAAGCGTTATCACGCAACTCAGTTATTTTTGTGCCGTCGTAAATTGCGTTTAGGGCGGCGGCAATGTCGCGTTGCGACACATTGAGCTGGCGTGCTTTGTCCTGCAGAATATCGACCCGCACCATGCGGGCAGGTTCATTCCAGTCCATCACCGTCCCGATGGTACGGGGGTCCGTTGAAACAAGCGCAGCAAGATTACGTGCCTGATCGCGCAGAACGTCGGCGTCCGGCCCGCTGATGCGGTACTGAACAGGGCGGCCAACAGGCGGTCCAATTTCCAGCAGCTTGACGAAAACGTCGGTCCCCGGGAATGCCGTTTCACCCACTTCAGTCAGTTCCGCCCGCAAGGCATCACGCCCTTCGATGGACGTCGTCTGAATCACGATCTGACCAGTGTTCGGGCTGGAGATGGCCGGGTCAAAAGACAGCAGGAAACGCGGCGCACCACGACCCACATAGGTCGCCCAGAACGCGACGTGTTCATTGCCGTCCAGACGTTGTTCGAGCCTTTCGATCTGCACCTGTGTTTCTGCAATGGAGGCGTTCTGCGGCAAGGTAATGTCGACGATCAACTCCGGCCTGTCAGAACTGGGAAAGAACTGGTTTTCAACGAACCGCATGCCCCACAAAGACGCAGCGAACAGGGCGATTGTCACGCCAATCGTTACCCACCGAAACCGCATGGCACCCAGCAATACGGCGTGGAACATCCGTCTGACGCGACCGGGGCCCGTTTCGGCGTGTTTCCACTTTTCAGGCAGGAACGTGACCCCCAACAGGGGCGCAAACAAAACTGCGACAACCCAGCTCACCAAGAGAGATACAGCAATGACGACGAACAAGGAGAACGTGAATTCGCCGGCTGCTGAACTGTTCAGCCCGATCGGGATAAACCCTGCGACTGTGACCAGCGTACCGGACAACATGGGAAACGCGATAGATGTCCACGCAAAAGACGCAGACTTCGTCAGACTTTCACCTTTTTCAAGGCGTGAAATCATAGTCTCGATGGCAATCATCGCATCATCGACCAGTAGGCCCAATGCAATGATCAAGGCACCGAGCGAGATGCGCTGAAGGGTAAATCCAAAGTAGTTCATGACAATAAAGGTGATTGCCAGAACCAATGGAATCGTCAGTGTTACGACAAAACCAGCCCGGATACCGAGGCTGACAAAGCTGACCGCGAGCACGATCAGCACCGCCTCTATCAGAGCCTGAAGAAAGTGGCCGACCGCTTCGTCAACAACATGCGGCTGGTTCGCGACTTGGTGAATGTCGATGCCGATTGGTGTGCTGGCCCGCGCCAGATCGATAACTTCATCAAGCTTGACGCCGAAATCAATGATGTTGGCACCTTTTCGCATACCTACCGCAAGACCAATGGCTTCTTTACCGTTGTAGCGGAACAGCTCGGAGGCAGGATCCTGATAACCGCGCCGGATATCCGCAACATCGGTCAGCCGGAAAAACCGGTCATCAACCCGAAGATTAATGTTTTCCAGACTTTGCGCATCTGTGAACTGGCCGCCGATGCGCACGAGCACCCGTTCTGCACCTGCATCGATCACACCCGAAGGCAGGATCGCGTTCTGAGCGGCCAGCGTCGCCTGAACCGCCTGCTGGTTCAGACCAAGTGCCGCCAGTTTTTCGGTTGAAAACTCAAGATAGATAACTTCTTCGCGCGTGCCGAATATCTCGATCTTGCCAGCATCATCCAACGCCTGAACCGCCCGCCGCGTCGTTTCTGCGTAGTCACGGACTTCACGTGGCGAAAACCCGTCTGATGTGTAGGCATAGATGTTGCCGAATACGTCGCCAAAATTATCGTTGAAAACAAAGCCCCCGAATTCGTCGGGAAAATCACCGCGAATATCGGACATCATATTTCGCACCCGCTGCCAAACACGGGTCAAATCATCGCCGCGCGTTGTCGGCAACAAATTGACATAAACAATCGAGTTGCCTGGCCGGGTTACGGACCGCGTATAATCAAGTTCCGGGATATCTTCGAGTTTCTTCTCGATCCTGTCGGTCACCTGGGTCAGCGTTTCTTCGACATTTGCGCCGGGCAGAGTGGCCGCGATGATCATCGTTTTGATCTCAAAGTTCGGGTCTTCTTCCCGACCTATGCTGCTATAGGCAAGCACGCCTGCAATGACCGAAATAGCCATGAGAAACCAAATGAACGAACGATGGTTTAGCGCCCAATCGGACAGGTTGAACCGCTTCATTGCACCACGCGTGGGCCAACAACCTGCCCATCCTCTAGAGAATTAATTCCTTTGGTGATAACTTCGTCACCTGCATCCAGACCCTCTAGAATCTGGACCCGCCGGCCAAATGTTCCGCCAAGCTTTACCGGCGTCAGGTGGGCAACATTGGTTTCACGGTTCACAACCCAGACCGAAGGCGCGCCGTCCGGATCAAGGATTGCATTTCGATTGAGGCTTAGACCAAATGTTTCATTTGCGTCAGGCGTCACGCGGACCAATGCACCAAGGCGAAAGCCGGTGGGCGCATCCATCAGGGTCAGATGTACGCGTCGCGTCCGTGTCGAAGACGACGCAACCTGATCAATGCGACTGAGGGATGCCTGAGCGGTGACATTTGTATCAGCGGCAAGTTCAGCATTGAAAATGGTCCCGATTTTCAGCTCGGCCAGATCCTGTTCGGTCACGTCGATCGTTATTTCGCGACCGTCCATTTCCGCCAGCCGGGCAATCGGCTGCCCGGTATTCAAGACGCTGCTTGTCTGAGCGTAGACAGCGGTAATAATGCCGTCATTAGGCGCTCTGAGTGTTGAAAGACTGCGCATGTCTTCTGCCCGCTCCAGCGTGGCCAGCGCCTGTTCGGATCGTGCTTTGGCAGAGGCAAGCAAACGCAATGCGTCTTCAAGTTTGGTGACGCTATCAGTGCCGCGCTGCGAAAGGGACCGCGCACGGCTTGCAGCATCTTGTGCGGAACGCAATTGCGCCTCTGCCACTGTCACCCCTGCTTCGGCGGCGCGCACGTCGGCGTCCAGATCATCGGTATCAAGCTTGGCAAGAACATCGCCTTTCTGGATCACATCTCCCAGCTCGATGGGGCGCTCCGCAATTGTTCCGTTCAATGGAAAGCCGAGATCGGTCTCCGTCCGTGCGATAACAACGCCCACCAGCGTGATTTGGGTACTGACGCGCGAACTCAGCAGTTCGGAGAAAACAGGACGCGGCTGATTGTGATCGGACGTCGGCGCGTCTTCTGCAAGGACAGGAGTTGCCAAGAGTAAACAGAGCAGTGCAATTCTCATTTGTCTAACTCCACCTCGCGTACGACCCGACCGGGATAGAGCAAGTGCGCCCCCCGCGACACGACCTGCATGCCCTCTTCCACACCACCTGAGAGCACAATCCGCCCCGTTTCATATCGATCCACACTTATCTGGCGCAGCGAAACGGTCATTGTATCAGGATCAACGATCCAAACAGCCGGACCATCCATGGTAACTGACATGGCGGTATGAGGCAGCGTTATGTGAGGTGTTCCCTGAGCCGACGTGGTCCCCCGGATCGCGTCCCCATAAGAGACAAAGTCCGGAGCATCTATGACCGTGACTGTTACGGAAACAGTGCCTGTTGTCGGATCAACCAATGGCGATACCTCACGGATTTCACCCCGAAAAGAGACGCCGGGGCGTTCGATGAGCTCCAACTCGATGGCCGATGCCGGATCCTGATAGGCGAGGAGTACTTCCGGAACTTCAAAAACGGCGTCAATTTCTTTTCCAAGGGCCAATTCCAGTATGGACTGGGCCGCACCGACAACCTGTCCGGGCTCGACAGAACGCTCCATTACGGTCGCATCTCTGGGGGCCAGCAACACAGTGTCCTCCAACGCTTTTTGGGCGCGATCCAGATTGGCCTGTGCCTGCGCCAACACACCTTGCGCAATGTTCAGTACATCCTCGGCATTGTCGCGCAGTATCTTCGTCGTCGCACCCCGTTCCAGCAAGCTGACTTGCCTGTTCATGTCTTCAATAGCTTGAAGATGATCCGCCTTGGCTGTCGTCAGCCCCGCTTCTGCTGACCGTAACGCTTGTTCCTGTTGTACGGATTCGATCCGGGCCAATTGTGTGCCTGCGGTGACGGTATCGCCCTCTTCGACAAAGACCTCTGCAATGCGCCCGCCGGACGGAAAAGATGCGCCAAGCGCGTCTTTAGCGATAGTTTCGCCGGTCAACGAGAAGTATTGTGTGTCCGCGGATGCTTTCGCGTCCACGATTTCGACGACAAGTGGCGTTTCAGCGAAGGCTGGCGAGAGCAGTAATATCAAAGCAAGAATTGGGCGAATTACGGTCATTTGCGGTCCTGCCTCTTACGTGTGACAATGGTTTGCGCAGTAACTTGTGCCTGTCTGAGCGTCAAGTTTGGCATGCATAACTTGCCCGTAAGTCACTTTGGGACTCTGGCTGTGGTCGCGACTTCTGACGGCAGAAGGTGTAAGGGTTGTACGACAAAGTCAGAGAAAATCCCCCAAATCCAGAAGCGGCGGAATCCTTGTGCCGCTTACCTTGGTGTTTAGACCAATTTTCTTCAGAATTGTAATCGCTGCAGGAGATGTCATCGGTATGCTGTGTCCCAGCCCCCCTTTGGACAAGTCGCTTACATCAATGACCGAAATTGGCAAATCGCTTACTGTCGATCTGTCAGTCTGCGATCCCAACCGGTTGGTTCGGCCGGTAATCAAGGCTGAAAGCCGCAGTGCGCGGTCTTGGTCAGCAGCAAGGATCACTGATGGTTCCGGCATCTTCTTCAGGCGCAATGCCTGAGTGCGAAACAGCTCACCATCAATATCGGGCGCGATCATGAACAGGGCGCTGATCTTTGCATCAATATCGAGGCTGCGCGAGATCTCGATCTGTCTCAATGTCTCCATTATCAGGAAGTTTCCCATCGAATGACCAACCAATACTACCTTCCGGCCCCGTCTTCGGGTCAGTTCCATGATCACCTGCTCCAACTGGTCACGGGCTATGAGCACACTATCCCTGTCGTAGATATATCCGGCACCTAGCCCTGCTGAGGGCCAGGAAAACAAGACTGCTGGCGAGGGCAGTTCAAAATCATGGGATATTTGCGCAAGTTGATAGACCGCCTCCCCGTGAGTGGTGTTATAGCCATGCACGAACAACACCGTTTCATCGGTTTTCTCCATGTCAGCACTTGCTACGTTTGACGCAAAGATGTTGATGTCCCGATAACTTTGCGTGGAAAGTGTCACAAAATCCTTATTCGCATCCACCTCACCCCTTGGCCATTCGATAGAACCGGGTTGGTGGCCGGGCGGAATCGAGACCTGGTTCATCTGAAATTGCAGTTCAGTCGGTCTCGGTGGCAATTGCTGGCCATCTTCCGGCGCTTGTATAGGACGAAAGTTAGTCACCCAGATTTCTTTTATCACACTATTGGAAGCCGGCTTCCCGTACTGGATTTCCCCGCGTGGGGCACAGGCGGTGACCGCGACAAACACTGTCAGCACTAGCAATGATCTTAACACCGGATCAGGCTCCTTTATCTAGGCGAATAGCGCTCGCTTTGAACAGCAGTCACCGGGTCATGTGGCGCAAAACCGACATTGGCTGCAATGGCGAACTCCGTCTGATCCGGATCAAATGGCTACTTTCAGGACTCCAAATTGCAAATATACCGTTACTTGCATAGATATTTCCCTAAAGGCTCCGGATCTGCGACGAAAGTAAAGGCTGCGATATCTGATTGTTTAGGCGATTTGGTCCGGAAATGGCTTGCCTCCTTATTCGGCGGCTTGCGCAAGTATCATCCACCAATCGCTTTGCCATGCAAGCGGCATCGCGCAGCTACATCCGAGTTCGTTGCTGCCACAGCGCAAATTATCAGGAGAAAATAATTTTGGCTTTACCGATATCTGGGCGCTTCAACCGCCCAGTTGGGTGCGCATAGCTTGATAAACAACCGCTGTCGCGACGTTTGCCAGATTGAGGGACCGGACAAGTGGACTACGCATCGGCAAATTGAATATTCGATCGGCCATGCCGTCTAATATCTCAATCGGCAGTCCTTTGGATTCACAACCGAAAACCAGATAGGCATCCTCTTGATATTCAGGTGTAAAAACGCTCTGCGCACCATGTTCTTCAAAGAAATACAGGCTCTCTCGCGGTGGTCTTCGATCACTTAAGAAGCTCTGCCAGTTGTCATATTGGCTAAGTTGGACATGCTTCCAATAGTCCATTCCTGCGCGCCGCACTGCTTTTTCGTCGATGGAAAACCCGTAAGGTTTGATCAGGATCAACTCCAGTTCCAACGCCACACAAGTTCGCCCGATCGCACCGGTATTGTAAGGAATTTCAGGCGTCACCAGGACTAGTTTCATGCGCGGATCAGACATCGGATGTAGGGGCTTTCTATGTCGAGGGCGCAGGTTCAGCCCGTTGTTGGCAACCTGTTAACCTGACTTTGGGCGGCTTAACAACGTCAAGGTTGCCGTCCCGATGATCATGTCTGGCTCGCAGTCCATTCCACGTCACTGAGATCAAGTCTTGCCTGATGCACCTGTCTTCCAGAGATGCACTCGTAAGAGCTTCTCTTTCCAAAAGCATCAACTCGAAAGGTTAGCTCTCCCTACACATATTCGACAACGGGCGAACCAACGTACAGCAGCGTTCGCCTTAAGAGCCTCCTACTGCTCCAAGGCGCAACAGCCCAGCCGGACAATAAAAGGCAAACCTCTCCTGAAGGCGACGCGCGTCGCCCACGCCGCAAAGACGGCAGGCGAAATGGAGAGAGTGATGGTTATCAGAACCTTTGTTGCCACAGAAGGAATAGGACAAATCCACTACTATGGAGGGGGCCTGAGCAACACTCGAAACCATTGGGATAACTTGGAGTTCGAGAATATCTCGATATTCTCGCACGGTCATCATGCCCGCGCAGGTGGCGGCAAGGACACCTTTAACTTCAGCAACATCGCAAATGTTTCCAGCATCATTGTCGGACGGCTGGAGGATTTCGACATTACACGGGACGACATCCGCATTGACGGAGAACTGCTAGACCTGAACGATCTGCCTGTGAACGTGCGTGTCGTTGCTTTTAACGGCGGTCACAATGATGCCGGAACCGAACCGCAACGTTGGCTGCTCATCAAAACTCCTGCAGGTGGACATATCTTTTATGCTCTCGAAGGCGCGCGCATCGATATGGATGGCAACGGTGGTTCGAACAATAGCACCCATGAGAACCACTTCCTTACCGAATCCATGGTGCCGGATTTCGACGCCCTGCCCGATCACATTTACATGGACCCTCAGAATATTGTCCCGGTTGGCTATGTCGCGGACGGCGGCGAGATCATCAATGACATCGACCGCGATGCAAGTGATGTCATGGAAGTGGTGAACGGGACCGAGTACGGGGATCTTATTGCGGCAGCTCTCAACGACGACACTGTCTTAGGTCATGGAGGAAATGACGTGATCTGGGGCGGCGATGGCCGTGACTGGATTTACGGAG
>JBARUV010000144.1:0-2735 GCA_049645905.1 Sulfitobacter sp.
GCTCTGTTCCTACCTCAGGACTCCCAAAAGAGCCGCAAAAACTAGGGTTCCGTATCGCCATCCGCTGCCCAGTGAAACGCCTCGCAAAGGCCTGTATAACGACAACGTCGACAACAAGTCTTGGAACAAATGTTACATCGGCTCGTTGCAGAGGGAAATCAGGATTCAAGCTAATCTTATCAAACATGTAGGCCTGATACGTAAGCGTTGCTTCACCCTCTGAAGTTCCACGGTAGCAGCTGGTCGATGTCCTTCTGCTTATGGCCATTGATGATGGCAGTAAGGACGCCTGTCAGGTAGCTGTGCGGCTCAAGCCTATTCAATTTGCAGGTTTCGATCAGCGACGCGAGCATGGCCCAGTTTTGCGCGCCTGCATCGTGTCCCGCGAAGAGCGCGTTCTTTCTCTGCAAAGAGATGGGGCGGATTGTGCGTTCCACAGCGTTGCTGTCCATCTCGATGCGACCGTCGATCAGGAACAAGATCAGACCATCCCAGTCTTTTGCGATGTATTTGAGCGCCTGGCCTGTCGGGGATTTGGCTGACACCTGCGTTCGGGCGTGATCCAGCCAGATTTTGAAGGTCGCGACCTTTGGCGCAGATTTTTGCTGTCGCATCGCCAGCCGTTCGTCAGCAGATTGCCCTCGGACGTTCCCTTCTATCCGGTAAAGTGTTGCGATCTGCTTGAGGCCTTCCTCGGCGATGGGGGCCACGTTGTTGTGGGTCAGCTCGTAGAGCTTGCGACGCGCGTGTGCCCAGCAATACGCCAGTTGGATTGGGGCATTGTCGCGCAGATCAAGCACACGGTTGTATCCGGCATAACCGTCTACTTGTAGGGTGCCACCAAAGCCCTGCAATATCTCAGATGCATATTTGCCGGAACGTCCTGGCGCGTAGGTAAAGGCCACGCAGGGCGGTTCGGGTCCGTTCCATGCGCGGTCATCGCGGGCGAGTGCCCAAAAGTACCCCTTCTTGGTTTTGCCACGCCCAGGATCGAGGACCGGGGCTGGTGTTTCGTCCATGAAGAGTTTGCTGGAGGTCTTCAGATGCACCAGCATGGCGTCGTGTACGGGCTTCAACTCATGCGCCGCTTTGCCAACCCAGAAAGCCAAAGTGGAGCGGTCGATATCAACCCCTTGCCGGGCATAAATCTGGCTTTGGCGATACAATGGCAGATGATCGGCATACTTCGAGACGATTACGCTGGCGATAGTTGCTTCTGTTGGCATGCCGCCCTCGATCAAGCGCAACTTTGCAGGTGCTTGCACAATACCCGCCTCGCACGACCGACATGCGTACTTAGGGCGGCGTGTGACGATGACCCGGAACTGCGCGGGCACGATGTCCAGCCGTTCGCTGATGTCTTCGCCAATGATGTGACGCTCGGAGCCACAGCCGCAGGTGACGTCTGGTGCTATCACTTCTTCAATACGCGGCAGATGTTTGGGCAAGACGCCACGACCGGCACGGGACTTTGACGCCGCCGCCTTGGGGGGATCAATCGCTTCGTCCTCAGCGTGGACGACAGCCATCGCCGTCTCGATGTCTTCGAGTGCAAGGTGATACTGATCCGGGTGACCCTTCTCGGACTTCGCACCATAAAGGGCACGTTTGAAGTCGGCGAGCAGCTTCTCAAGGCGGATGATGCGGACTTCCTTGCGTTCGATAACCCCGTCTTGCTCCGTCATCTTTGCCTGCGAAGCCAAGATAATCGCCTTGAGCGCATCGATATCATCAGGAAGGTCAACGGCAGAAGTCATGCCTGTGATCTATCAAATTCAGGGGCGATCCGCCCGCGCAAAACATCATCCGAGTCATTCTGCCGCAGCTGGTGGACGGGTCTCCAACGCGGTGACACGCCGCCAATCGAGGCCTGCAAAAAGCGCTTCAAATTGCGCCGGATCAAGCCGCAAAACGCCGTCCCTGATCGCAGGCCATTTGAATGCATTCTGCTCCAGCCTTTTGTAGGCCATGACCAATCCTGTGCCGTCCCACCAGATCATCTTCAACCGGTCTGCTCGCTTGGCGCGGAACACATAGACCGCGCCGTCAAAGGGCTTCTTTTGCAAATGGCTCTGTACCAAGGCAGCCAAACCATCGTGTCCTTTGCGGAAGTCCACCGGTTTGGTCGCAACAAAGATCTTCACACCATGCGACGGATGGATCACAGCGCAGCCACGATCTCGGCAATACGCACGGCGGGCGTGTCTGCATCAAGCCGAAGCGTCACGTCTCCTTTGATTACATCCACCGTCTTTGCCCGCATAGGAGCCTCGTCAACTGGCACAGAAGGCTGGGACACTTCTACCGGCACAAACGCAGCACCCGAAAGATCAGGCAAGATCAACTTGCCCTCGCGGGCCTGACGCCGCCATTCAGATAAATGATTAGGACGCATGCCAACACGCCGCGCCACTTCGTTTACGGTAACGCCCGGCACCAAAGTCTCGGCAACCAAATGGCCCTTCACCGCGTCAGGCCAGCGACGATTGCCATCAGCGCCAACCAAAACCTCATGGCCCGCAATGGACTCCAAACGTAGCTCCCGATGTACTCCCAACGCAATCTCCCCGGCAAATCTATATTGCAGCCGGACTCGCAGATATGAGCAAAGTGCGGAAGGTGGGGTCTAAGCCGCGGTTACAGTTTACTGTATATATGGGTCCGCCTGCGCCAAAAAATCGGCGGGGTGTCTACGAAGTTTTCCCCCGATCCTGCAGGATTCGCCGCAATGTGCC
>JBARUV010000145.1:0-2937 GCA_049645905.1 Sulfitobacter sp.
GATATGGCAAGGGTCAGCCAAGCGCTAACGGACAGCGATAACCACGCCAGAGCCCATAGAACGACAAACGGCCCGAGGGTCGCTGCAAGTTCGAAAATGCTGCGCAGCGTGCTGGGGTCGCGGTAGCCTGAGAGTATTTTTACCCAGTCCCGCGCGTCCTTGATGTCGGGATTCTGCGGAGAGTATCCGGAAGTATCGAACATGTGCCTGCTTTTTACTATTGTTGGCGGTTTTCGAAACCGAAAGCGCCCGTCCGACACTCCGTAGCGTCTTTCGCGACGATTGTCGTCCGCAATATCGACCGAAATACATTACTGTGTGATGTAAAGCTGATCGTGTGGGCTTCAAGACCCAGAATGCCGAAACTGAGGCGACTCAAACTGACGTTGCCGCCATCTATCCGACTTGAAGGGTTCGAGCTGATTCCGCCGACAAATCGCACATCGCTATGCAGAAATGGCACGGCTACCGGCCTGCAGATCAACAATCGTGCACGCCCCTGCATCCTGACGTCTGATTTCGGGAACGACCCGCAACGTCACTACCTTACGAGAACGCAATCCTCCCGTCAGGTCTGAGAGAGGATAGATCCCTATCTCCATCATTCAAAGAGGGAGTACAGAACATGCTTCAGACCGACAGTCTCCATCGCCGACTGGACGCCCCGAACCTTCGGGTCGAGATGACCAAAGCCAATCTGATGCGGCGCCAGAAATGGAACGACGGCCACAAACTCACTGTAACCTGTCATAGCCTTTGAGACAGACTTGGTTGTTTTGCTAAGCGAGGGTTTTTGGCTCATCGTAATCCTTGAGAGGATACGAGATGAGAACCAAGACAGTGCCGAATGGATCGGCTGACAAACACGTCAAAGAAATCAAGCGCAAGACGCGCCGACAGTTTTCGGCAGAAGAGAAGATCCGGATCGTTCTGGATGGCCTACGTGGGGAAAGTTCTATCTCTGAGCTTTGCCGACGCGAGGGGATCGCTGAGAGCTTATATTACAATTGGTCGAAGGACTTCATGGAGGCTGGGAAGAAACGGTTGGCCGGTGATACAGCCCGTCAGGCGACGTCCACTGAGGTCACCAGCCTGAAGCGCGAGGCCCGTGATCTGAAGGAAGTTGTGGCCGAGCAGACGCTGGAACTGCGCCTGCTCAAAAAAAGCATGCTCGGGGATGGGGACGGTCTGGAATGAGATATCCCGCATCAGAGAAGCTGGAGATCATCCGATTGGTTGAAGGCTCACATCTGCCTGTCAAACGCACGTTGGAGAGGTTGGGCGTATCGCGCCCAACCTTCTATCGTTGGTATGATCGGTATTTGCAGCGTGGCGAAGCTGGTCTTGAAGATCGCAAGTCGCATCCCGGACGTGTCTGGAACCGCATCCCCGACCCGGTGCGCAAGGCCATGTTGGACATGGCATTGGCACGACCCGAGCTGAGCCCCCGTGAACTTGCCGTCACATTCACTGACGAGCGCAGTTACTTCGTCTCGGAAGCCAGCGTTTACAGGCTTTTGCGTTCACATGATCTAATCACCAGTCCGAACTTCATTGTTATGAAAGCGGCTGATCAGTTCCGAGACAAGACGACAGCCCCCAACCAACTTTGGCAGACTGATTTTACCTATCTCAAGGTGATCGGCTGGGGATGGTTCTATCTGTCAACCATACTGGACGACTTCTCACGATACATTATCACCTGGAAGCTCTGCACCGGCATGGCTGCGTCAGATGTGCAGGACACGCTGGATCTGGCGCTGGAGGAAACGGGGCTCGAACAGGCAAATGTGGTTCATCGTCCGCGCCTGCTTTCCGATAACGGCCCGTGTTATATCTCCGGTGACCTGGCCGAATACCTGAAAGGCAAAGGCATGCCACACACACGCGGCGCACCTTATCACCCGCAGACACAAGGCAAGATCGAGCGTTGGCACCAGACTCTCAAGAACCGCATCCTGCTGGAGAACTACTTCCTGCCCGGCGATCTCGAAGCGCATATCGCGGCCTTCGTCGGACACTACAACCATCAACGCTATCATGAGAGCTTGAGAAATCTGACGCCTGCTGACGTTTACACTGGCCGGGGCCACACGATCCTGCTGGAGCGGGAGACAACCAAAAGGAGGACAATGAAGCTAAGGCGCTTGCAGCACGCTAAATCCGCTGCTTAACTGAAATCAGATGAGCGATGACTCCTCAAAGTCAAACTGCCATCTGTCTCAAACTATTTGATGACGGACAGGGCAGCCGAGCGCGGCGGAACGGGGCGAGCCGAGTGACGTCCTGCCCGTTATAAGCGACCGAGCCTGAGGGCGGGCATTTGACGCCGCTGAGCAGGTTGAACAGCGTCGACTTACCGGCTCCGTTCGGGCCGATCAGACCGATCAGACCGATAATAGAGCCTTTCTCGACGTCGAGTCCCATATTTTGCACCGCCTGCACCCCGCCGAACCGGCGCGACAACCCTTGGGCCGAAAGCAGGGAGGTCATGGGGCTGCTTTTTGAAGCCGATCGTGGAGAAGCTGTGTCAGCGTCGCGCGCACGGTCGTCGCGGTGGCGGGGTTGGGAGCCAGCATCTGGGCCACACGCCGACCACGTAACGTGGACGCGATGGTGGCGATCAGTGCATCGCAATCGGCCCGCGACAGGTCCGCCTCGCCGAACGCGTGGCGCCCTGCGTCGCGGTAGCTGTCGAACATTCGTGCGACCCATGTGTCAAGATGGGTCTGCAGCAACGGATCGCCGCGTGCGGCGAGCATTATGTCGACCGACACCGAAACCTGGGTCTGCGCCCTCGCCCCATCCCAGAGCGACTCAACAAAGCCGACAGGGTCGGGACGCGCCAGATCGGACTGCGTAAGCCCACAGGCGTGCCGTCGCTGTCTTGCCGGTGCCAGGCGCCAGCATGTTCACCGGCGTGTCGTCCGCGAAGAT
>JBARUV010000146.1:0-27361 GCA_049645905.1 Sulfitobacter sp.
GCCGAAGTGCATTTCCGCATCGCCTCCCCGCCCACCGCGTGGCCCTGTTTTTATGGCGTTGATACGCCACAGCGGGAAAAATTGCTCGCCGCAACCATGTCCGAAGACGAGATGAGGGACCATTTGCAGGTCGATAGCCTCAAGTTCATCTCTCTGGACGGTCTTTACCGCGCGGTAGGTGAAGCCTCAGGGCGCGACAGCGCATGCCCGCAATATTGCGATGCCTGTTTTTCCGGCGAATACCCTGTCATACCAGCGGACCAAATCGATGACGGCTTTGTGATGAAACCTGCCGCAGAATAATACCTGCTGCCGGAATCTGGCAGTATTCTGTGACATGGTGTTGCCATGGATATCCAAACCGATCACGCACCTGCGCCGTTGCTTGCGCATATCAAACACTGGCCCGACGCCGCACAGGCGAGGCTATGGGCCTGCCGCGCGCTGTTTCACCAGATCGCACAGGACGCCAAAGTCGGCCGTCTGGATGAAACCCTGAAGTGGGGCCAGCCTTCGTGGCGGCCCGTCGCACTGCGCACCGGCTCCACCCTGAGGGCGGGCTGGCATAGTGATCGGGCGCAGATGTTATCTCTTTTTGTCGACTGCAAAACCGATCTCGCCGCGCGGATGCGCGACTTTTATCCGCACCTCCCGCTGAATGATGGCCGCCGCCATCTGGCCGTTGCAATTGAAGGACCGCTGCCCCAACAAGCGCTTTCGCACTTGGCCGAGATGACGTTTACCTACCATCGTGCCCGGCGTTTGCGCGCATAGGCTGACCCTTGCCAGCCCACTGGCGGGCTTTAGCCGATGACGCAAGTGCCCCCTTTCAACTGCCGCTTTCCCCCCGTAGCTGCGCTGCAGCATGAAACACGCGCGTGAAAGACAGATATGACAAGCGATACTACCGGCACAGTGACCCCACAAAAGGTCAAGGACCTAGCCACCCAAGCCGTCACGCTCCCGCGCGTGGCGTTGATCGGTATTTTTGGCAGCGAAGCCGCCTCCGGCGCGCTGATCCGCAGCCCCAACGGCAAGATCGAGCGCGTCAAAGTCGGTGACCGCGCTGCTGGCGGCATTGTTGCGGCAATCGGGAAATCCAAGGTCATCATTGCAACACGCGGCGCAACCAAGGTGTTGGAATTACCCGCCAGCTAGGCGCGCAAACTGTTGGGTAGCCTTGACGCCGCCGCGTGCGCGGTGCAAGTCGCTGGCATGATCAAACTTGCCCTCATCACCGGTGCGTCACGCGGCCTGGGTGCCGCGCTTGCCGAAGCTCTGTCGCCCACGCATCACATAGTTGCGGTTGGCCGCACAACAGGTGCCCTCGAAGAACTGGACGACCGGATCAAGGCAAAGGGCGGCAGCGCCACCCTCGCCCCTATGGATATCTGCGTGCCCGAAGCGATGGCGACGCTGTGCCGCGGGATTCATGACCGGTGGGGACAGCTTGATTTGTGGCTGCACACGGCTGTGCATGCCGCCCCGCTGGCCCCCGCAGATCACGCGGATGCCAAGGATATGGCCAAATCCGTCGCCTGCAACATCACGGCGACGGCCATGCTGATCAATTATGTCGCGCCCCTGCTGGGTCAGAATGGGCAGGCCGTATTCTTTGACGACCCGCGCGCGGGCACCAAATTTTTCGCAAGCTACGGCGGAACAAAAGCTGCGCAAATTGCTCTGGCCAAAAGCTGGCAGGCGGAAACCCGGAAAAACGGGCCAAAAGTGCATATCATCACTCCCGCGCCCATGCCCACCGCCACACGCGCACGGTTTTTCCCCGGCGAGGACCGCAGTTCACTGAACGACCCCCATACGCAGGCCGCTGCGGTTTTGGCGCAACTCTGAACCCGCCAGTCCCGCTGCCCCTCGCGTCACGCTTGCCGCCTTACGCCCCCTCACCTATCAAGGGAAAAAGAGGCAAATCATGCGTATTCTCATTACCAATGACGACGGCATCAATGCACCGGGCCTTGTGGTTCTGCGCGCCATCGCCACCGAACTGGCGGGTGCAAACGGTGAAGTCTGGACCGTAGCGCCCGCGTTTGAACAATCCGGCGTCGCCCACTGCATCAGCTACACCCATCCCTTTATGGTGAGTGAATTTGCCCACCGCACCTTTGCCGCCGAAGGATCGCCCGCTGATTGCGTCCTGACAGCCCTGCACGACACGATGAAGGACGCGCCGCCTGATCTCGTGCTATCGGGCGTGAACAGGGGCAACAACTCAGCTGAAAACACGCTTTATTCCGGCACCATTGGTGCCGCCATGGAGGCCGCCCTGCAAGGTATCCCTGCCATCGCCCTGTCGCAATACTACGGCCCCGCCAACATCGAACTGGACGAACCGTTCGAGGCTGCCGCCCAACACGGGGTGGACGTTGTGCGCCGTATTCTGGAACATAACCCCGTTGAAACCCATGGATATCGGCTGTTTTACAACGTGAATTTTCCGCCTGTAGCGGGGCGCGATGTCAAAGGCATCCGGCTCGCCGCACAGGGATTCCGGCCCGGCCTTAGCTTTCACACCCAGCCGCATATGTCCCCGTCCGGTCGCCGCTTCATGTGGATTTCAGGCGGCAATCAGCGGCGCAAGGCTGCTAAAGGGTCTGATGCTGCGGTAAATCTTGACGGCTATGTTTCCGTCACGCCAATGCGGGCCGATCTGACAGATCACGCCGCACTCGGCACCCTGACGGGAATCAATACATGAACGAGGCTGCTTCCCCCGATGCAGAACGCAAGATGCAGTTCCTCTACGCCCTGCGCTCAAAAGGGGTAACGGACGCGCGGGTTCTGAATGCGATGGAAGCGATTGACCGTGGGCCCTTTATCAAAGGCCTGTTTGCCGAACGTGCCTATGAAGATATGCCACTGCCCATCGCCTGCGGCCAAACCATCAGCCAGCCCTCGGTTGTCGGGCTGATGACCCAGGCCCTTGAAGTCAGCCCGCGCGACAAGGTGCTCGAGATCGGAACTGGTAGCGGCTATCAGGCCGCGATCCTCAGCAAACTGGCGCGTCGGGTTTACACCATCGACCGTCACCGCCGGCTGGTGCGTGAGGCGCGCGAAATCTTTGATATGCTGGACCTCGGCAATATCACCGCAATTTCGGCGGATGGATCATTCGGGCTGCCTGAACAGGCTCCTTTCGACCGCATTATCGTGACCGCCGCTGCGGAAGACCCCCCCGGCCCGTTACTCGCCCAACTCAAGGAAGGCGGCATCATGGTGCTGCCCGTGGGGCAATCGGACGCCGTGCAACACTTGATAAGAGTGCGAAAAACCGCCGATGGGCTTGAATACGACGAATTGCGCGCCGTGCGCTTTGTTCCCTTGCTAGAAGGGTTGGGCAAAGACACATAATTAAGTTAAGATACGCCAAATCCCGGAAAACAGGGGATGGCAGCGACGAGGACATGCAGATGCTGAACAAATTGACGGGCCGCGACATGCGGTTGATGGTGCTCGCTGGCAGCGGCGCATTTTTGCTGGCCGCCTGTGAAGGGCAGCCGCTTGATTTCGACCTTCGTGGCATCAATGGCGGGTTCAGCACGGCAGAGGCCGCCACCGGCCCGCTTGCCGCCCGGCCGAGGCCTGATGACCGTGGGGTGATTTCCTATCCCAACTATCAGGTCGCTGTGGCTCGACGTGGCGATACGCTGCGCGATGTTGCCAACCGTGTCGGTGCTGATTCAGGCAGTGTGGCGCGTTTCAACGGTATTGATCCGGATGTTCAATTGCGCAAGGGCGAGGTGATCGCCCTGCCCTCGCGCGTCGCTGAACCCTCTCCGGCGACAGGTGCAACCGGCACAGGGCCGATCAAGCCCGTCGATATTTCCTCGGTCGCTGGCGGCGCGATTGACCGCGCCCCCGCAACGCCGGGCGTTCAAACTACCGCGCTGCCCTCTACCAATGCAACTGCGGCCAGCCCCAAAGCGCAGACCGGCAAAGAGCCGATCCGCCACCGTGTCGAACGGGGCGAAACCGCCTATACTGTTGCAAGGCTCTATGGTGTTCCGGTCAAGGCATTGGCCGAATGGAATGGTCTTGGCCCTGAATTCACGATCCGCGAAGGACAGTTCCTTTTGATCCCCGTCGCCCAACAGGCCGCCCCGAGAACGGCGGCTGCCGCGCCCGCCACGACCTTGCCCGGCGCGGGCAGTTCAACACCCACACCGCCATCGGCCTCGCGCCCCCTGCCGGATGACAAAGACGCCAAGCCTGTCGCAGAACCTACAGCGCCTGCCAAACCTGTGGCAGATGTCGGCAAAACGACAAAACCAACGTCGAATGCCAAGATGATTGCGCCTGTTCAGGGCAGCATCATCCGCGCCTATTCCAAAGGCAAGAACGAGGGCATCAATATCAAAGGATCTGCCGGAGGCGCGGTCAAAGCTGCGGACGCTGGCACCGTTGCAGCGATTACCAAAAGCGGTGACGGAATCCCGATCGTCGTGGTGCGCCACAGCGGCAACCTGCTGACCGTTTATGCAAACGTGACGGATGTAAGCGTTGCCAAAGGCGCAAGCGTACAACGTGGCCAGCAGATCGCCAGACTGCGCGCAGGCAGTGATGCCTATGTGCATTTTGAGGTCCGTGACGGGTTCGATTCCGTCGACCCCGGTCCGTATATCAACTGATCGCAGCACGGGGCCGCCGCACTCAGGTGGCGTGCCTAAACGACGATGCCCCTGCGTCCCGCAAGGTCAGTGAAATACTGCCATGCGACCCTTCCCGACCGTGCGCCGCGTGTGGCCTGCCATTCGATCGCTTCGGCCCGCAGTGTGTTGTCCTCGATGGGCACACCGTAGGCGTCGCAATAGCCGCGGATCATCGCCAGATACTGATCCTGATCACAGGCGTGAAAGCCGAGCCACAGACCAAAACGGTCGGAAAGCGACACTTTCTCCTCCACGGCCTCGGACGGATTGATCGCGGATCCACGTTCGTTTTCGATCATATCGCGCGGCATCAGATGGCGGCGGTTGGACGTTGCATAAAGCACGACGTTCTCGGGTCTCCCCTCGATACCACCATCCAGAACAGCCTTAAGCGATTTGTAATGGGCGTCGTCATGGCCAAAGCTGAGATCATCACAAAACAGAACGAAACGCTGCCCCGCACCGCGCAACAGGTTCAACAAACGACCCACTGACGGCAAGTCTTCACGTTGAAGTTCCACGATACGCAGGGCCGCATTCTCACTGTTAACTTCGCTGTGTATCGCTTTGACAAGGCTTGATTTTCCCATGCCCCTTGCGCCCCACAGCAGTGCGTTATTGGCGGGTAGTCCGGCAGCAAACTGGCGGGTATTTGCCAGCAGCGTATCGCGCGCACGCTCCACCCCCAGCAGCAACTTAAGGTCCACCTTCGAGATGCTTTTGACAGGTTCCAGCCGATCCGGTTCCGTGTGCCAGACAAAGGCGGTGGCCGCATCGAAGTCAGGCGCCGCCAGCGGTGCCGGTGCCATCCGCTCCAGCGCCGCGGCAATGCGATCCATCGGATCATCAATCACTTGAGATCATCCTCATCGACAAAGTCCTCATCTTCGTCGTCGAAGTATCCCTCTTCGCGCAGCTTCTCGTCGCGTTTGGTTTCCACCCGTTTCACAAGCTGGATGGAGATTTCATACAACCCGTAGACCACCACAAACAGGATCAGCTGGGTAATC
The DNA here is from genome assembly GCA_049645905.1 of Sulfitobacter sp. Taxonomy (GTDB): domain Bacteria; phylum Pseudomonadota; class Alphaproteobacteria; order Rhodobacterales; family Rhodobacteraceae; genus Sulfitobacter. Next base: position 5,678 of record JBARUV010000146.1, read on the forward strand.
ACATCCGGTGGCGTGACAAGAGCGGCAAGGACCAGAATGGCAACCATCGCGTATTTGCGCACGTTGCCAAGGCCTTCGGAACTGACCAGCCCCGCCTTGCCCATCAGTGTCAGAAGGACCGGCAGTTGGAAGCACAGCCCGAAAGCCATGATAAATTTCAACGTGATATCAAGGGATTCATTGACCTTACCAAAAAAGGTAATGGTCGGGCCTGTGCGCGCTACGGCCGGTTCGATCACACCGCCTGTGGCTGTCGACAGCACATTGGTAACGATCGAGGACGCATCAGCAAATCCCAAAAGAAAGCTCATGGCGAGGGGAGTTACCACGAATTGGGCAAAGCTTGCCCCGAGCAGGAACATCGCAGGGGAAGCAATCAGGAACGGCAGGAACGCGCCCTTTTCATTGCGGTAGAGGCCCGGTGCCACGAACCGCCACATCTGGAACCCGATTACGGGGAACGCCAAAGCAAAGCCGCCCACCATGGATACGCGGAACAGGGTAAACAGGTATTCCTGCGGGCTGGTGAATTGTAGCGCGGGGTTTGCGTCGCCCATGCTCTTCAAGGTGTCGACAATCGGGTTCAGCAGGAAATTCATCACGTGTTCGGCGATGAAATCCCCCTGGACCGGAATGAAAAACAAAGAGATCGTGACCAGCAGTGCCAGCACGGACCGGATCAACCGGGTGCGCAGTTCTGCAAGGTGTTCGATCAGCGGGGCAGAGCTGTCGTCGATGTCGTCAGGCGCGCTCATGTGCTACTCTTCTTGGCTGCTGCTTTCTTGGGCGCAGGTTTCTTGGCGGCAGCCTTTTTGACAGGCGCTTTCTTGGCAGTCGCTTTCTTTGCAGGGGTCTTTTTCACAGGCACCGGATCCAGTTCCGCCTCAATCGCTTCTGCACGGGCAAGCGATTCCGTCGCCTCGCGTTGTTTGCGCTCTGCTGCCGCACGTGCCGTGGAAGCCTGAATCTTCTTCACATCCCTTGCGCGTTCCGCAGCCAGCTTGCCTGTTTCGCTGTCAGGATCCAGATTGGTCAGCGATTTGGTTGCGGATTTCACTTCGTCCATCGCGGAACCCAGTGGATTGGTCGCCGTTTTCAACGATTTGTTGATACTGGAGGACATTTCTCGCATGCCACTTTCATCCGCTGCATCATTCATCGCCGTGGAAAATTCGCGCGCCATACCTTTGGCCTTGCCCACAAACTGGCCGACGCGCCTGAACAGCACGGGTAAATCCTTGGGGCCCACCACGATAAGCGCGACGATGCCAATGACCAGAAGCTCGGCCCAGCCCAGATCAAACATGGATCAGACCTTGTCTTTTTCTTTCGACGTCGCTTCGCCTTCGATGGTGTTTGCGTCGTCCGCCAGCTCTTTTTCGCCTTCGTTGATTCCCTTTTTGAAGCTGGTGATGCCCTTGCCGACTTCACCCATCAGTGACGAAATCTTGCCACGGCCAAACAGGACCAAGACCACAACCGCAATCAGCAGCAGACCCGGCAGTCCGATATTTCCAATTCCCATGTCTTTCTTCCCTTCGCTAGCACGCACTTGTTGCAGTACGCCATTTCGCCGCCCGTTCTAGACCCGCCCGTGCGTCGCGAAAAGCGGGAATGCGCGGTTTCACGACCCTCGTGATCACCCGATCAGGCGTTTTGCACCCTTGTCGCCAACAACTGACAGGTTTATGTCAGTTGTATGACCGCTGCCGAGCGCCTTTTCCAGATCACACGTATGATGCAGGACGGAAAAGTTGTCCGCGCAAGCGATATTGCCGCGCAGCTTGGCGTGTCACTGCGCACAATCTATCGCGACATGGACAGGCTGGTCGCCTCCGGTTTGCCGCTGCACGGCACCCGTGGCACAGGATACAGGCTGGAACAGACCATCCCCCTGCCGCCGCTTGTGCTGACGCCCGACGAACTTGAAGCATTGACCCTTGGACTTGCTGTCGTCGGGCAGGCCGCTGACGAAACCCTCAAGGCCGCCGCCGCGACGCTGTCAGAAAAGATAGACGCGGCGAGCAGCACAGCAGGCCCGCACATGCGTTATGCCAGTTCACCTTTTGCAGATGCCACGCGCAATCTCGCATATATGCCACTGCTCAGATCGGCCATTACAGCGCGCCAGAAGGTGCGGATTACCTATACGTCAGATAGTGGCGCCGTGACCACACAGGTGATCCGGCCCCTGAGGATGGCCTATTGGGGTCACGTATGGGCCATTACCGCATGGTGCGAAATGCAGCGTGATTTCAATATCTTCCGGCTCGATCTTATGGAAAACGTCGAGGCCCTGCCGGAGCTTTTTGTCGATGAACCCGGCAAGCGGATCGACGATTACACGCCCTGATCGGGCTTTAGCCGCCAGCCTGTTTGCGCCGGCAAGAACGCCTCGACACTTGCCTGCGCGATCACGATGGTATCCCCGCCTGTCGGCACATTCAGTCCCCCCATAACGGCGCGCACCTCGGCTTGGCCACGAGGCAGCTTGGCAACCAGTGCTGCAATATCCACCTTTTCCGGCTCTTGAACAGCAACCGTGACCTGCACCCGCATCCGGTCATGTGGCAGGCCTGTCACCCCGAACAGAGGCAGCGACGAATGGCGGAATGCATCTTCGATCGCACGTCCACAGGCCTTGGTATAGTCCATCCCGTGCAGGTCGTTGCCCATGCCCATTTCGATGATCAACCGTTGTTCAGTCATCTGCACGCTCCATCTCAAAACCCACGGACAGCGCGACATTGGCCATGATCGTCGGATTACCTTCCCCTTCAGGGCGCGGCACATCAAGGCCGCCGCGTGTGACGTTGACGGTCACGTTTCCGTACGGGAAAACAGCGCGCAGTGCTTCCGCGTCGACCTCATCAGGCTTTTGCACACCCACATCCAGCCGGATCTGCATGTCGGTTTTATCAAACCCGAACAGCTCAGCCAGATTGATCGAATTATGCCACAGCGCATCTTGAACCGCTCGGATCGCCGCCTGTGTATAATCACCGCGCCGCAGCGACGATCCCATGCCGAATTCTACCAGTAACGTCTGCATATCAACCCTCCACCGGAAAAACGAAACAGCGATCCCTGCGGATCGTCAGCCACATCACCGCGCCTTTTTGCGGCAGAAATACATTTGGCACCGTCGCCTTGAGGATCGAACCGTCATGATCCAACCGGTATTCCACAAGGCTTTCGTTGCCCATGAAACGGGCACGTTCGACCACCGCACGCGCCGCGGTGCCGTCGCTGGGTGTTGGTGCCGGCCCCTTGCCTGCGCGATCAAAATCAATGCGCACATGTTGCGGACGAAAGACAATATCTACAGCCGTGCCGTCCGGCACGCCGGGGGCCAGAAAATGGCCAAAGGGCGTCACAGCCAGCGCACCCGACACTTGCGAGCGCAGCACGTTGGCATCCGAGAAGAACGCCACCGCCGCACGGTCCAATGGACGGGTATAGACGTTGTAAGGCGCGCCCTGCTGCACGATTTTGCCGTCCCGCATCAGAGCTATTTCATCGGCCATGCGCATTGCTTCATCCGGTTCGTGGGTGACCAGCAGCACGGCTGTGTCTTCTTCCTTGAGGATGCCCAGCGTCTCGTCCCGGATACCGTCACGCAACCGGTTATCAAGGCCGGAAAACGGCTCATCCATCAGCATAATGCGTGGCTTTGGGGCCAAAGCGCGGGCCAGTGCAACCCGTTGCTGTTCGCCCCCCGAAAGTTGATGCGGATAGCCGTCAATAAAGCGTTTGAGGTCCACACGCTCCAGCAGTTCCTCGACCCGCGCGCGCCGCTCCGCCTTGTTGCGGGTCTTGAGACCAAAGGCCACATTATCGGCCACGCTCAGATGCGGAAACAGGGCAAAATCCTGAAACATCAGGCCAATCTCGCGCTGTTCGGGCGGGATGCGAAAGATCGTGTCGCAGATCAGCTTGCCGTCCACGTGAATGGTGCCGCTGTCTTGCATTTCCACCCCGGCAATCATCCGCAGGGTTGTCGATTTGCCGCAACCCGACGGGCCCAAGAGGCAAGTCACCTGTCCCGGCATGATGGTCAACGACACGTCGTCCACCACAGCGCGGCCCCCATAGACGCGGCGCAGGTTCTTGATTTCAAGGCGGGGGACAGGCGGGTTCATAAGTATCCGATTAAATCACTCGGATACCCAGCTATCAGCGCTTGCGCACCCCTGCAAGCACCGCGGTAAAGCCGAGCGCAAGAACACAAATGCAGATCACCAGCAGCTGTTCGTACTTATGTCCGTCCGGCAGCAGGGCCGCGATAACCGGCCAGTTGCGCCCGAAATATATGCCCGCGCCCCCGATGGACGCACCGTAGGCAATACAGTAGGACCAAAGCGGCACGTCGCGCCCCACCAACAACCCCACGATCAGCACAGGTGTAAGAAACATCGACGCCGTGCCGGAAACCGCCACCGCGTCAAACAATGTGGCATTGCCCCACAGCGTCATCAACGTCCCTGCCCCCATAAACACCACCATCACTGCGCGCCCTCCGTTCAGGGTGCGCGGCGCGAGCCGCAATTCCTCGACCACCAGCCGCGCGGCGGACGCGAGTGCGGAATCCAGCGTGCTGAGCGCCGACACCATCAGGGAGATCAGCAACGCGCCAAACACCCATGCGGGAAACATCGTGCCCCACGTACCGATCAATTCGTTTTCATAGGCAGCCCCGACCAGACTGGCCTGAATACCAAAGAAGCCAAAGCCGATGATGCACAAGGTCGATATCCAGAACGCGTGCAGAAACGACGCCCGCGTTGTGGCAGGATCGGCCAGAAAACCGCGATCCATCATTACCGGATCGTGCACAGGATAGGAAAAGACCTGCAATGCTGCGACGGCCAGCAACACCCAACCATTATACCCACCAGAAACGCCCGGCGCTGTCAGTACCGCCCCAAGATCGAAAGCAGGGCTTGCGACAAGCGCGACAAAGGCGACGCCGAACACCACCAGAAACACCAGCATCTGCACCACATCGGTGCGCAGGGCCGCTGACAGGCCGCCCCATGCCGAATAGGCCAAACCCACCGCTGCAACCAGCAGGATCGCGCCCGTGCTGCTGCCCTCCCAGACCGCGCCCGCGATCAGGCCCACAACAAGAAGGTTCGCAAAAACTTCGGACAGGAGACGCAGCGCGATCACCACATTATAGCACCCGTTTCCCGTTGCACCGAACCGTGCGCCCAGCCAGTCCTGCACCGACATGGCACCGGTTTCACGCAGGCGCGCGACGACATAACCGCCGGTCAGAAACGACGCATAATAGGCGGCATAGGCCAGCGTTCCCGCGATCCCGTAATAATAGCCCAGAATGGCGGTGTTCATCAGCGATCGTGCAAAAATCCAAGTTGTTACCTGACTGAGGACCAGCACCCAAAGGCCGGGCGCACGGCCTGTTGCGCCCAGTCCGCCGAAAAAACCTTCAACGCTGGCACGGCGCGGCGCTGCCAACACGCTGGCAAAGATCAGCACACCAAAAATCGCAATCAGGACCACAGGAAACATAGGGGAGTGCTTTCAATTCGAGATATCGAGGCAGGGCTATCGCAGGTCAGCCGGTGCCACCAGACGGCACGCGGGCATGTGCCACAAACGTGATCCGCCCCGCTCAGGGTGCGCTCAGATCAAATTGTGCCTGCGCCACATCGACCCCGTTGACCTGCACCACCACATGATGCCGGCCTTCGTGCAGACGAAAGGTCGTGGCATCGCCTTTCAGGTGATGGCTCTTGCGCAGTGTCAGCGGCATGCCTTTCTCAAGGCGCGTCGCCTTTAGCTTGAACACTTTTTCAGCTGTCTTGCCCCCGGGCCGTGCAAAGCCGATACGGTAGTCAACCATCACCGGCAGGTCCGTTTCGGCGCTCAGCGTGCAGGTGATCTCCAACCGCTCCCCGATTGCGTGGCGATCCGCGCCCAGAGAAAGAGATGCAATAACGCGCACATCGTCGCGATACCCCAGCAACGACAGTGCACCAGAATGGCCCTGTTTGACCAAAGAGCGCAGCGCATGGCGGGTCATCCACGCCATTTCTTTCGGGTCTTGCAGGCCCATCGCAGCCCAGTCCTGCAACAGTTCGACAACCAGATCAGGTTGCGTTTTTGCAATATCATTCAAATGGTTGGCCACCGACCTTGTGACATATCGCGTAGGATCGGAATGCAAAACGGTCAGCATCGGCACTGTCTGGTCCACGTTAAGATTGACCGCCTTGGCCCAAGGCAGCCGAGGCCGCGTGCCTTCGCTGACCAGACGGCGCACATGATAATTCTCATCACCCGACCATGTTGCGAGGCGTGCCAAGGTCTGCTCCGGCCAACGGTTCAGAAATGGACGCACATAGAACTCCATCGAGAACCGCTGCGTGGCGCAATAGAGCAGGTCCAGCGCGCGATCCCGGTGGTGTTCCAACCCGTGGCGCACCGCAAGGATACCGGGCAAGCCATGGATAAAATGGCCGAAATCATCGTCGCTGAGTGTCGAATCAAGTGGCATGGGCATTGCTGCCTCCAGCTGATCCGCCATGTCGGGAAAATCCGGTGCCAACTGGCGCTCCAGACAATCAGCCATCCAATCCATCCGTGCCAGAAGTTCGCGTTCGCCAAAGCCGCAAAGGGCCTCTTGCTGAAAGCGATCTGCGTCAAAACCGGGCACGCCAGCGCCATACTCTCGCGCCAGCCGTGCCACGGTTTCAGGATTGAAAAGATGATCCTTGAGTGAAAATTTCTCAGCCATGCTCGTGCGACATCACATTGTAATGTTCGTCGCACCGCCATCCAGCAGCAGGTTCTGGCCCACGATAAATCCGGCATGCATTGAACAAAGAAAGGCGCAGGCCGCGCCGAACTCCTCCCGCGTGCCGTAGCGCCCGGCGGGGATGGTAGCAGCCCGTTCCGCACGGGCCTGATCCAGAGTGATTCCCTTGGATTTGACGACGCCGCCATCCAGTGCATCCGCGCGATCCGTGGCATGAATGCCCGGCAACAAATTGTTGATCGTGACCCCACTGCCCGCCACCTGCCGCGAGGTGCCCGCGACGTATCCCGTCAGCCCGGTACGCGCGGAATTGGACAGCCCCAACACCCCGATCGGCGCGCGCACGGATTGCGAGGTGATGTTGACCACGCGACCCCAGCCCTGATCCATCATGGCAGGCACCAGCGCCTTGATCAGCGCGATGGGCGCAAGCATATTTGCATCCAGTGCTGCAATGAAATCCTCGCGGTCCCAGTCGCTCCACATGCCAGGCGGTGGCCCACCTGCGTTGTTTACCAGAATATCAATGCCTTTCGCGGCCTTTATCACCATGTCCTGCCCCTCCGGCGTGGCGACATCTGCAGCCACCGTCGTGACGCTGACGCCATGCTCCTGCCGGATCCGCTCGGCTGATGCCTCCAGCGCCTCGGACCCGCGTGCGTTCATCACAAGATCGACACCCGCGGCCGCAAGCGCCTCGGCGCAGCCCAGCCCCAACCCTTTGGAAGACGCACACACCAGCGCCTTTTTACCTTTGATGCCCAGATCCATCTTACGACTCCCTAAATTACTGTCTAAAGTCAGACCTAACACGCCCAGAGCGGGATGCCAGTAAAACACCCGCGGCTGTCCCACCGCCGCCACAAAGCACGGCTCATTTTCGGGTGCCGACAGCACCCCCAATCGTAAAGGTACACAAATGGCCCGAAGCCGCACCGCCCCGGCCCAAAGCGTGCAGGTCATCCGAGCGGCCAATATCCGCGCGATGGACGGTGCGAACGCGGGCGATGCGCTTTCTTTTGCCTCCGAACTGGTGCTGGATGATGTGTACGAAGTCACAGGCACAGCAGAATCATTCCGGTTGTCGTTGGTGCCGACCCCTGCGCACAGCTTTGTCGTCTCGGAAGGTACAGAGATCGGCGCACCGTCCGCCCAGTTGTTCCTGGACAGCGCCCTGACATTCATGACGCCTGATGGTGCATTGCAGGAAGCCTTGCTGATTGTCGAAGTCGACAACGACGGGGACGCCGCCGATATCTACCTTTTGCCGCTTGTCGCACTGCTACCCAACACCGAATACCGGCTCGTGGGGATAGACACCGAAACCCAATTGCAGAAATTTGCGCAGGTCGCCTGCGTTTCTTTTACCCGTGGCACCAATATCACCCTCGCGTCAGGCGAACAGCGCCTGATTGAGGACCTCAGCGTAGGGGACAGGGTGTTGACCCGTGATGACGGCATTCAACCGATCCGCTGGATCGGGCAAAGCACAGTGCGCGCATTGGGTGAATTTGCACCTATCGTGATCACCGCCGGCACGCTTAACAATGAGAACGACCTGATCGTCAGCCCAGATCACCGCCTGTTCATTTATCAACGTACGGATGAAATGGGGGCGGGCCGTTCTGAACTGCTGGTCAAGGCGCGCCATCTGGTCAACGGCGACAGCGTACGCCAAAGGGACGGCGGATTTGTCGATTATTTCCAACTGCTTTTTGACAGCCACCAGATCATCTATGCCGAAGGGATCGCAGCAGAAAGCATGCTGATCGACACCCGAACCAAACCGGTTTTGCCCGATGATCTCGCCGAGGCGATGGGTGACGTGATCCCGGGACATTCCGATCTGCCTCATGCGGGGCTGGATCTGAACGAAAACCTGTTGAACCGGCCCGATCTGGCAGCATTATTGCGCAAGGCGTCGAGCCGGTGAGAATGCGCAGGAAAGCAGCGTGCGGCGTTCTGACAAGATGAAGGAGCGGACCTGTGTGTCACAGGCCCGGATTTCTTTTTCAGCAAGGTTTGGCATCGCTTGCCGCGCCCGAGAGCCAAAGCTATATGCAAGCCATGTTGAACACCCCCCTAAACCGCCCCGCCCTGCCGCCTGAAATTGCGCGGCGCCGGACATTTGCGATCATCAGTCACCCCGACGCGGGCAAGACCACGCTGACGGAGAAATTCCTGCTGTTTGGCGGGGCAATCCAGATGGCCGGACAGGTGCGCGCAAAAGGCGAGGCGCGCCGGACCCGCTCCGACTTTATGGCGATGGAAAAAGACCGTGGCATCTCGGTGTCGGCCTCGGCCATGTCGTTCGATTTTCAGGGCAAGGACAAGAATTACCGCTTCAACCTCGTGGATACACCGGGCCACTCGGATTTTTCGGAGGATACCTATCGCACGCTGACCGCTGTTGACGCTGCCGTGATGGTGATCGACGGCGCCAAGGGTGTGGAAAGCCAGACCCAGAAGCTGTTTGAGGTCTGCCGCATGCGCGACCTGCCGATCCTGACATTCTGTAACAAAATGGACCGGGAAAGCCGCGACGTTTTTGAAATCATTGACGAAATTCAGGAAAACCTCGCTATAGACGTAACCCCTGCCAGCTGGCCCATCGGGGTGGGCCGGGATTTTGTCGGCTGTTATGATATCCTGCGCGACCGGCTGGAGCTGATGGATCGTGCCGACCGGAACAAGGTCGCGGAAAGCATCAAGATTGAAGGTCTGGAAGATCCGAAACTGGCCGAACATGTCCCTGCCAACCTGTTGGAAAAGCTCAAGGAAGACCTTGAGATGGTGCGCGAACTGATGCCGCCGCTGGACGCTGCCTTAATGGCGGAGGGGTCTTTGACGCCAATCTGGTTTGGCTCCGCCATCAACTCCTTCGGGGTCAAGGAACTGATGGAGGGGATCGCCACATTCGGTCCCGAACCACAAATCCAAAAGGCCGAGCCGCGCCAGATCTTGCCGGAAGAAACCAATGTGACCGGCTTTGTTTTCAAGGTTCAGGCGAACATGGACCCCAAACACCGCGACCGCGTCGCCTTTGTGCGCCTCGCCTCGGGCCACTTTCAGCGCGGCATGAAAATGACCCATGTGCGCACCAAGAAACCGATGACAATCTCCAATCCGGTGATGTTTCTGGCCTCTGATCGCGAACTGGCCGAAGAAGCCTGGGCTGGTGATATCATCGGCATTCCCAACCACGGGCAGCTGCGCATTGGCGACACATTGACCGAAGGCGAAGCACTGCGCGTCACCGGCATCCCCTCGTTTGCGCCAGAACTTTTGCAGGGCGTGCGCGCGGGCGATCCGCTCAAGTCAAAACATCTCGAAAAGGCACTGATGCAATTTGCCGAGGAAGGTGCGGCGAAAGTATTCAAACCCTCCATCGGCTCGGGCTTTGTTGTCGGTGTCGTCGGCCAATTGCAGTTTGAAGTTCTCGCCAGCCGGATCGAGCTTGAATACGGTCTGCCTGTGCGCTTTGAACAGTCGCAGTTTACCTCGGCGCGCTGGGTGAATGGTGACAAGCAAGCCGTTGATAAATTTAGCGAAAGCAACAAGCAGCATATCGCCCATGACCACGATGGTGACATCGTCTATCTGACACGCCTGCAATGGGATATTGATCGGGTGGAACGCGATTATCCGGACATACGCCTGACCGCGACCAAGGAAATGATGGTCTAGAATGGACGCGCCCGGAGACCTCTATAACGGTGGGTTCGCCGGGTTGCTGCGCCGTCAGGAGAAACGCCAGCGCTCCTTTGACGACGTAGACGAGGTGTTGCCGGATCCCGACATCGACCTTGTGCCACTTTTCGATCAATCACTTCCCGCGCCGGATATGCATTTTGAAGATGCTCCCCGCTTTGGCGCGCTGCGTAAATGGCTGGAGCTTCAGGATGAATTTCAAGGCCAGCCGCGCATTTTCCACCTGCATGCCATGCTGATTGCCATCTCGCGCCGCGATGATCCGCCACAGGCGGCCATCACCCTGTTTCATCGTATCTGGGATGAACATGGCGCGCAGATGGCCAAAGAGATTCCGGTGCGGTGGATGATTTCTGCCGCTACCAGCTTTTCCGACATCGGGGTGAAAGGCGACCAGCGCGCCTGTGGCATGGCGCTGTCGATTCTCTTCGACATGATCAAACTTCACGACAGCGAACGGCGTATTTCCGGCCAACCGGGTCGCGTGCCGTTCAAACCAACCAAGGGGCGCAGGCGCTTTCCGGTGGCCTTCGACATGGACGCCTATTCGTTCAAGGGCGGTGATCTGGACAAGATCATGCTGGCCCGCATCTGGCAGTTGTGCGAACGCGATGCCACCATCCGCCCGCTTGGGCTTGCGATGCTGCGCAAGGTGATGACAGAACCACGCAGCATCTTTGGCCGGGTGCAGGAATTGAAAAAGCGGGGCAAAGAAAGATGACGTCCCAGCCGCAAACATGGGGCCTTGCCGCGACAGTGCGGGCCCCGGCTGAGGACATCCTGCGCTTTGTCGCCTACCATCTGGAGGCCGGGGCGCTGCGGATCTACATCTATCTGGATGATGAAAACCCCGCCGCCTTTGACGCCCTCAAGGCCCATCCCAAGGTGCGGGTCACGACGTGTGATACCGCGTGGTGGCGCAAACAACGCAACGGCAAACCTGTAAAGCATCAGGTGCGCCAGACCTTGAACGCCACCGAAGCCTATCAGCGCAAGGCCGAGGTTGACTGGCTCATCCATATGGATGTGGACGAGTTTCTGGTTTCCGGTCAGCCGGTTGCGGGGATCCTGTCAACCCTTCCCGCAGACACCCGATGTGCCCGTGTGCGCCCTATGGAATCACTTGCGGGGGATGTCACCGCCTTCAAAGGGTTCATATCCGCCGGCCCTGAACGCGACAAGATTGTCGCAGATATCTATCCGACCTACGGTCACCTTATCAAAGGCGGCTTTCTGAGCCATCTGGCGGGCAAGGTGTTCGTGCGCACCGGACACCCCGATTTAACCGTCAAGATTCACAATGCCTTCCAGAACGGCATCGAGATCAAGGGCGCGGATCTGGATCAGGATATCCTCGCGCTGGCCCATTGCCACGCCAGGACCTGGGAGGACTGGCTCACCGCTTACCGTTATCGTCTGGCAAAGGGGTCGTATCGGGCTGAACTGGCCCCCAACAGGCCGCGGATCAAAGGGGGAATGAGCCTGCATGAACTGTTCGAAAGGATCGAAGAACGCGATGGCGAACCCGGATTGCGCGCATTCTTTGACGAGGTTTGCGCGGATACACCGGACCTGCGCGCGCGGCTTGATCGCCACGGTTTACTCAGGAAAACCAACCTCAGGTTGAACGCCGCATTATCGACACACTTCCCCTGCGTAACCCCCTGATCGTCAAGTATTTGACGCCACAGCCGCAAGTTGCTAAAGGCAGCAGATATGTTGTGGCTTACGCCGCCTTTGGGCCATACGGGCCGACATGAAGCTGTCGCGGGCCTGACAAGTGTCCGCATATACCGGATACATATGACCAAATTTTCTGATCTGAACCTCAGCCCCAAAGTGCTTAAGGCAATTGCCGAAGCAGGATACGAATCACCCACCCCAATTCAGGCCGGTGCCATCCCTCCTGCCCTCGAAGGACGCGACGTTCTGGGTATTGCCCAAACCGGCACAGGCAAGACGGCGGCGTTTGTAATGCCGATGATCACCGCCCTTGCGCGGGGACGGGCACGGGCCCGCATGCCGCGCTCGCTGGTGCTGTGCCCGACGCGGGAACTTGCCGCGCAGGTGGCCGAGAATTTCGATACCTATTCCAAATATGTGAACCTGACCAAAGCACTACTGATCGGTGGCGTGTCTTTCAAGGAACAGGATATCGCCATCGACAAGGGCGTGGACGTCCTGATTGCCACACCCGGCCGCCTGCTCGATCATTTCGAGCGTGGCAGACTGATCCTCAATGACGTCAAGGTCATGGTGGTGGACGAAGCCGACCGCATGCTCGACATGGGGTTCATTCCCGATATCGAACGCATCTTTGGCCTTGTGCCCTTTACCCGCCAGACGCTGTTCTTTTCCGCCACGATGGCGCCCGAAATCGAACGGATCACAAATACTTTCCTGTCCAACCCCGAACGTATCGAGGTCGCACGTCAGGCCACAACAAACGAGAACATCACCCAAGGCGTGCTGATGTTCAAAGGCTCGCGCAAAGACCGTGAGCCAACCGAAAAACGCAATGCCTTGCGTGCGTTGATCGATGCCGAGGGGGATGCCTGCACAAACGCGATCATCTTCTGCAACCGCAAGGTTGATGTGGATATCGTCGCAAAGTCGCTCAAGAAACACGGCTATGACGCCGCCGCGATCCATGGTGATCTTGATCAAAGCCAGCGCACACGCACGCTGGACGGCTTCCGCGCTGGCGATTTGCGGTTCCTTGTGGCCTCTGACGTGGCCGCGCGCGGCCTTGACGTGCCTTCGGTTTCCCACGTGTTCAACTTTGATGTGCCCAGCCACGCCGAAGATTATGTGCACCGCATCGGCCGCACCGGTCGCGCGGGGCGTGATGGCAAGGCAATCATGATCTGCGTCGCGCGGGACGAGAAGAACCTCGCGGATGTGGAACGACTGGTGCAGCGCGAAATTCCCCGTCTGGAAAATCCGCTGGGTGGTGGTCAAGCCCATGAGGCCGCAAAGCCGGCTGATGAGGCACCAGCTTCGGAAAAGCCCAAGCGCACCCGCTCGCGCAGCCGCAAATCCAATGATCAGCCCAAAGAGGCGGTCGAGACGGAGCCAGCCAAAATAACCGAGCCTGTCACACCAAAAACAGACGCAGAAGCACCCAAGACCAAGGACGCGCCTGCCCCGCAACAGCAGGAAACGAAACCGGATAACCGCGGCCGTAACGATGACAACAATCGCGGCAACAGGTCCCGCAACGACAACCGCGGCGGCGGCAACAAGGTTGTAGGGCTTGGCGATCACCTGCCCGACTTTATCGGGCTCAGCTTTGAAGAGCGCGACGACTAGTCGCTCGTACATAGTCTGAACAGAAAAGGGCTCCGCAACTGCGGGGCCCTTTCTTTTTGGCTAACGCGGTAATGGCTCAGCTCAACCGACTGACCACAACCGTCACTTCCGGCTTCTTGCCGATTTCGTTGTGTGCAGACTGCCGCGCGATCTTTTTCAGCCCCTCGTTCAGTTTGTCATCATCGCGCAGGGTCTTGGCCCCGGCCCGGCCCAGCCACTGGCTCAGATCTTCTTCGAGAACATCTGTCAGCGGGGCATTGCTGCGCCCGGTTTCAGGCAACCCCATCATGTCGACCCACGGGTCGCCAAGAGGCTCATCATCGCTGTCCATGATCACCGTCACAGTCACGTGGCCATTCAGCGCCATACGGATGCGATCGCGCACCACACCGTCCAGCGCGCCGATTTGCACCGACCCGTCGATATAGGTGCGGCCCGTTTCGACATATTCAGCCACTTTGGGCGCATTGCCCGAGAGGTCTATCATCATGCCGTTCACGGCCAGCACACCCTTGATGCCTTTGCCGTCCGCGATCTTGACGTGTTCGCGCAGGTGTCGGTGTTCTCCGTGCATCGGGATCAGGATCTGCGGCTTGACGATGTCATGCAGCTCTTCCAGATCAGGACGGTTGGCATGCCCGGACACATGGTAGTGCCCGCCGGAGGAATCATCTACCACATCCACGCCCTTTTCGGAGAACATGTTGACGATCTTGATCACGCCGCGTTCATTGCCGGGAATGGTTTTGGACGAAAACAGAAACAGGTCGCCCTCTTTCATTTCGAGCCCCTGAAACTTGCCATTCGCCAGCTGCGCGGATGCCGCACGGCGTTCGCCCTGCGATCCGGTAACCAGCAGCATCAGGTTTTCGCGCGGCACGTTGCGCGCGTCTTCGGGGCGGATGGTGGCAGGGAAATCCTTCATCACACCGGATTCTAGTGCCGCTTCGACCATGCGGTTCATCGACCGGCCTAGCAAGACAATGGAGCGGCCGGCGCGTTCGCCTGCCACGGCAAGGGTTTTGACCCGCGCTACGTTGGAGGCAAATGTCGTGGCGACGACCATACCGTCATGACCCGACACCAGCTTTTCAATCTCCGGCCCTACCGAGGCTTCGGAGCGACCCGCGTGGGGGGAAAACACATTTGTGCTGTCACAGACCAGCGCCTTGACGCCGCCCTTGGAAACCTCTGCCCAAAGGGCGTCATCAAACGCTTCGCCCACGCCGGGCGTGCGGTCGATCTTGAAATCGCCGGAATGGATCACGCGGCCCTCGGGGCTGTCGATGATCAAAGCGGAGCTTTCGGGAATAGAATGCGAGATCGGCATGAAGGAGACCGTGAAGGGCCCCGCCGAAATTGTTTCGGGATAGGGGGAAACAACACGCACTGCGTCTTCGGGATGCCCGTGTTCCTGCATCTTGCGCCGGGCGATATTGGCCGTGAATTTGCGAGCATAGATCGGCGCCTGCAATGATTCATAGGTGTGGGCGACACCGCCGACATGGTCTTCGTGGGCGTGGGTAATGAATACCGCTTCAATCTGGTCACGTCGTTCTTTCAGCCATGCAATATCCGCGATGATCAGGTCCACGCCGGGGGAACTGTCCATATCGGGGAAGGCCACGCCAAGGTCGACGACAATCAGCCGTTCCTTACCGGGGCGTCCATAGCCGTACACATAGGCATTCATGCCAATTTCACCTGCCCCGCCAAGGGGGAGGTAGATCAATCTTTCGCTGCTCATATTATTAAGCGTTGTCCTTGTTATATTTATGGATGACGGTCAGCCCGTGCATCGTAAGGTCGTCTTCGATCTCATCGAAGAGGTCTACGGTTTGCGCAAACAGCGGGGCCAGCCCGCCGGTCGCAATAATTTTCATAGTCTGGTCGCGTTCGGCTTTGATACGGGCGCAGATTTCCTTCACCAGCCCGACATAGCCCCAAAAGATGCCTGATTGCATACAAGCGACCGTGTTGGTGCCTACTACACGTTGCGGCTTGGTAATGTCCACATGCGGCAGTGCCGCTGCGGCCATATGCAGCGCCTCAAGCGACAGGTTGACGCCCGGCGCAATGACGCCCCCGACATACGCGCCATCATGGCCGGCCACATCAAATGTGGTGGCAGTGCCAAAATCCACCACGATCAGATTGCCGCCGTGCCGGTCAAACGCCCCGGCGGTATTCACCAGCCGGTCCGGCCCGACAATGGTTCCCTGATCCACCCGCGCGTCTGCGGGCATCAGGCAATCCGGCCTTCCCACCACCAAGGGGCGGCAATTGAAATACTGATCGCAGAAAACCCGCAGGTTAAAAACCACCCGCGGCACGGTCGAGGATATGATCACCTCGGTGATGTCCGGTTCGATCTTGTGATGGTTCAGCAGGGTCGAGAACCAAGTGAAATAGGCATCCGAGGTGCGCGCGTGATGTGTCGACGTGCGCACCGAGATCAGTTGTTTATCCCCGTCATAGATCGAAAAGACCGTATTTGTATTGCCGCAATCAATTGCCAGAAGCATGGGGGTTCTCCCTAGAAAAACACATCTGCGGCAGTGATTGCCACGCTGCCCTTGGACGTCGCAAGGATAAGGTTACCCTCGTTGTCGATATCCTCGAAAGTGCCTGCGATCTCATCGCGCATCGTGCGCGCGGTAATAGCGGCGCCCAGATTGGCAGCATGGCGCAGCCACAAGAGACGTATCGCGTTGAACCCCTCGGAAAGGTAGAGCTGTCTGTTCGCGGCAAATTTGATGGCCAGCAGCGACAACAGTTCCTCCGCACTAGGGGCCTTGCCCAGTTGCGCGACGACAGACGATGGCGGCGTCGCACGTGGTTCAACGTCGATGATAGCCGGTGCATGGGTCAGATTGACGCCGATACCAATAACTAGCCAGTTCACTTTGTCGCGTGTGCCTGAGGATTCCAGCAGGATCCCGGCAATTTTGGTCCCGTTCAGGAGCACATCATTGGGCCATTTCAGCGCATAACCATCTGACGGTACCAGTTCCTTGAGGGCTTGGTAGAGCGACACTGCCGCAATGAAGCTGTTTAATGCGACGTCTTTCAGTGCTTCGTCCGGAAACATCAGGTGGCTTGCCGAGAAATTGCCGACGGGATCCGCCCAGGGCCTTCCGCGCCTGCCCCGGCCACTGGTCTGGCGGTGGGCCAAAATCCAGGTCGGCTTGGCCGTGGTATCAGCGCGGCGCGCTGCTTCAGCGTTCGTGCTGTCTATTTCATCCAAGACGATCCGGCCCACACCTTCGGGCCAGCCAGTGACCTGAGACTCAGTTGACAAGCGTGGCCGCCGCAGCCGCAGCCGCCCCTTCCACGCCGAACATGTTTGCAATACCAAGAACCATAATCAGCGCGGAGGCCATCAGGAAACCCGCTAGAATGGTCGATCCACCGGTATCAAGGCTCTCTGACTGCTCTTCGCCAAAATACATGTAGAACACGATCCGCAGATAATAATAGGCACCAATGACCGAGGCGACCACACCCGCCACAGCGAGCCAGGCAAGATCGGCCTCATAGGCCGCGCGCAACACATAAAGCTTGCCGAAAAAGCCGAGCATCGGCGGCACACCAGCCAGCGAGAACAGCAGCACCAGCATCGCCAGCGCGCGTCCGGGGTTTTGTTTTGAGTACATGTTGAGCGACGAGATATCCGTGACTGGCGTGCCATCCTTGGACATCAGCATAATGAAGGCAAAGGTACCGACGTTCATCGTCACGTAGATTGCCATATAAACCAGCATCGCCTGCACACCCAACAGCGTACCTGCCGCCAGACCCATCAGCGCATAGCCCATATGGGCGATCGACGAATAGGCCATCAGACGTTTGATGTTGGTCTGTCCGATCGCGGCAACGGCACCAAGGAACATGGAAGCCACAGACAAAAGCGCGATGACCTGACGCCAGTCGCCCACTGCATTCCCGAAAGCGTCATGCAGCACACGGGCAAACAGCCCCATTGCAGCTACTTTGGGCGCGGTTGCAAAAAAGGCCGTGATCGGCGTCGGCGCACCCTCGTAGACATCGGGTGTCCACATATGGAACGGCACGGCAGATACCTTGAACGCCATGCCGGATATCAGGAACACGAGGCCAAAGAGCAGGCCAACCGAGGTTTCACCGGCTTGGGCCACCGCAATAATGCCCGAGAATAGCGTAGTGCCTGCGTAGCCGTAGACCAGGGACGCGCCATAAAGCAGCAGACCGGACGACAGCGCACCAAGCACGAAGTACTTGAGGCCCGCCTCTGTTGACTTGACCGAGTCGCGGCGGAGAGATGCAACCACGTAAAGCGCAAGCGATTGCAACTCCAACCCCATGTAGAGCGCCATAAGGTCACCCGCGCTGACCATCATCATCATCCCGACGACGGACAAGGCCACAAGTATCGGGTACTCGAACCGCAGAATGCCGCGGGACTTCATGTAGCCTTCGGACATGATCAGCACCGCAGCAGCACTGAGCAAAATGGTAATCTTGGCGAAGCGCGCAAAACCGTCATCGTTGAACATGCCGTTGAACGCGACCTGCGTGCCCTCGCCCGTCAGACCGATCCACCCGGCCACGACCACAAACAAGCCAGCGGTCAGCCAGACCAGCAGCCCCGCCACCTTGTCCTTGTTGGTATAAACCGCCCCCAAAAGCCCCAGCATCGCAAAAAGCGAGAGGACGATTTCGGGCAGGATGATGTTCAGATCAGCGGAAATCATCGCGCGGTTCCTTTAATTCGAGGCAGCAGCGGTCTGGAGCGCGGCAGATGCCGCATCCTTCGCTGTGTCATAGTTGTCAACCAGTGCGGCCACGGAAGGACCGATCAGATCGAGGATCAGGGCGGGGTAGACACCCAGCAAAAGCGTCATCACCACCAAAGGTGCAAATATCCAGCGTTCCCGCGATGACATGTCGGTGATCGATTTGAGGCTTTCCTTGATCAGATCCCCCATCACCACACGACGATAGAGCCAGAGCGCATAGGCCGCCGAGAAGATCACACCGGTCGTCGCCACTGCCGCCACCCAGGTGTTGACCTGGAACACGGCCACCAGTGTGAGGAATTCGCCCACAAAACCAGACGTGCCCGGCAGGCCGACGTTGGCCATCGTGAACAGCATAAAGATCATCGCGTAGGCAGGCATCCGGTTCACGAGACCGCCATAGGCGTCAATCTCGCGGGTATGCATCCGGTCGTAGATCACGCCGACACACAGAAAGAGCGCGCCGGAGATAAAGCCGTGCGAGAGCATCTGGAAAATCGCGCCATCAACGCCCTGCTGGTTGCCGGCAAAAATACCCATGGTCACAAAACCCATGTGGGCAACCGATGAATAGGCGATCAGCTTTTTCATGTCTTCCTGCACCAGCGCCACAAGCGAGGTATAGACAATCGCAATTGCCGACATCCACAGCACCAGCGGCGTCATCACCTCGGCCCCGACAGGGAACATCGGCAACGAGAAACGCAGGAAACCATAGCCGCCCATCTTGAGCAGGATCGCGGCCAGCACCACGGAACCCGCCGTAGGCGCCTGGACGTGTGCATCGGGCAACCACGTGTGGACCGGCCACATCGGCATTTTCACCGCAAAGCTGGCAAAGAATGCGATGAACATCAGGGTCTGGGCACCACCGACAATCTGGATACCCAGCAGACTGAATGACTCAGATGCAAACGTGTGGGTCAGCAGCGCGACCTGCCCTTCCTGGCACGCCGCGATACAGGTGGAGCCCGCGTCGCTGAACATCGCCACCATTGCCACCAGCATCAAAACAGAGCCAAGGAAGGTATAGAGGAAGAACTTGAAGCTGGCGTAAATCCGGTTCGCCCCGCCCCAGATGCCGATGATCAGGAACATCGGGATCAGGCCCGCTTCGAAGAACAGATAGAACAGCACCAGATCGAGCGCCATAAAGACACCCAGCATCAGCGTTTCCAGCAACAGGAATGCGATCATGTATTCCTTGACGCGGTCGGTCACGTTCCATGATGCAAGGATCACCAGCGGCATCATGAACGTGGTCAACATCACAAACAGAACAGAGATACCGTCAACACCCAGACGGTATTGCATGCCCAGCAGCCATTCGGTCTCAACGACAAACTGGAAACCGGTGTCATTGGGATCAAACTCAAACAGCACAAACAGCGAGACCACAAAGGTCACCGTTGTGGTGATCATCGCCAGCCATTTTGCATTGCGCGCAGCGGCTTCATCATCGCCGCGCAGGAAAACAGCGAGGATCAGCGCCGCAAAGGCGGGCATGAAAGTAACGATGGAAAGAAGATGCGTGTCCATCAGTTGGCTCCCCCGCTCATTGTCATCCACGTGACAAGGACAGCAATGCCGATCACCATCGCGAAGGCATAGGTAAAGATGTAGCCCGACTGGGCCTTACCGGCCCATTTGGTGAAGAACGGGACAATGCCCATCGCCACACCGTTCAGGGTGCCGTCGATCACATTGCCATCCCCGCGCTTCCACAGGAACCGGCCGATGGCCTTGGCGGGTTTCACAAAGATCACGTCATAGGCTTCATCAAAGTACCATTTGTTCAGCAGGAACTGGTACAGCGGCTGCTGGTTCGCGGCCAGACGTGCCGGCAGGCTCGGGTTCCAGATATAGAACCACATCGCCATGATGAAACCGAACAGCATCGCGATGAACGGGCTGACCTTGACCCATGCGGGGGCCGCGTGGGCTTCTTCCAGTACGTTGTTGTCGACACCGAAATAGATCGCGCCTTCGCCGGGGTTGCCGCCGAACGCCGCGTGGTGCTCGCCCTCTTCAGCGTGACCTGCGTCTTCGCCATGCGTTTCTGCCGCGGCGCTATGCCCCTCTTCGGTGGTGCTATCTTCGGCTCCGTCCACGTGGGCTGTGTCCCCTGCGGCCATTTCAGCCAGCGGGATGTCGTAGAATTCCGCGATTTCCTCGGTGTGGCCAAAGAAGCTGCCATACCACAACATACCGGAGAAGATCGCCCCTAGCGCGAGAACACCCAACGGCACCAGCATTGTCATGGGCGATTCATGGGCGTGTTCGTGGGTATGCTTGTCGCCGCGCGGCGTCCCGTAGAAGGTCATGAAAATGAGCCGCCACGAATAGAAAGACGTCATCGCCGCCGCAATCACCAGCAGCCAGAACCCGTACATGGATCCACCGCCCCAGGCGCTTTCGATGATCGCGTCCTTGGACAGGAATCCGGCGAATCCGAAGTGCGTCAGCGGAATACCCACACCTGTGATGGCCAGCGTGCCAATCATCATCGCGGCAAAGGTATAGGGAATTTTTTTGCGCAACCCGCCGTAATTGTTCATGTCCTGCTCGTGATGCATGGCGTGAATGACCGAACCAGCACCAAGGAACAACATCGCCTTGAAGAAGGCATGGGTGAAAAGGTGGAACATCGCCGCGCTGTACATGCCCACACCGGCAGCAACGAACATATAGCCCAGCTGCGAACAGGTCGAATAGGCGATGACGCGCTTGATGTCGGTCTGCACCAGACCCACGGTCGCGGCAAAGAATGCGGTTGTGGCACCTATAACGGTCACAAACATCATCGCCTCCGGCGCGAATTCCATGATTGGCGACATACGACAGACAAGGAAAACACCCGCTGTCACCATTGTCGCGGCATGGATCAGCGCGGACACAGGTGTCGGACCCTCCATCGCATCGGGCAACCATGTGTGCAGAAACAATTGCGCTGATTTACCCATCGCACCGATGAACAACAGGAAGGCGATCAGGTTCGCGGCATTCCAGTCGGTCCACAGGAATGAAATAGTCATGTCAGCCAGTTCGGGGGCCGCGGCAAAGATGTCGTCTAAACGGATAGAGTCTGTCAGTAGGAAC
>JBARUV010000147.1:0-2009 GCA_049645905.1 Sulfitobacter sp.
TGAGCTGCCCTTTCGCTGGAGGCCGACATATCCTATCTCTGATCCAAAGAGGACGTATCATGGCACCACGCAAAATCATTATCGACACTGACCCCGGCCAGGACGACGCCGTCGCGATTCTTCTCGCACTGGCCTCTCCGGAGGATCTGGACGTGCTGGCCCTGACCTGTGTTGCGGGCAACGTGCCGCTTGATCTGACAGCCAAAAACGCGCGCATTGTGTGCGAATTGGCGGGCAAGACCAACCTGCCTGTCTATGCAGGGTGTTACCGGCCCTTGGGCCGCGCGCTGGTGACAGCAGAGCATGTGCATGGCAAGTCCGGACTTGATGGCCCGGACCTTCCGGACCCCAGCATGGCCTTGGCGACCGGGCATGCGGTTGATTACATCATCGATACCCTGCGCAGTCATCCGTCAGGCACAATAACACTCTGTCCGCTGGGCCCTTTGACAAACATCGCGACGGCCTTGCAAAAGGCCCCGGATATTGCGGCGAAGGTGCAGGAGATCGTGCTGATGGGTGGGGGCTATTTCGAAGGCGGCAACATCACGCCGACCGCCGAATTCAACATTTATGTCGATCCGCAAGCCGCTGAAATCGTGTTTAATTCCGGCATTCCGATTGTGGTGATGCCGCTGGATGTCACGCACAAGGCGCTGGTCACAAAGGCCCGCAATGACGCGTTTCGGTCGTTGGGGACACCGGTTGGTATTGCCGTCGCCCAGATGACCGATTTTTTTGAGCGTTTTGACAAGGAAAAATACGGCTCGAACGGCGCGCCGCTGCATGACCCTTGCGTCACAGCCTATCTTATCAACCCGGCCCTGTTCACAGGCCGCCACATTAACGTGGAGATCGAGACAACCTCGGAACTTACGATGGGGATGACTGTGGCGGACTGGTGGGGTGTTACAGATCGCGCGCCCAACGCGACATTCATGGGCGGGATTGATGCAGACGGGTTCTTTGCCTTGCTGACAGAAAGGCTGGCGCGGTTATGAGCGCTGCCCTCACCCTCGGAAAGCCCGATCACCTCGAAAAATTGCTGTCATTGGTTGACTCCTTTCACACCGAAGCAGGCATCGACAGCACCGATGAAGCCCGCCGCGCTGGCGTGTCACCGCTGCTGGAAGGTATTCCCCACGGTGCTGCTTACCTGATCGGCCCGCCCCGTGCGCCCATCGGGTATATCGTGATCTGCTTTGGCTGGTCCGTGGAATTCGGTGGTCTGGACGCGATCATTGATGAATTGTACATTCGCCCTGGCGTACGCGGACGTGGCATCGCAACCGAAGCCTTGACGGCCCTGCCCCGCGCGCTTGCCGGTGCCGGACTGCGTGCGATCCATCTGGAGGTGGACCGCGATAATATCAATGCAATCAAACTTTACCGGCGTGCAGGTTTTGCAACCCGGGAAAAGTACATGTTCATGTCGCGGCATCTATGACCATTCCTTTTGATAACAGCTATGCGCGCCTGCCGGATGCTTTTTACACCCGTCTGGATCCTACCCCGGTCAAGGGCCCCAAACTCCTTGCGTTCAATGATGACCTGTCAAATCTGACGGGATTTGATGTGCTGCCCCCCCAAGACCGCGCTGCCGTCTTTTCCGGCAATACCGTACCCCAAGGCGCCGAACCGCTTGCCCAGCTCTATGCTGGCCACCAGTTCGGTTCCTTTAACCCGCAACTGGGCGATGGCCGTGCCATTCTGCTGGGCGAAGTCATTGGGCGCGACGGTATACGCCGCGATATCCAGCTCAAGGGCTCCGGCCCGACACCCTATTCGCGCATGGGGGACGGCCGTGCGTGGCTGGGGCCTGTCCTGCGCGAATACGTTGTGTCCGAGGCCATGCATGCCCTTGGTATTCCGACGACCCGCGCATTGGCGGCTGTCACAACGGGCGAACCGATCTGGCGCGAACAAGGCGCGCTGCCCGGCGCGATCCTGACCCGCGTGGCGCGCAGCCACCTGCGCGTGGGCACGTTTCAGGTGTTTGCCCATCGCGG
>JBARUV010000148.1:0-16571 GCA_049645905.1 Sulfitobacter sp.
GTAACGGATGGTTTCGCGTGAACGCGATGATGGAGCGGTTGGGCCTTGCAGCCCTTCACCGCCTTGACCCCGAAGCGGCCCACGGGCTGGCAATCCGCGCGCTTCAGGCGGGCCTTGCCCCTGCCCCCGGCCCTGTCACATCGCCCCGTCTGGCGACCAAGGTTGCGGGGCTGCCATTGCCCAATCCTGTCGGTCTGGCTGCCGGATTTGACAAGAACGCCACCGCTGTTGCACCGCTCTCGCGCGCTGGTTTCGGATTTATCGAAGTGGGCGCAGCGACGCCCGAGCCGCAACCGGGAAATCCTAAACCCCGCCTGTTTCGTCTGACGCAGGACAACGCGGCAATCAATCGTTTCGGGTTTAACAATGACGGCGCGGATGTGATCACCGCACGCCTGTCCCAGCGCGGTGCGGGCGTACCAGTGGGCCTGAACCTCGGCGCGAACAAGACCAGCACAGACCGCGCTGCAGATTTCGCCACGGTGATGGTGGCCGCACGCAACCACGTTGATTTCGCCACGGTCAATGTGTCTTCTCCCAACACCGAACGCCTGCGCGATTTGCAGGGCAAAGCCGCCCTGGCAGGCTTGCTGGAAGGCGTGATGGATGTGCGCGGCGCAACACCTGTGTTCCTCAAGATCTCGCCTGATCTCAACGAAACCGAAGTTGCCGACGTGGCGGAGGTTGCGAATAGCGCCGGCATCGCCGCCATCATCGCCACCAACACGACGCTGGACCGCGCGGGCCTGCGCAGCAGTCACAAAGCTGAGGCAGGCGGCCTGTCGGGCGCGCCGTTGTTTGACAAATCGACCCGCGTTCTTGCCCGGCTCTCCACCCTCACGGACATTCCGCTGATCGGCGTGGGGGGCATCGGCTCTGCCGAACAGGCCTACGCCAAAATCTGCGCCGGGGCCTCGGCGGTCCAGCTTTACACCGCTCTCGTGTTTGGCGGGCTGTCGCTGGTGCGCGAGATTGCCGAAGGCCTTGATGCCCTGCTGGCGCGCGACGGATTTGATACGGTCGACGACGCGGTCGCAAGCCAGCGGGACGTCTGGCTGTGATCACCCTCTGGCACAATCCTCGCTGTTCCAAGTCACGGCAGGCATTGGCGCTGTTGCAGGACGCAGGGGCGCAGGTTGAAATCCGGAAGTACCTTGAGGAGCCTCCCGGCCTCGCAGAATTACATGCCGTACGGGTCGCGCTTGGCAGCCCGCCTGTGATCGACATGATACGCAGCGGCGAAAAATTGTTCGAAGAACTGGGGCTGGCGCGCGATACACCAGAGGATATCCTGCTGGGGGCGATGGTCAGCCATCCGATCCTGATCGAACGCCCCATCGCTTTGAGTGTCGGCAAAGCCGTGATTGGCCGCCCGCCCGAACTGGTGAAAACACTTCTGTAACGCGACCTGAAGTTTTCAAAATTTCCGACCGTGTTCTTTCAAGGAAAACGATGCTGCCGCCTCCAGACCGGGGTATTTCCACGCAAGCGTCATTGCCCGCACCACAAAAGAGATCATCAACGCCAGCCAAAGCCCGTGATTGCCCAGCACCGGCACCAGCACGGTCAGACACAGCAGATAGACCGCAAAGGAGACCCCCATCATATTGCGCATGTCCTTTGTCCGCGTCGCCCCGATAAAAATACCGTCGAACATGAACGCCGCCACACTGACCAGTGGCACCGCCACGATATAAGGCAGGAAGGTGCGCGCGGCGGTTTGCACATCCTCGGCCTTGACCATCAGGTCGATCAGCGCGCCGCCGGCAAAAACAAACACTGCCGTCAGCATCAGCGACACCACCACCGCCCAGAACGACGCCAGCACCGCTGCGCGCCGCAACACGCTGCGTTGCCGCGCGCCCACGGCCTTGCCCACCAACGCCTCGGCCGAGAACGCGAAACCGTCCAGCCCGTAGGCGGTAATCATCAGGAATTGCAGTAACACCTGATTGGCGGCCAGCGTTACATCGCCCATGGACGCACCGATGAACAGAAAGCTGACGAACATCGCCTCCAGCAGCAACGAGCGCAGGAGGATATCGGTATTGACCCCCAGCATATGCACCAGCCGCACGCGGTCAAACACCTGCGCCCATGTGCGCCACAATACATCGCGAAACACCGCACGGCAGAACCAAAGGCCCATCGCCGCCCCGCTCCATTCCGCCAGAAACGTGGCAAGAGCCACACCTTGCACACCCCATCCCAATCCCAGCACAAACCACAGATCCAGCAGAATATTCAGCCCGTTCATCCAAAGCTGGATCACCAGCACCGCCCGCGTGCGCTCCTGTGCGATCAGCCAGCCGGTTATGGCATAAATCGAGATCGCCGCAGGGGCCGACCAGACGCGAATGGCCATGTACTGGCGCGCCAGCATTTCGACTTCGGGTGACGCGGGCGAGGCCTTGAAGGCCAGCCAGAACAGCGGCACCTGCAACAGCATCACGATCAGGCCCGCCCCTGCCCCGATCAGCAAACCGCGGGTCAGTAGGGCAGCAACTTCAGCGTCATCCCCGTCTCCTGCGGCCTGCGCGGTCAATCCGACAGTGCCCATCCGTAAAAAGCCGAACATCCAGTAAAACGCCGACAGGACAATCGCGCCCAGACCAACCGCTCCGATCGGCGCGGCAAGGCCCATTTGCCCGACAACGCCGGTATCCACGGCACCAAGGATCGGCACAGTCGCGTTGGAAATGACTATCGGAATGGCGATATTGAGCACACGACGATGACTGATCACATCCCGGGCCTGCACCGTGCCTTGCCCGACCGCGTGCGGATCCACGGACATCAGTCGCGCTGCGGCATCACGAAGTGCCCTGTGGCTTGGGCGAACAGACGTGCACGATTGTCCTGCCATGCCTCGACATGCACCGACGCATACCGGCGTCCCGACCGATTGATCCGCGCCCGCGCATAGGCATCCCGCGGCAGGCCCGAACGCAGGTAGTCCACAGTAAAATCAATCGTCTTGGGAAGGCGCGGCAGGAGATCAAGATCAAGATTGCCCACATCCAGCACGCCACTTTCCATATCTTCCCAGATCAGACCCCAGTTGAGCGTGATGATGGCCGTGACCTCAAGAAACGCCGCTGTGGCCCCCCCATGTAATGCGGGTAACATCGGGTTGCCGATCAGACTGTCGCGAAAAGGCATGATGGCTGTCAATTCATCCCCGCGCCGTTCGAACACAACACCGAGAAACTGGATATAGGGAACCCCTTCGACCATGGTGCGCAACACCTTGTCGCGTCGTTCCTTGATAACCTGAACGGGTTCGGGGCGGGCACGTTTCGGCTTTGGAGGAAGGCTCATCTTCTGCCCTCCACGGTAAAGGTACCAGTGGCCGTAGCAACCGGATTGTCACTGTCCGCGTCACTCGCGGTCGCCCGCACAAAGGCGACTGATCGCGTCACATGGTAACAGGTGGCGCGGGTTGTGATCCGGTCACCCGGTTTGGCCGCACGCAGGTATTCGATGCGCAAATCCATCGTCGCCGTGCCCGCAGGATTGCTGGGATGGCTCATCACTGCGGCCCCGCAACAGGTGTCCATCAGGGCAGATACCGCACCGCCATGCACCACACCGGTCTTGGGATCGCCAATAAGCTTTTCATCATATGGCATGCCAATCACCGCCGTACCGCCGCCGATCTCTTCCAATTCCATGCCGAGTGCAAAAGAATGAGGCAGCGCGCGAATGAACTGGCTGACAGCTTTGGTTTTGTCGGTCATTTTGCGGCGGTTCCCATCGGCAAATTTCCACCTTTATCAGTCCGCCGCAGGCAAAGGGCAAGGCCACCCGTTGCGCTGGCGCGTCTGCACGCATAGCCTGAACCCAAGGAGAAACCAAATGGCCGAGACCCGTCTGAACTTTAAGGAAATGTGCGCCACGTTCGATGTCACGCCGCGCACCTTGCGGTACTACGAATATATCGAGCTGTTACATCCTGATCGTGAAGGGCGCGCACGCTATTACGGCGCCCGTGAACGCGCCCGGATGGAGCTGATCCTGCGCGGACGCCGTTGGGGTTTTGCTCTTGAGGACATCCGCCAGTGGTTGATGATCTACGAAAACGAAGGCTCCGAGGCGCAGATGCGGGCGTGGGTCGAACTGGCAGACGGTCAATTGGCAGAACTTGCGGAACAGCGCACCCAATTGGACGAGGCCATCAGCGAATTGCAGATCCTGCGCGACAGCACAGCAAAAGCGGTCGGGTAAGCGAGGCTTTCGGTCCGTCGTGCTCCGGTTTCAAAGGTGGTTCCGGTGCCTGTCGCACAATATGACCATCCAGTGAAAACCTGACGAATAACGTCAATTCCAGAATCAATAGACCCGATTCTGGTGAGAAACGGCCCCCTGATTTCTATGCATTTTCATGCAACCAGCAGCAGATTGGCTCTTTCGTCATATTTGCGTCTGAAACTGCGTTACTCCCCCTGACCCTACAAAAAAACCGGTGCGTCAACGCTTTACGCAAGTTACGCCAACGTAAACCTGAGAAGTGACGTGACGTCTGAGTTACGTAAGCGTCAACAACTGTTGTATTGCGAGGCAATCGGCAACAGGTCACGGTCAGAGAATGTAACGAAATGACGAGAGTTATAAAAATGACAACCGAGACCATGACCATCCGCCAGATGTGTGACGCATATGATGTGACCCCGCGCACCCTGCGGTTTTACGAGGCCAAGGAACTGTTGTTCCCGATCCGCGAAGGCCAGAAACGCCTTTTCACCAAACGCGATCGCGCGCGCCTGAAATTGATCCTGCGCGGCAAGCGTTTCGGGTTCAGCCTCGAGGAAATTCGCCAGTTGCTCGACCTCTACCACGCGGGCGACCAGCAGCAGACCCAGCTCTTGCGGTCGTATGAGATCGCAAAAGACCGTCTGGCAGACATGGAAAACCAACGCGATGAGCTTTCTGAAGCCATTGAAGATCTGCGCAGCCAGATCAAATGGGGCGAAGAAATGATCGCCTCGACGAACCAGACCCGCAGCGCGGCGGAATAGACACAGACCTACAGCAACCCACTAAGACAGATACCGGAGAGCCAAGATGCCCAGTTACACCGCCCCGACGAAAGACATGCAATTCGTACTGCACGATGTACTCAAGGTGACAACTGCCGACACGCCGGGCTATGCGGATCTGGAGCCTGATTTTACGGCCGCCATTCTGGAAGAAGCTGGCAAGCTGACCTCCGAAGTGCTGACGCCGCTCAACGTCACGGGCGACAAGGAAGGCTGCCGTCTTGAGAACGGTGTGGTTTACACCCCCGCCGGTTTCAAGGAAGCCTTTGACAAGGTCAAAGAGGGTGGCTGGACCGGGCTGGACATGCCCGAACAATATGGCGGACAGAACATGCCCGCCGTTATCGGTTCAGTGGTCGGGGAAATGTTTTCTTCTGCAAATCAAGCCTTTACCATGTATCAGGGCCTGACCCACGGTGCGGCATCTGCGATCCTCGCGCATGGCACGGACGCGCAAAAAGACACCTATCTGCCGAATATGGTCAGCTGCGAGTGGACCGGCACGATGAACCTGACGGAGCCCCATTGCGGCACCGATCTGGGCATGATGCGCTCCAAGGCTGTGCCGCAGGGCGACGGATCTTTCAAGATTTCCGGCCAGAAGATTTTCATCTCGTCGGGTGAACACGACATGTCCGATAACATCATCCATCTGGTGCTGGCAAAGATCGAAGGCGGCCCCGAAGGTATCAAGGGCGTGTCCCTGTTCATCGTACCAAAGTTCATGGTCAACGAAGACGGATCCCTTGGCGAACGCAACGGCGTGAGCGTCGGTTCTATCGAAGAAAAAATGGGCATCCACGGCAATTCCACCTGTGTGATGAACTATGACGATGCCACCGGTTTCCTGCTGGGCGAAGAGCACAAAGGCATGCGGGCCATGTTCACCATGATGAACGAAGCGCGTCTGGGCGTCGGCATGCAGGGCCTCGCCCAAGCCGAGGTCGCGTACCAGAACGCGGTGGTCTATGCCAACGACCGTTTGCAGGGCCGCGCCGTGACCGGGACCGAATTTCCCGACAAACCGGCCGATCCGCTGATCGTACACCCCGACATCCGTCGTTCCCTGATGGAGCAGAAATCATTTGCCGAAGGTGCGCGTGCATTCATCCTTTGGGGCGCGACGCTGATTGACGCGGCGCACCGTTCAAACGACAAGGATGCCGATGGTCTGGTGTCGCTTTTAACCCCTGTTATCAAAGGCTTCCTGACCGATGTGGGCTATGACATGACCGTCAAGGCACAGCAGGTCTACGGCGGCCACGGCTATATCGAAGAATGGGGCATGTCCCAGTTCACCCGCGATGCGCGCATTGCGATGATTTATGAAGGTGCCAACGGCGTTCAGGCGCTCGACCTCGTAGGCCGCAAACTTGCACAGGACGGCGGCAAACATGTGATGGCGTTCTTTGAACTGGTGAAGAATTTCATCAAGGACAATGCGGATCAGGACGAAGCCTTTGTCAAAGACTTCCTTGATCCGCTGAAGGCAGCCAGCAAGGATTTGCAGGCCGCTGGCATGTATTTCATGCAGAACGGCATGAAGAACCCGAACCACGCCCTGGCCGGTTCCAACGACTTTATGCATATGTTCGGGCATGTCTGTCTGGGTCTGATGTGGGCAAAAATGGGCTTGGCCGCAAAAGTAGCCCTTGCAGGCGGCACGACCGACACCGCATTCTATGAGACAAAGCTGGCCACCGGGCGTTTTTATATGGCGCGCCAATTGCCCGCCACCGCACTGCATCTGACACGGATCCAATCCGGTGCGGATACGGTCATGGCGCTGGAGGCTGCAAACTTCTGATCGGGCGGCCGCCTGAGGGGAAAGGTTTCGCGCGCGAAACCTTTCCCTTTGTTAACAAAGGATTAAAATGCCAAAACGCTTTCGCCTGACCCGCCGTTTTCCCGTTGCCATGACCGAAGACGGATACCGCCGCCTGAAGAAATTCAGCAAAGATGCGGGCTTGGACGAAGGAGAAGCATTGTCGTTTCTGTTTGAGAACTTCAATTCGGTGATGAACGAGGAAAACCTGATTGCGCGGTTGCGTCTGTTCAATTCCGAAATCGACAGCAGGAAACGGTGAGTGGAATGCCCGCCCCGCAAAGCAGAGGGCCGGTGGAACGGGATTATGAACGAACCGATGCGCGGAACCTGAAACGGGTGCGCGCGACGGTAGGGAGGATTTGAGTTAATTGGAGGAGTGAAACTGTAATCCGCGCATGCCATCAACGCGATACGCGACGGGATGCAGGCCAATACCACTTATCTGACACGCTCACGCGGGGTTCGCCCCGCAGCAACAGTAAACTCGGGGGAGACAATACATGACGATCAAACTTCATTGCTTTGGAGAGTCCGGCAATGCCTACAAGGCGGCATTGGCGCTTGAGCTTTCCGGTCTCGACTGGGAACCGGTCAAGGTCGATTTTTTTGGCGGTGAAACCCGCAATCCGGAATATCGCACCGGCGTGAATGCCATGGGCGAAGTACCGGTGATGATCGACGGCGATATCCGGCTGACCCAGTCGGGTGTCATTCAGGACTATGTTTCCGAAAAATCGGGCAAGTTTGGCGGCAAAGACACGGCGGAACGGCGCGAGATTTTGCGCTGGGTGTTGTGGGACAATCACAAACTGAGCTCGCAGGCGGGCATGACCCGTTTCCTGATGAACTTCCTGCCTGAAGACAAACGTCCGGCAGAGGTCATCGGGTTTATGAAAGGGCGTCTCAAGGCTGCCTATGCCGTGCTGAACGACCACCTTGATGGGCGCGACTGGATTGTCGGAGACAGCGTGACCAACGCAGACCTGTCCTGCTGCGGGTACCTTTATTACCCTGAGCCCTTTGGCTTTGACCGTAGTGAATGGCCCCACATCGACGCGTGGCTCACCCGTCTGTCCGAACAACCGGGCTGGAAAGCCCCCTACGATCTGATGCCCGGCAGCCCTGCTGACCGCGCCTGAAATAAAAACGGAGTATCCCAATGACCGAAGCCTATATTTACGACGCCCTGCGCACCCCGCGTGGCAAAGGCCGCAAAGACGGTGCGTTGCACGAGGTCACCTCGCTGCGTCTCTCCGCCCAGACGCTGAACGCGCTGAAAGAACGCAACAACCTTGAGGGTCACGCCGTCGAGGATGTGATCTGGGGCAATGTTACCCAAGTGATGGAACAGGGCGGCTGTCTTGCGCGCTCTGCCGTGCTGGCCTCTGATCTGGATGAACGCATTCCGGGTCTGGCGATCAACCGTTTCTGCGCAAGCGGCATGGAAGCAGTGAATCTGGCCGCCAATCAGGTCAAGGGCGGTGCCGGCATGGCCTATATCGCCGGTGGTGTTGAAATGATGGGTCGCGTGGCGATGGGCAGCGACGGCGCTGCGATTGCCGTCGATCCCTCCATCGCGATGGAGCAGTATTTTGTGCCGCAGGGCATCTCGGCTGACATCATCGCTACCGAATACGGCTTTACCCGTGACGAAGCCGACCAGCTTGCCGTTGCCTCCCAGCAGCGTGCGGAAAAGGCGTGGAAAGAGGGACGGTTCAGCAAATCGGTCATCACCATCCGCGACCAGAACGGCCTCGCCATTCTGGACCACGACGAATACATGCGCCCGCAAACCGATATGCAAAGCCTTGGCGCGCTGAACCCGGCGTGTCAGGCGATGGGCGAAGTCATGCCCGGTTTCGACAAGATCGCCCTGCTGAAGTACCCGCACCTGGAAAAGATCAACCACATCCACCATGCGGGCAATTCTTCGGGCATCGTCGACGGTGCGGCGGCTGTGCTGATCGGCAACAAGGAATTTGGCGAAAAATACGGGCTGAAACCCCGTGCACGGATCCGCGCCACCGCCAAGATCGGGACCGATCCAACCATCATGCTGACCGGCCCTGTGCCGGTGACCGAAAAGATCCTTGCCGATAATGGCATGAAAATCGGTGACATTGATCTGTTCGAGGTGAACGAGGCTTTTGCCGCTGTCGTGATGCGCTTCATGCAGGCGTTTGATGTGGACAGTGACAAGGTCAACGTGAACGGCGGGTCCATTGCAATGGGTCACCCTCTGGGTGCTACCGGCGCCATGATCATCGGCACGCTGCTGGACGAGTTGGAGCGCGCGGACAAGGAAGTGGGGCTGGCAACGCTGTGCATCGCTTCGGGCATGGGGGCCGCCACGATCATCGAGCGGGTGTAAACTTGGACAACGGCGGCCAAAGCGACGATGCGGCCAAGGCGATCTATCAGGATCTTCTTGACCGCATCACGACTTCCTATTGGGACAACGATTTTGACGGGCTCACCAAGATGATCCGCGTTCCCCACAAGGTCTCAAGCTTTGGCCCCGTCGTGCCGATCAACACGCGTAGCGATCTGCGCGGCCTGTTCGACAATATCCGCGGCTATCTCTTGAAGAACGCGATCACGCAATACCACCGCGCCTGCCTTGCCGCGCAATTCAACAGCGCGGACGAGATCGAGGGGATGCACGAGACGCGCCTTCTTGTCGGCGCACAACTGTTCGAAGACCCCTACCCCGTCAAATCTGTGCTGCGACGCATCGATGACGTCTGGTGGGTCTGCGAATCCGACAACGCGCTGGAGCCTGACCGTGGCTTCGGGCGCGTCTTTCACCAGCACGTGGCGCGCAGCGCTGCGGCAAATGATACCAATTCAGGCCACAATGCGGGCCAAAACGAAGGGAACTTCAGCAATGACTGATTTCACCATGAAGACCGATAGCGACGGGGTGGCCGTCATCACCTGGAACGTCGAAGACAAGAGCATGAACGTCATGTCTTATGACGGGTTGCAGGAACTGGATGCGCTGGTGGACAGTGCCTTGGGCGATGAGGCCGTTAAGGGGGTGATCATCACGTCCGGCAAGCCGGACAGTTTTGCCGGAGGCATGGATTTGAACCTGCTGGGCAAGATGCGCGCCGAAGCGGGCGACGACCCTGCCAAAGGCCTGTTCGAGGGCACGATGAAAATGCACCATATGCTGCGCAAGATCGAGCGCGCGGGCATGGACCCGAAAACGCTGAAGGGCGGCAAGCCGATTGCCTCTGTCCTGCCGGGCACCGCCGCCGGTATCGGTCTGGAACTGCCGCTGGCCACGCACCGCATCTTTGCGGCCAACAACCCCAAGGCGCGCATCGGCCTGCCGGAAATCAAGCTCGGCATCTTTCCCGGTGCCGGCGGCACGACGCGGTTTGTCCGCAGGATGGGCGCAATGGCCGCTTCGCCGTTCCTGCTTGAGGGTAAAATGGTTTCGCCTGACGCCGCCGTTAAGGCAGGCATCATTGACGAAGTGTCGGATGATCCGATGGCCGCTGCCCGCGATTGGGTGTTGACTGCCAAGGACGCCGATCTGGTGAAACCCTGGGACGCCAAGGGGTACAAGATGCCCGGTGGCGCACCCTATCATCCTGCGGGTTTCATGACCTTTGTGGGGGCTTCCGCAATGGTGCATGGCCAGACCAAGGGCGTCTATCCAGCAGCCAAGGCACTGTTGTCCGCAGTCTATGAAGGCGCGTTGGTGCCATTTGATACCGCCCTGCAGATCGAGGCGCGCTGGTTCACAAATGTGCTGATGAACCCGTCGTCCTCCGCGATGATCCGGTCGCTTTTCCTGAACAAGGAGGCGCTGGAGAAAGGTGCTGTGCGCCCTGCGGGTATCCCTGACCAGCGCGTCAAAAAACTGGGCGTTCTGGGCGCGGGCATGATGGGCGCGGGTATTGCGCTGGTCTCCATTCAGGCGGGCATCGAAGTGGTGCTGATCGACCAGAACCAGGAAGCCGCAGACCGTGGCAAGGCCTATTCCGAAAGCTATTTCGACAAGGGCATCGCACGGCGCAAGTCCACCGAAGAAAAGAAGGCAAAGGCGCTGAACCTGATCACGGCAACTGCGGACCTGAACGCACTGAAAGGCTGCGATCTGATCATCGAAGCGGTGTTCGAGGACCCCAAAGTCAAAGCCGAAATGACCAAAAAGGTCGAGGCTGTGATCCCCGAGGATTGCATCTTTGCTTCCAACACCTCGACCCTGCCGATCACCGATCTGGCAAAAGCCTCCAGCCGTCCCGAGCAGTTCATCGGCATCCACTTCTTTTCCCCGGTGGAACGCATGTTGCTGGTTGAGATCATCAAGGGTGGCGAAACCGGTGACCACGCAGTGGCCAAATCGCTCGACTATGTCCGCCAGATTCGCAAGACGCCCATCGTGGTCAACGACGCACGGTTCTTTTATGCCAACCGTTGCATCATTCCCTACGTCAACGAAGGCGCACGGATGATCACCGAAGGGGTCGCCCCGTGGTACATCGACAATGCAGCGGCGATGCTGGGGTTCCCTGTGGGGCCGATCCAGCTGACCGACGAAACCTCCATCGATCTGGGTGCCAAGATCGCGCGTGCCACCAAGGCGGCAATGGGCAATGCCTATCCTGCCTCCGGCGCGGATGATCTGATCTTCTGGATGGAAGCCGAGGGCCGCATGGGCCGCAAGGCCAAGGCGGGGTTCTTTGACTATGACGAAAAGGGCAAGCGTCTGGGCTACTGGCACGGCATGCAGGACAAATATCCGCTGGCCGAGGAACAGCCCGCGTTGCAGGAAATTCAGGACCGCATGATGTTCGTGCAGGTACTGGAGGCCGTGCGCGCGCTGGAAGAAGGCGTGTTGATGGACATACGCGAAGGCGACGTAGGCGCGATCCTTGGCTGGGGATTTGCACCGTGGTCCGGTGGACCGTTGTCATGGCTCGATATGATCGGCACACCCTATGCGGCAGAACGCTGTGACCAGCTGGAGGCCAAGTTCGGCGAACGGTTCAAATGCCCTGATCTGCTGCGCGACATGGCAGCCAAGGGTCAGACGTTTTACGAACGCTTTGCGCCTGAGGCCGAGAAAGCTGCTTAAACACAGTTGACCTGAAAGAAATTGAAAAGGGGCGCTTTGGCGTCCCTTTCTCCTTTTCGGAGGGGCGAAAGAAGGGCCAGCCGTTGGCACTTCGAGTGCTCACATCAATTGGGCCAATCGACAAGGCCCCCCCGAGCCACGACCTAAATATTGTATTCGGCCAGAAAGTCCCGGACCGCTTTCATGCAGCTTGTCCAGGCGGGTTCGTAATCGACAAGAACGTGGTTTCGGCTTTCAAGCGGTACAAAATGCGCGCCCGGAATACCAGATGCCAATGCACGCCCCTGATCAAGCGCGATACGCTGATCATCCCGCGCATGAAGAACAAGTGTTGGTACTTTGACCTGCCCGAGCTTGCCGCGCACGTCGATATCGCCGAACGCATCCTGAAACCGGGCCGCATTGCGCGGCGATGTCGTCAGGCGCTGGAACTCGTCAAACCATTCAAGGTCCTCTGCACCGGCGTCGGGCATGAAGGTCTGCGAGAAGATATGACGATACGCGGGGTTGTCCGTACCCCAGCCGACCTCTGTCAGGTTGCGCACCGCCTCGCGTCGGGCGTGTTCTTCGGGGCTGGCCAAATGGCGCCAACCCGCAGCGTAGCCACCGATCAGGATCAGCCCGCTCACCCGGTCCGGATGCCGCACCGCATAGTCAATCGACACCGCAGCTCCCTGCGATATCCCGAGAAGCGGAAACTTTTCCAGCCCCAGCGTTTCAACCACGGTTTCAAGATCCTCGACGAATGCATCAAAACTCAAATCCTGAACGTCCCAGTCAGACAGGCCACACCCGCGTTCATCGTAGCGAATAAAAGTGCGCGCCCGGGCAATCTCGGCAAAACCCTTGCCCCAGATCGGGCTGGCCCAATCCAGTTCGAGATGCGTAAGCCAATTGGCCGCCTTCAATAAAGGGGGACCAGAACCGATGGTCGCGTAGCCAATCTTTGTTCCGTCCGGCACTTCGCAGAAGCCGATCCGCTGTGCGCGCAAACTCTCTGATGTATCCGCAAGCCGGCGCGGGCTCATGGAAATCGTGGCAACCCGCCCCCCCATTGGTGTCACACGCTCAGGGGTACGTGGCGGCAGTGGAAATCCTGCGGCGGTCCTGCTCACTCCTGTGCTGGACGCCGAAAGGTCGGATGCCTCAGCCCCTGCAGGGTCACTCTCGCGCCAGAGCCGGTCCCACTTTGCAGCGGTGAGCGGCGGGACTGCCGGGTGTGTGGCGAGCAGGTTCAGCACCTGAGCCTGTGCCGCACGGGCGTCTTCGCGCTCTGCCATTAACCAGGATTCGATGGCTGCATCGCCTGCCCCGTCCAGTCCGTCGAGCAGGACCATATCAAGCTTTCGCGCCATGTCCTCCAGCTCTTCGACGCTCAGTGCGCCCGCATCATTTCGAAGACGCGTCTGGACCGCCCGAATGTCGATATCGATCCCGCTGGTATCGAACGAGACCCGTTCGCGATCGGCAAGGATCCGCGGCTGGTCAGGACTGTCGACAACCTTGCGCAGCTTGGTCAGCGCCCAA
The DNA here is from genome assembly GCA_049645905.1 of Sulfitobacter sp. GTDB lineage: Bacteria > Pseudomonadota > Alphaproteobacteria > Rhodobacterales > Rhodobacteraceae > Sulfitobacter. The sequence continues at coordinate 13,487 of JBARUV010000148.1, forward strand.
CGCAAGGCCGCTTTGGGATCATCGGGCAAATCCCAAAACAATTCGCACAGACGTTCACGCCGGTGGGGACGCCCGGTGGCCACAAGAAACGCAAGCAAGGCCCGCGCCTTGCGGGAGGCTGGCAGCGCGACGTCGCGGCCATCGCGCGTCACGCGCAATTCACCGAGTAACGTTATCTGGATGCCGCTGTCCAAATCCTGTTTGTCCTGACGTTAATTTGACCCATGCTGATGGGCCGAACCAGCAATACCGCAACTCGACAATGCCGCAGTGTGGCACCTCGGATCATACCACATTCTGCCACGCGCGAACACATGGGCCAGTGGCGGCAGCCCGTCAGTTGGCAAGTTTTCCACGGATCCTGGCACCGGAGCAATCGTTGGCAAAAAAGCGTGGTCCGGCAATGACACCTCAAGCCGTGGGTCAATACAACGCGGCGGCAAGCTGAAAACAACGCTCATGACAACGGTGGTTACAACGCTGCGGGCCAATAAGCCGCGCTGAAACGCACTTGATCTAATCCCCGTCCGCCCCTGTGACGCCGCGTTGAAACCAATACGGAGGCCAAAGCACCATAAACGAACAGGTCATTCCAACTGCTGACCGGAACGGACTTACAAAAGGAGGAGGAGACTTCCGATGAAAATACTTATCAGGACCGACGCTGACGCGACCGTCATTGTCGAGCTTTCAGGTGATATCGATCTATACGCTGCAGGTGACGTGTTGAATGCGCTTGTGGGCAGCGCACAAACCGCAAAACGCAAGCTCGTCGTCGACCTGTCAGGTGTGCAGCGCATCACCCGCGCGGCATTGCGTGGATTTGTCGTGGCTGCCAAATTGTTGCAATCCCAGCGCGGCGACATGCGGATCTGCGGTGCGAACCCATCCGTTGAGGCCAGCCTGAGAGGACTTGGTATGGATCATCTGCTGAAATTTGATGCAAGCCGCGCGCGGTCCATCGCTGCCCTGTCGGGCGTGTCCGCCCGTCGGGCCAATCCCCGTGCCGCTCTCAGCCCCGGCGTCAAAACACGCAATACACCACAGCAATGGGCGGCTGTTGACGTGGCAGAAGAACTCAATCGATACCGGTCAGCCTAGGTCGGATCAAATGAACCTCATGCCATACGTCGATCTACAAAGCTCCGGCCAGATCCGGCACGGGGCGCTGGAAACGGCCAGCTTCGACGAACATCTGATCCGGGACTTTCCCGCAGCGGTGACAATTGCCACGCTGGAGGGGGACCGGGTGATCGCCGAAAGTGATCTGGCGACGGCGCTGTTGGGTTGCGCGACGCCACGGATCGGCGAACGGCTGTCGCGCCGGTGGCCCGCCCGGCGGGATTTCATGGCGTTCCTTGCGCGGTTCTCACAATCTGGCCGCGTAGACTGTGCTGAAGTGCGCCTGCAAAGGAATGATGGCACGCAATTCTGGTGCTCCGTTTCCGCCCGGATGATCAAGGTCGCAAATGCCCCTCACATCCTGCTGCACATGCAGGACCTGAGCGAACAGATTGCGGCCCGTGCAGAAATTTCCCGCCAGCGCGACGCCCTGCATGACGCCGAAAAACTCAGCGCGATCGGGCAACTCATGGGCGGGATATCCCATGAGCTGAACAACCCGCTTTCCATCCTCACAGGCCAGGCATTGATGCTCAAGGAAAAGGCGCAGGACGAAGCGACAGCCAAGCGGGCAGACCGTATCCTGAATGCATCTGAACGGTGCTCCAGAATCGTGCGCAGCTTCCTTGATCTGGCGCGTGGGACACCGATCAAACCGGCCCCTACCAACCTCAACGAAATCGTGGTGGAAGCGACCGAAGCGACAATTGACATGCTGCGCGGCGCCAACATCGAAATGGTGCTTGATCTGCCCAAGACCACGCCGCAAGTCACCGTCGATGCCGATCAGATCCGACAGGTTGTGATCAACCTGATCATGAATGCCGCACAGGCCATTATCGGGCAAACGGGTCCGCGGCGCATATCCATTGTGACCCGACAAGATCCCGCGACAGCGGCTACAATTGTCAAGGTGAGTGACACCGGGACAGGGGTTCCGGCCGAGATTAGTTCGCGTGTATTCGATCCCTTGTTCACAACCAAGGCGCCGGACGGCGGCACTGGTCTTGGCCTTGCACTATGCCGGCAGATCATGGAAGCCCATGCGGGTTGCATCCGGCTGGAGGCAACCTCCGCGCGTGGATCTACTTTCGTTCTGACCTTCGGGCGACAAGAGGATGCAAGCCAAAGCCGCCCGACATTGCGCGTCGACCGTCGCGACCGGAACGGCCTTTCAGTTCTCGTTGTCGACGACCGATCCCGGAACGGCGGTACAGTCGCAGATATCCTTTCGGCAGAAGGCCACGGGCTCGACCTTGTAGAATCCACATTCGTGGGGGTCGAGTTGCTGCGCAGAAACCGCTACGACGCCATTTTTTGCCGGGCGGGCATTGGCGATCTTGGTGTTGCCGGTTGCCTGCGGGCCATTAACGAGGCCCGGTCCGGCGCGGTAGACTCGGTGGTCTTTGTGCTTGGCGCAAAAGCGGATTGCGCCACCCTGGATTTGCTCGATCAGCTTGAGCGGCCCTACCTGCAGGAGCCGTTTGAGCGCCGGGACATTCTCGACATTCTGGAACTGCTTTGGATGAGACGGGCGGCATGAGCGCGCCTGCAAATGGAGGAAACATGCCTGACACACAGCATATTGCGGTGGTGGATGACGATCACGACATCCGGGCCACATTTGAGGAATACCTTGCGGACAGGGGTTACCGCATTTCGACGATCGCAGGCGGCCCCGAGCTTCGTGCGCTGGTCGCGTCCGGCGATGTGCCCGATCTGGTGCTGCTGGATGTAACCATGCCCGGTGAAGACGGATTTTCGCTCGCCCGCTTCCTGTCGTCGGAAACGGCGGCCAAGATCATGATGGTCACCGCGTCTGGTGAGACCGTTGATCGGGTGGTCGGCCTCGAACTTGGCGCCGATGATTATCTCGCAAAGCCGGTAGACCTGCGGGAGATGTTCGCGCGCGTCAAGGCAGTGCTTCGCCGCTCGATCACCCATTGCGCAAATTCATCAGCCG
>JBARUV010000149.1:0-3861 GCA_049645905.1 Sulfitobacter sp.
CCGCGCATGACCGATGGCAGCATGCGGTCCGCGTTTTTCATGACCGAACCGGCCGAAGAGGGCGGCGCAGGGTCGGACCCGTCGATGATGCTGACCACCTGCAAGATGGACGGCAATCACTGGGTCATCAACGGACGCAAGACCTATATCACTGGCGCGGACGGTGCGGGCCTGGGCATTGTGATGGCAAAATCCGATGACGGTGCCTGTATGTTCCTTGTCGATCTGCCCGATCCCGCGATCCGCATCGAAAGGGTCTTGGACACGATCGACAACTCGATGCCCGGCGGTCATGCGGTGATTGCGATCGACAACCTGCGGGTGCCTGCGGACCAGATGCTGGGGGCCGCGGGCGAAGGGTTCAAATACGCGCAAGTCCGTCTGGCCCCTGCCCGGCTCAGCCATTGCATGCGCTGGCTCGGGGCTTGCGTGCGGGCCAATGAGATCGCAAGCGACTACGCCAACCGGCGGATGGCTTTTGGCAAACCACTGGTCGATCACGAAGGGGTCGGCTTTATGCTGGCCGAGAATCTGATGGATCTGAAACAGGCCGAGTTGATGACCTTTTGGTGCGCCGATGTGCTGGACCGTGGCGGCCAAGGCGGCGCGGAAAGCTCAATGACCAAGGTCGCAGTGTCCGAGGCCTTGATGCGGGTCGCGGACCGTTGCGTGCAGTGCATGGGCGGTCAGGGCGTCACATCAGACACAATTGTCGAACAGGTGTTCCGCGAAATCCGCGCGTTTCGCATCTATGACGGCCCGACCGAAGTGCATAAATGGAGCCTTGCCAAAAAGATCAAACGCGACTGGAAAGCGGAGAATGCGGGGTGAGAGCAACCGCCACCAGTACGGACGGAAATGTCGGCGTGATACCTGTGCGTGCAGGCTTCGGCTTTGACGAAGATGCCTTGGCCCGTTGGATGACACAGCATGTGGCCTTTAGCGCCAGGGGTCAGGCCCGCAAGCTGTTACACGACAGCGCCGGTTTCACCAGCCAGATAGACCGCGCGCTGATTTCGATCGCCACTGCCGGAAACGGGACGGAGGGGCACGAGGGCATCGACGCTTTCCTGACCAAACGCAAACCTGACCTATCGAGCGCCGTATAAGCGTTCTCCCCCTCTCAACCCCACAGGAAACATCTGTATGAGCCTTCTTTTTCAACCGCTGGACATCGGCGCACTTTCCCTGACAAACCGCATCGTTATTGCGCCGATGTGCCAGTATTCGGCCATCGACGGCAATGCGCAGGACTGGCACCTGATGCACCTTGGCCATCTGGCCATGTCCGGTGCCGGAATGATGATCATCGAGGCGACGGCGGTATCTCCCGAAGGGCGTATCACACCGGGCGATCTGGGGCTCTATTGTGACGATAACGAAACCGCCCTTGGCCGCGTAATCAGCGCAATTCGCAGTCAGTCTGATATACCGCTCACAATCCAGATCGCCCATGCGGGGCGCAAAGCCTCAAGCCAAGCACCTTGGGACGGGGGGGACCAAATCCTGCCTGATGCGCCGGGTGGCTGGAAGGCCGAAGCCCCTTCTGCCCTGCCACATGCACCGGATGAGGACGCGCCTACCGCCTTGGACACTGCGGGGCTGGCACGGGTCAAGGATGCCTTTGTTCAAACGGCACTGCGGTCGGTCCGCCTCGGATTTCAGGGCATCGAAGTGCATATGGCGCATGGCTATTTGCTGCATCAGTTTCTCTCACCTCTGTCCAACCAGCGCAGCGACGCCTATGGCGGCGATCTGCAGGCGAGGATGCGCTTTCCGCTCGAGGTGTTCGACGCGATCAAAGCCGCGGTGCCTGCGGACCTGCCCGTCTGGGTGCGTGTCTCAGCGACAGACTGGGTGCCGGAGGGTTGGGACCTGGACAGCACGCTGGCGCTGTCACAGGCATTGAAAGAGCGCGGATGTGCGGCGATTCATGTTTCGACCGGCGGTGTCTCGCCCTTGCAGCAGATACCCGTTGGCCCCGGTTTTCAGGTCCCCTTTGCGGCAAAGATCAAGGCCGAGGTTGGCCTGCCGACCATCGCAGTGGGTTTGATTACAGAGCCGGAACAGGCCGAGGAAATCTTGCAGAACGGCGATGCGGACATGATCGCACTGGCCCGCACAATGCTCTATGATCCGCGCTGGCCTTGGCATGCCGCTGCAGCCCTTGGCGGACAGGTCGAAGCCCCGAAACAATACTGGCGCTCACAACCGCGTGAATTCACTGATCTTTTCAAAGATATGAGTGTTGGCCAGCGATAACGTTTTCGATCCCGAAATAAGACCAGAGAGACCCAAGGAGCAGCCATGCCAGATTTCACTTTCAACACCACCCCTTCGATCCGGCAAACCACCGGTGGCGCGGCGCATCTCGGCGCGTTGCTAAAAGGTTTGCCCTTTGCAGCAACTGCCAAAAAGGTGATGTTTGTCACGGACCCCGGTATCATCAAGCTTGGCCTGTGCGATGCCGCGTTGCAAAGCATCAAGGACAACGGTTTCGACGTGACGGTCTTTGATGCGGTCGAACCGGACCCCAAGGCGACAACCGTGCTAGGGGGTGTCGAGAGTGCCAAAGCCAGGAATATCGCCTGTGTCGTCGGTTTTGGTGGCGGCAGTTCAATGGACGTGGCCAAGGTGATTGCTCTGCTGGCCCATTCGGACCAATCGATTGAACAGGCTTACGGCGTCAACCAAGCGACGGGGTCACGTCTCCCTCTGGTCCTTGTGCCTACCACAGCCGGAACCGGATCAGAGGTGACGGCCGTCTCGATCCTGACGACGGGAGCTCAAGAGAAGAAAGGCATTGTGTCGCCGATCATCCTACCGGATGTGGCGCTGCTGGACGCCGAATTGACCGTCGGATTGCCCGCCCCGATCACGGCCGCTACTGGCGTAGATGCGATGGTCCACGCGATTGAGGCCTATACTTCGACAAATGCGAACAACAACCCGATTTCAAAAACTCTTGCCGTTCAGGCGCTCGACTTGTTGGGAGCAAACATCCGCCAAGTGGTCAGCAATGGCAGTGACATCGAGGCGCGAGGGAACATGTTACTCGGCTCCATGCTGGCAGGGCAGGCGTTTGCCAATGCGCCGGTGGCCGCTGTCCATGCACTGGCCTACCCCATCGGCAGCCTTTTTCATGTGCCACATGGGCTGTCGAATGCACTGGTTCTGGCAGAAGTGATGCGTTTCAACGCGCCAAATTGTGGTCAGGCCTATGCCGAACTCGCCCCGCATGTTTTCCCGGACATCAGCATGGACCGTTCTGTGAGCGAAATTTGCGATGACTTCGTTACGCGCCTTGTGCAACTCAACATCGACTTGGGGCTGGAAAGCAGCTTGCGTCATGTCGGGATCACAGAAGCGGACCTCGATCGTCTTGCGACGGATGCCATGAACCAGACCCGTCTCTTGGTGAACAACCCACGTGAGGTCACGAAACAGGATGCGCGCCGCATCTATGAAGCATCACTTTGAAGCGCAAACTTTGCAGCCCTGTTAAGGTGGATCAGGGTTTCATGTGAACGGATGACAATTTTGGGCCCACACCCTCGCCGGAATTTTTCCGACAGACCCTTGCCGGCGAGTAATTTTCAAACCGGGATCGAAAACCGGCCTATTCAACAAAAAAACAGGAACATACCAGGCATTCTCAGCCCCGCAACATCTTTGCGGTCAGACCACATTCCAGAACGGCACTATCGCCCTCCCCAGCCAGACGCTCACCACGGAGACAGACGCGTACTGAGCTCCCCCAGAGCGGGCCTTTTTGCATCTCCGAGCACAGCCCTACTGACGAAGTAAGTTTGCGCGGACATGACGGCTTTCAGGCGATCGGGATCCGCAGGTCCTGTCCAG
>JBARUV010000150.1:0-15125 GCA_049645905.1 Sulfitobacter sp.
TCATTGACGCGGACCCGCGCAATACCGCCACATCGCCTTCGTCCGGCGTAGGTTGGCCTGCTGTGTCGATTACATCGACCACATGCCCGGGCACCGCCTTGCCGATGCACCCCGGCTTTGCTGCAAAGTCTTTACCGCAGGACGAGGCCACCATGTTGCATTCTGTCTGGCCGTAGAACTCGTTGATTTCCAAACCAAAAGCCTTGCGGCCCCAGTGCAGCATCTCTGTGCCCAATGGTTCGCCACCGCTGGCCACGGATCGCAATCCGGGCAGCGTCACATCCGCCGCTTTCATCATTCTAAGCGCCGTGGGCGGAAAAAATACGTTGCGCGCCCTGCCTTTGGCGACCACATCGGCGCAGCCTTCAGGCGTGAATTTCGCCATCCGCGCGGCCACCACAGGCACGCCCAGTGCCAGCCCCGGCATCAACACATCAAACAACCCGCCGATCCACGCCCAGTCGGCAGGTGTCCACAGGCAATCGCCGGGCTGCCCCAGATGATCATGGCTAAGCGCCACGCCCGGCAAATGGCCGGTCAGCACGCGATGCCCGTGCAGCGCACCCTTTGGGCTGCCCGTCGTGCCCGACGTGTAGATCAACACGGCTGGATCGTCCGCGCCGGTATCTGCAAAGGGGAGCGCCCGCCCTGTGATCCCTACCTCTGACGCCAGCCACGCCTCAGCCAGCCCGTCCAGCAAACCAACCCCTTCGGCATCGGTGAGGACAACCTTGCATCCGGCGTCCGTGACCCGCGAGGAAAGCGCATCATGCTTGAAGAGTTTGAACAAAGGCACTGAAATCGCACCTATTTTCCAAATCGCCAGATGTGCTGCGGCACACCACGGCGATTGCGACAACAACACGCCAACGCGATCACCCACGCCGACCTTACGCAGCAACGCCCGTGCGATATTATCTGTCACGCCAGACAAATCGCCGTACGTTAAATCCCGCCGCACCTCGTTTGTCAGGTCGACAATCGCGAGTGCCTCAGCTGGTTGAGCGAGACATTGCGCGGCCATATTCAGGCGCGCAGGAATATCCCACGTGCCATCCTTATGCAGTCCCGGCAGGGTCATTTCAACGCAGGCTCCGGCAGCATTACCCCATCGCCTCCATCATTTCGCGGCCAATCAGCATACGACGGATTTCGGACGTCCCCGCCCCGATCTCCATCAGTTTGGCATCGCGGAAAATTCGCCCCACAGGGTTGTCGCTCAGGTATCCCGCGCCGCCCATCGCCTGAACCGCCTGATGTGCCTGCGTCATCGCCTGCTCCGAGGCAAAAAGACAGCAGGCCGCGGCATCTGCACGGGTGACATCCCCCCGATCACAGGCTTGCGCGACGTTATAAACATAGGCCCGCGCTGAATTCATCGCCGTGTACATATCGGCCATTTTGCCCTGCATAAGCTGAAAACTTCCGATGGGTTGGCCGAACTGTTTGCGCTGCGCCATATAGGGCATGATTTCGTCAAGACAGGCCGCCATGATGCCCAGACCGATGCCCGCCAGCACTACCCGCTCGTAATTAAGGCCGGACATCAGCACAGCGACCCCGCGCCCTTCTTCCCCCAGCACATTCTCGAATGGCACTTCGCAATCGTCAAAAATCAACTCGCCGGTATTGGATCCGCGCATTCCCAGCTTGTCGAAATGCGGGCTGGTGGTGAACCCTTTCATGGATTTTTCAATCAGAAACGCCGTGATCCCCTTGGAGCGTGCTTCGGGATCGGTCTTGGCGTAGACAATCAGCGTTTGCGCATCAGGTGCGTTGGTAATCCAGTACTTTGACCCGGACAAACGATAGTGATCGTTCCGCTTTTCCGCCCGCAATTTCATCGAGACAACATCACTACCCGCTGATTCTTCTGACATGGCCAAAGCGCCGACATGCTCCCCTGAACACAGCTTGGGCAGATATTTTGCCTTTTGCTCTGGCGTGGCATTGATCTGAATCTGGTTCACACAGAGGTTGGAATGCGCCCCGTAGGACAGCGATACCGAGGCAGAAGCACGTGCGATTTCCTCAACCGCGACCACATGCGCTGCGTAACCCAGACCCGAACCGCCGTATTCTTCGTCAACAGTCATGCCGAGCAGGCCCAACTCGCCCATTTCGGTCCAAAGCTCTGCCGGAAATTCGTTCTTCAGATCAATGTCAGCCGCCATCGGCTTGATGCGTTCCTGTGCCCAGCGGTGCACCATATCGCGCAGTGCCTCAATATCCTCACCAAGATCAAACTTCATGCTTTCTGTGAACATAGTCCCCCCTCAAATCGCGTTTATTGAACGATCGTTCAATACTTAGCCTGCACGCTTCTCCACGTCAAGTTACTGTTGCGCAGGGAACCTCCGGCGCGCGGCATTGTTGTCCCTCCAAGCATATTAACACGATTATGAAGGAGCGTACGTCATGACCAACAACCTTGAAAAAGAATTCTGGAATCGCCTTGAAGACATCCGCGCCGGAATGCTGAGCGCCGACTCAGCCCGCGCCGTACCGATGAGCCATTATGTCGACGACGACGATCCTGCAAACGCGATCTGGTTTATCACAGCCAAAGGCACAGACCTGTCAGATGCTGCGATGCGGGGCAAACCGGGCGAATACATCGTCTCCAGCAATGACGAAAGCCTCTACGCACGGATCGACGGTCGGCTAAGTGTTTCCAACGACGAAGCCAAGCTCGCAGATCTCTGGAACGGCGTTGCTTCTGCGTGGTTCGAGGGGGGCAAACAGGATCCTGACGTTCAATTGGTCCGCTTTGACTTGAGCGAAGCAGAGGTCTGGATCACCGGCGGCAGCCTAAAGTTCTTGTTCGAGGTCGCCAAAGCGCACCTGAGTGACAGCAAACCTGACATGGGGGAACATACAACCCTCCGGTTCAGTTAACCCGCGTTAAGTTAATACGTCTCAAACGGCGCGGCACTGCAGCCGTGCCGTTTGTGCAAACCCCCTCGTCACGTCTCACAATCCGACAAAAGCGAAGATAGGAGAGCAGAGCGCGAGTGAAGTTCTGCTCAAACGCCGCCCTGAAAAACGGCGGCGACTTCTGCCTTGATGATCCGCGCGATCAACGTGCAATCCTCCAGCGAAAACGTCAGCGGCACCCGCATATCGACAATGCCTGCCAGAACCCTGTCGCTCTCTGGCATGCGGGGCGCATCGACATAACGCCAGGAATCGTAGCGACTGGTAAAACCGACGGGTTCCGCGCCGCCAAACCATTTCAACTCGACCCCGCGCGCAGCGCAGCGGACCAAAACCTCGCGCACGGCGGCTTCTGACCAGTCTTTCAGCAAAAACTGGATTGAAGAACCGACAATGCTTTCCTCGGAAGGCCGGGCAATCAAAGTCAGACCGGGGGTGTCGCGCAACCCGCTTTCAATCTCGAAATAACGTTCATTCCAGCGCGCACATTGCTGCGCAAGATCGCGCAACTGCGGGCGCAGGATCGCGGCTCGTAAATTGTCCATGCGACCGGAAATATTCGGTGTTTCATAGCGTATCTGCGCAAATGCGTCCTTGGGCGGGCCTGCCAGATGGCGCTCATACATCATATAGGACCCCGACAGGATAATCGCACGTGCGGCGACGTCAGCATCATCAGTGACGAACAGACCACCCTCGCCCGAATTCACGTGTTTATAGGTCTGGCAGGAATAACAGCCGACTTTGCCTTGCGTCCCGGACGGTACACCTTTCCACGCGGCCCCCATGGTGTGCGCACAATCCTCGATCACGGTGACACCGGCAGCGTCACAAATCGCCATCAAGGCCTCCATGTCGGCCAGATGGCCGCGCATATGGCTCAGCAACAGCACGTCGGCCTGATCTGCCTTGGCTGCCAGATCCTCCAGATCAATCACCAGCGTTTCTGTGACGCCGACAAAAACAGGCACCGCCCCGACGGCTGCGATCGCGCCGGGGACGGGTGCAAGGGTAAAGGTATTGGTCAACACGCGATCCCCCGCCTTGACCCCGACAGCGCGCAAGGCTGTTGCCATCGCATACCCGCCCGAAGCGACAGCGAGGCAGTATTTTTTGCCAACCATCGCGGCAAACTCCTGCTCCAGCAGAACGGTTTGCGCGATTTCGTCTTTTGCCGTGTTGTAGCGGTGCAAACGGCCCGACCGCATGACAGCCACAGCCGCCTTGATGCCCTCTTCGGGGATTGGCTCCTGCTGGGTGAAACTACCTTTGAAGACGTCACTCATGTCGGCGCCCCGATCAATGTCGGGATCAACGCCGGAAGATCGGCAAAGTCATCCAGCAAGGCTTCGGGTTTTAGTGCCACCATATCATCGCCTGCGGGACCAAAGGTGACCAGAACGCAGGGAACACCGGCGGCATGTGCTGTCTTGCGGTCGGTATCACTGTCCCCGATCAGCACGCAATGTGCAGGATCCCCGCCCGCACGTCGCGCGGTTTCAAAGAGGTGTTCGGGATCAGGCTTGCGCACCGTCAGGGTATCGGCCCCCAGCATGGCATGAAATTCATCGACAATGCCAAGCCGTGTCAGCAGCGTATGCGCCAGACGCTCGGGCTTGTTGGTACAGATCGCCACAAGGTAGCCCGCGCTTTTCAGAGCCATGACAGCATCCATCGCCCGTGGATAGAGTACAGTATGCGTATCAATAGCGCATGCATAAGCTTCAAGCAGTTTGGGGTAATAGGCGTCAATCGTGATGTTGTCCCCGCCCCGCCCCAGTCGCTGCATGCCCAGCGTCAACATCGCCCGCCCCCCGCGCAGCGCAGTGCCTGCATCGCTCACAGCGTCGAGCAGATTACCTTCGCCCATGGCCTGAAAACAGGTATTGGCTGCCGCGATAAGATCACCACTGGTATCAGCCAACGTGCCATCCAGATCAAAAACCACTGTCTTCACGCAAAACTCCCCTAAGCGGTTCCCCGCCAGCACATGTTGCAACACGCAACCTTCTTTGATGGACCGCAGCCTTGCGCCTTTGTGCGAAGCGCGTAAAGAGAAAGCAAGGTAGAGCATAAAGAGAAAAACATGAAAACAGCCCTGATCATCCTTGCCGCCGGCAAAGGGACGCGGATGAAGTCGGATCTGCCCAAAGTCCTGCATACCCTCGCGGGCGCGCCACTGCTGGAACATGCAATGGCATCAGGCGCGGTGCTGGACCCGGAACATACCATCCTGGTCGCAGGCCACGGTATCGATCAGGTTCGCGCCGCCGCAACGCAATTCGACGAAGATGCGATTGTTGTAGAGCAAAGCGAACAGCTTGGCACCGGTCACGCCGTTGCCCAAGCGCGTGGCGCATTGGAAGGTTTTGATGGTGCCGTCCTTGTGGTTTATGGTGACACCCCCTTTGTGCGGCCCGAAACACTGGAAATGATGCGCGACGCATTGGACAAGGCTGCTGTGGTTGTTCTCGGGTTCGAAGCCGCTGATCCAGCCCGCTACGGTCGGCTGGTGATGCAAGACGGCATGCTGGAACGCATCGTTGAATTCAAAGACGCGTCAGAGGGCGAGCGTTCAATAACCTTGTGCAACAGCGGGGTTATCGCGTGTAAATCGGACCTGCTTTTCGAGCTGATTGAGGCTGTGGGCAACGACAATGCATCGGGCGAATACTATCTGACAGACATCGTTGGCATTGCCCGCAAACGCGGATTGTCAGTTACGGCAGTGACCTGCGACGAGGCCGAAACCCTTGGCGTAAACTCGCGTGCCGATCTGGCCGCTGCGGATGCGATGTTCCAGAAACACGCCCGCGCCGAACTGCTGGAGAATGGCGTGACGCTGATGGCACCTGATACCGTCTATTTGTCCCGTGATACCGTGATCGGACGTGACGCCTTTATCGAACCGAATGTGTTTTTCGGCCCGGACGTCACCGTCGAAAGCGGTGCCACAATTCGTGCGTTCTCGCACCTCGAAGGCTGCCATGTCTCGCGCGGCGCAATCGTCGGCCCTTACGCCCGCCTGCGCCCCGGCGCGGAACTGGCCGAGGACGTGCGCGTCGGCAACTTTGTCGAGGTTAAAAACGCCCGCCTAGCGGAAGGGGCCAAGGTCAACCACCTCAGCTATATCGGCGACGCGACCATTGGTGCCAAGACCAACATCGGCGCGGGCACGATCACCTGCAACTATGACGGCGTTCTCAAACACCATACCCATATCGGAGAGCGGGCATTCATCGGGTCCAATACGATGCTTGTGGCCCCGGTCTCAATTGGTGACGGTGCCATGACAGGCAGCGGGTCGGTGATCACCTCTGATGTGGAACCGGATGCGCTGGCACTGGCACGCGCTCCGCAGGTTGAAAAACCGGGCATGGCGCGAAAACTGGTGGAAATGTTAAAGGCCAGAAAGGCCAAAGCAGAGCGGGGCAGCTAAAATGTGTGGAATTGTCGGGGTCCTTGGTAATCACGAAGCAGCGCCTATCCTCGTGGAATCGCTGAAACGTCTGGAATATCGCGGCTATGATTCCGCCGGCATTGCCACTGTCAACAATGGCAAACTGGCGCGCCGCCGCGCTGTTGGAAAGCTGGTGAACCTGTCCGATTTACTGGTCCATGAGCCGCTTGCGGGCAAGTCGGGCATTGGCCACACCCGCTGGGCCACCCACGGCGCACCAACTGTCGTCAACGCCCACCCCCATCAGGCCGGCGGCGTGGCGGTCGTACACAATGGCATCATTGAAAATTTCCGTGATCTGCGCGTGGAGCTGGCAGCGCATGGCGTCAAGTTCGTGACAGAAACGGATACCGAAACTGTGGCCCTGCTGACCCAGCACCACATGTCACAGGGCATGTCCCCGGTGGAGGCTGCGAACGCCACTCTTGCCCGGCTCGAAGGCGCATTTGCGCTGGCCTTCCTTTTCGATGGCCATGACGATCTGATGATCGCAGCGCGCAAAGGCTCCCCCCTTGCCATCGGCTATGGCACCGGAGAGATGTATGTCGGCTCCGATGCCATTGCGCTGTCCCCTCTCACCGACCGGATTTCCTATCTGGAGGAAGGCGATTGCGCCGTCCTGACCCGGAACACTGTCGAAATCCACGACAGGAATGGCGCGCTGGCGAACCGTGCTATCAAAACCATCCAGATCAACAGCGCCCGGATCGACAAGGCCGGGCACAAACACTTCATGGCCAAAGAAATCGCCGAACAGCCCGGCGTTCTGCAAGGTGCGCTGGATCACTATCTGGGCGAGGACGACAAAATCACCCTGCCCGCCGAGGGCCTTGATTTCTCGCAGTTCGACCGGATCACAATGGTTGCCTGCGGCACGGCCTATCTGGCCTGCCTCACGGCGAAATACTGGTTCGAACAGATCGCGCGCCTGCCTGTCGAAGTCGATGTCGCCTCCGAGTTCCGCTATCGCGAGCCGCCCATCCCCGCGCGTACACTGGCAATATTCGTCAGCCAATCCGGCGAAACCGCTGATACGCTCGCCGCTTTGCGGTATTGTGAGGGTAAAGCGGCGCGCATCGCGTCTGTCGTCAACGTTCCGGAAAGTTCCATCGCGCGTGAAAGTGACCTCTACCTGCCGATCCATGCCGGGATCGAAGTTGGCGTGGCCTCTACCAAGGCGTTTACCTGCCAGTTGACGGTACTGTTCACGCTGGTCCTCAAAGCCGCGCATGATCGCGGCGAAATGAGCGCCGATTTGCTGGCACAGCGCATTGCCGAATTGCGCACGATGCCGGGGATCATCAACGCAGCACTTTCCCAGAACGACACCATGCGTGACGCCGCCCGCAAACTGGCCTCGGCCCGCGACGTGTTGTTCCTAGGGCGCGGACAGATGTACCCCCTCGCACACGAAGGCGCCCTAAAGCTTAAAGAAATCAGCTATATACACGCCGAAGCTTACGCGTCAGGCGAACTCAAGCACGGGCCCATCGCGCTGGTGGATGAAAACGTACCGGTGGTGGTGATGGCCCCCCGTGATGTGCTTTTCGACAAGACCGTGTCGAACATGCAGGAAGTCATGGCGCGCAAGGGAAAGGTGATCCTGATTTCGGATGCCAAGGGCATTGCCGAGGCCGGTGAGGGGGTCTGGGCGAGTATCGAAATGCCCCAGATCGCAGAACCCCTGACCCCGATCCTTTATGCTATTCCCGCGCAGTTGCTGGCGTACCATACCGCTGTTGCCAAAGGGACGGACGTGGATCAGCCCCGAAACCTCGCCAAATCAGTGACGGTGGAGTAATGGCCAAACAATTCGATGCCCTGAACGACAATCACCAGCAGTTCATCGCGCAGCAGCACATCTTTTTCTGCGGCACGGCTGCGGATGAAGGACGGGTCAACATATCACCCAAAGACATGGCATCCCTGCGCGTTCTGGGCCCCAACCGGATTATCTGGCGCAACCTGACAGGGTCAGGCAATGAAACGGCCGCACATCTGGCGCGTATCAACCGTATGACACTGATGTGGTGCAGCTTTACGACCCGTCCGATGATCATGCGCACCTACGGGAGCGCGCGCACCCTGCACCCGCGTGACCCTTATTTCGCCACGCTGAACGCGCAGTTTCCCGAGGCCATCGCGGCGCGTCAGATATACGATCTGGCGATTGATCTGGTGCAGACCAGTTGCGGCTATAAAGTGCCCTTCTTTGAGCACACCGGCCCCCGTGACAGCCTTGAGAAATGGGCTGAAAACAAAGGGCCCGAAGGGATCACAAAACATTGGAACGAGCAGAACCAACATACAATCGACGGGCTGCCCACATATATTTCGGACACATCTGATGCATGAACCCTATCTGAACGACCTGCGCGCCCTGTCCGATCCAGAGGGTGCGGAAGGTATGCGCAGCTATCACAAGATAGACCGCGAATACCTTGGCATCGCCAACCCCAAGATCAACGAACTGACCAAGACATGGCGCAGCACGCTGGATGCGCCCGCACGAGTCGCCGTGGCGGATGGCCTGTGGCGCACAGACATTTACGAAGCCCGTCTGGCCGCTGCAAAGTTGCTGACACAGGCCCGCATCCGGCCCGATGACACGCCCGCCTGGCGCCTGATCGCAAGCTGGTGCCCTGATTTTGACAGTTGGGCAATTGCCGATCATGCCTGCATGGCAGGGCAAAAGAGACTGGTTGCGGATCCGTCCCGCCTTGACGAAGTGGAAATCTGGGTCACCTCGGAACACATGTGGACGCGGCGCGCAGCACTGGTGTCCACCCTGCCCTGGACCAAACAGAACAACCCCAAACCCGCCGAGCTGGAGGCCCGCGACCGTATTCTTGGCTGGGCCGCCCAATTGGTGCCGGATCGCGACTGGTTCATCCAGAAATCAATTGCGTGGTGGTTGCGCGAACTTTCAAAGCACGATGCCCCGCGTGTGCAAAACTTCATCAATGCCCATGGCGAGGCGATGAAACCCTTTGCTGCAAAAGAAGCGATGCGGTTCCTGAATAAGGCTTGAACAAGGGCTGACGTCGTATGGACAACGCGCCGTTGCGCACCCGTTCTTAATTCGCCAGCGAGACTTCGATTTCGGTCAAATCCGTCAGAGACGCCTCGATAATGCGCAATGCGGCCAGCGACATCCGGCTTCCGGCAGTGGCAGGCCCGTCAATCGGGATCAGCGTCACGAGCGAGGATTTACCGTTCGCGGGGTTTGTGACCCTGCCCTGCTGCTCGGTCGTGACCAGCGGTGTCTTGAGCCATAATCCCGGCTCTGTCGGACTGCCGAGCGTTGCAACGGTTTTTCCGAGTGCCTTGGTTGGTGTCTTGGCGGGCGCGGCGGCGGCGGCGCGTTGCGCTGGTGTGGTGGTATCCAATGCTTCTGCTGTTTTGGCAGCAGCGGGCGGCGGCGGTGCAGCAGTCTCGGGCGCAAGTGTCGCTTCCCCGACCTCTGACGCTGACGCCACAAAGGGATCAATGGGCGCCGTTGCCCCTTGTTCTCCGGCCTTTTTTCCGGCCCCCAAACCAAAGCGCGACGCAAGGTCGCCGCAACCCGCGAGGCCCACCACAAGGGCGCCTGAAATCAAAATTCGTATCATGGCGGCAGCGTATCTGCGCGCACGCGCCACAGCAATATCCCAAATGCCGCTTGCCCCCACATAGGCGCATGATTACCTATGTCTGTATGAATGCACCGCTTATCGATCCATTTGCACGCGCCATCACCTATCTGCGGGTCTCCGTTACGGACCGCTGTGATTTCCGATGTGTGTATTGCATGTCCGAAAACATGACGTTCCTGCCCAAAAAGGAACTGCTGACGCTGGAAGAGCTGGATCGCCTGTGTTCCACCTTTGTGGATCTTGGCGTTCAAAAGCTGCGGATTACCGGCGGCGAACCTTTGGTGCGGCGCGGCATCATGACGTTCTTTGACTCCATGTCGCGCCATCTGGATGCGGGAACGCTCAAGGAATTGACGCTGACCACAAATGGCAGCCAGCTGGAACGCTTTGCCGACGATCTATATGCCGCCGGGGTCAGGCGCGTGAATATCTCGCTTGATACGCTGGATGAACAGAAATTTGCCGAGATTACCCGCTGGGGTCGTCTGGCGCAGGTCCTGCGCGGTGTCGACGCGGCCCAACGCGCGGGTCTGCGGGTCAAGATCAACGCAGTGGCGCTCAAAGGGTTTAACGAAGAGGAACTGCCCGCCATCACCCGCTGGTGTGCAGAGCGCGACATGGACCTGACGTGGATCGAAGTCATGCCCATGGGTGATCTGGGCAACGAAGATCGGCTGAGCCAATACTGGTCCCTGAAAGATGTGCGCGCGCGGTACGCCGATCATTACACCGTCACCGATCTGGCAGAACAGACAGGCGGACCCGCCCGGTATGTGCGGCTGGAAGAGACCGGGCAGAAGATCGGTTTTATTACCCCTCTCAGCCACAATTTCTGCGAAAGCTGCAACCGCGTGCGCATTACCTGCACCGGAGAGATTTTCATGTGTCTGGGTCAGGAGGATGTGGCCGATTTGCGTGCCCCGCTGCGCGCCCACCCCACGGACAACGCCCCGCTGGAGGCCGCTATTCATGCGGCCATCGCACGCAAGCCCAAGGGCCATGATTTCGACTATTCGCGCCAGAAGGCCGATGGTCAGATGCCCCGCCACATGAGCCACACGGGCGGCTAAGGCACCCGTGGCGACCCCTTTCCTCTACCGTATCTGGGTTGCTGCAAGCGCCCTGCTACTGCCGTTTCTGGGGCCTCGTGAAATAGCGAAACTGGAAACCGCGGGCCAGTCAACCGAACGGGCACGCGAAAAGCTGGGGCATGCCACTGCCAAGCGCCCGGGAGAGGGCAAATTGATCTGGTTTCACGCCGCATCAGTCGGCGAAAGCCTGTCGGTGCTGGCGCTGATCGACTGCATGGGCAGGCATCTGGCGACCGCGCATTTTCTGATCACCACGGGAACCGCCACCTCGGCAGAGATCATCTCCAAACGCCTCCCCCCCCGCACAACCCATCAATTTGCACCGCTGGACGCCCCGGCGCCGCTGCGCCGGTTTCTTGGCCACTGGCGCCCCGATGCAGCTGTGTTTGTGGAAAGCGAACTTTGGCCGCAAATGCTGCGCCGCACCCGCGACACGGGCGCCAGGATGGCCCTCGTGAACGCGCGGCTTTCCGAACGATCCCTCGCCCGGTGGCGCAAACGGCCTGCAGCGGCGCGCTATCTGATGGGGGTGTTCGATCTGATCCTCACCCAGAATGATGCAATGGCGCACGCGTTGACCGAACTGAAGGTGGCTGAAAACCGTATCGTGCAGGGCGTGAACCTCAAATCCATGTCAGCTCCGCTGCCGGTTGATCGCGATGCATTGGCTGCGGCGCAAACCGCCTTGGGTGAACGCCCTGTTTGGGTCGCTTCCTCCACCCATGCAGGCGAAGAAGAGAGCGTCCTTCAAGCCCACAGAACCCTGCTTGAGCGTTGGCCCGACCTCTGTCTGATCCTCGCCCCCCGCCATCCCGAACGGGGCGACGCGGTGCGCGACCTGATCGTCGACGCTGGTCTCAGCTATACGCGCCGCACGCAGGGTGACGCACCCGGACATCAGGTTTACCTTGCCGATACGCTGGGAGAATTGGGCCTGTGGTATGCCCTCAGCGACATCGTTTTTCTGGGCGGTTCGATGCGTCCCATCGGCGGGCACAATCCTTTCGAGGTGGCGCAGGCCGGTGCGCTCGCGCTTTCCGGCAATCACGTCACGAACTTCGCCGAAACCTTTTCGGAAATGGAAGCCGCCGGAGCTGCACAACTGGTTGCGGACGCCAGCGATCTGGCCGCCAAGGTGACCGCCCTTCTGGAAGATGACACCCGCCGCGCAAAGTCTTGTGCCGCCGCCCGCGCCTTTACCGCCGCGCGCGCAGACATGCTGGATGATATCGCGGCCCGACTGATACGCGCACTGGAACTGACCCCATGAGCAAGGTCGACATTCGAAAGGTGCAGGTCATTGCGCCTAATTTCAAGCGCCGCCTGTCGGGCGTGACCGCCACAGTTGTACGTCTGGTGCCTGTGCAATCCGCGCAGATCACCATCGCCGCGACCGGCCCCGTGATGCCGCCCCATGTGCCGCAAATACCGCTGCGTCAGTTGATCACCATGCCGCGCCATGGCCCTGATGGCCCGCGCGTATGGCATGCACGGCGCAACGTGGAAATGATCGGCGGGCTGGTCCTGAAACACCTGCTGCGCAAAGACTTGCGGCTGATGTTCACCTCTGCTTCGCAACGCACGCAAAGCGGCCTGACCCGATGGCTGATCCGCCGGATGGAGGCCGTTGTCGCCACATCCGATCGCACTGCGGCCTATCTAGAGGGGCCGTCCCAGGTTATCATGCATGGTATCGACACCGACGAATATGAGCCGGCCAAAGACCGCGCTGCGCTGCGCGCGATGCTGGGCCTGCCTGACGGTCTGTTGATAGGTTGTTATGGCCGTATTCGCGCCCAGAAAGGCACCGACGCCTTTGTCGAGGCACTCTTGCCTGTCCTTCAAAACCACCCACAGGCCTATGCCTTGGTCATGGGGCGCGCCACCGACCAACACCGCGACTTTGAACAATCCCTCAAAGACCGCGCCGCCGCCGCAGGGTTGGCAGACCGCGTGCTGTTCCTGCCCGAAGTCCCGGTCGAACGTATGGCGGACTGGTACAGGGTGCTTGATCTTTATGTTGCGCCGCAACGCTGGGAAGGGTTTGGCCTGACCCCGATCGAAGCGATGGCCTGCGCGGTGCCCGTTATCGCCACCCGTGTGGGTGCGTTTGAAACGCTGGTGATCGAGGGCAAGACCGGAACGCTGGTGCCTGCCGACGACATTCCCGCGCTTTCAGCGGCTGTGGCCCGCGCATTGGAAACGCCCGATCAACTGGTGCGCTGGTCCGCCAACTGCCGCCCCCATATTCTCAAGGATTTCTCGATCGCCCGGGAAGCGGCGGATCTGGTAGCGCTTTACCGCAAGTTGTTGCGCACCACCGTCTGAGGGTCGGCGGGACGCCCACCTTACGATCCCACCATAAAAGACCCTTGTAAGGTGCAGGCGCCCCTGCACCCCGCGCCGCTCAGGACAGCACAGGCATCCGTTGTTCGACAATCCCCGCCCACCAACTGCATCCCGCCGGGATAACCGCGTCGTTGAAATTGTATTTTGGGTGGTGCACCATCGCCGTGTCGCCGTTGCCGACAAGGATATAGGCACCGGGCCGCTCTTCGAGCAGAAACGCGAAGTCTTCGCCGCCCATGACCAAGGCGGCCTCGCTGCAGTCGCCTGCAACAGAACGCGCGACGTCGGCGGCGAATTCTGTCTGGTCCGGGTGGTTGACCATTACCGGATAATTGCGCGTGTAGGTGACCCGCGCCTGCGCGCCAAAGGCACCGGCGATCCCCTCGCAAATCTCGGTCACACGCTTTTCCGCCAAATCGCGCAGATCATTCGTGAGGGTCCGAACCGTGCCCAGCATGTGTACCTTTTGCGGGATCACATTGAACGCGGTTGAGGACGTATGAAATGACGTAATCGACACCACAATATTGCTGATCGGATCCGCGTTCCGACTGACAATTGTTTGCAGTGCCGTGACGATCTGCGCAGCAACCACAGTGGTATCAACCGTCTCGTGCGGCTTGGCGGCGTGGCCACCCAGACCCTCGATCTCGATGTCGAGCAAATCGGCGCTGCAAAGAAGGGACCGGAACGGATCGCAAAGCTGCCCGCTGCCTGGCCCGGCCAATTGTGCATGCCATAGACCTCCTGAATGCCCCACCGGTCCATCAAACCGTCGCGACACATCTCGCGCCCGCCGCCGCCGCCCTCTTCGGCAGGTTGAAAAATCACCACTGCCGTGCCGTCGAAATTGCGCGTCTCGGCCAGATATTGCGCCGCCCCCAGCAGCATCGCGGTATGCCCGTCATGCCCGCAGGCGTGCATCGCATTTGGCGTTGCTGACGCATACTCCAGCCCTGTTTCCTCGTGAATGGGCAGCGCATCCATGTCCGCCCGCAGCCCCACGACCTTGCCCGAGGCCACGGACTTGCCCTTGATGACCCCGACAACACCCGTGCGCCCGATGCCTTCCACAACCTCATCGCAGCCAAAAGCGCGCAATTTCTCTGCGACAGTGGCAGACGTGCGGTGGGTTTCGAACAGAATTTCGGGATGTTCGTGAAGGTCACGGCGCCAGGCGGTAATATCGTCGTGCATCTGGGCAAAGCGGTTCTTGACAGGCATGGGTTTGGTCCTTTGGGGGTGCAGGTGGTCGAGGCGCCCACCTTACAGGGGCGGGCGGTAGGTAAGGTGGGCGTCCCGCCCACCCCGGTCCAGAGCGGGTCGCGCTCAGGCAGCGGGCATGCGGGTTTCGACCATCTCGGCAAACCAGGAACAGCCGGCCGGAATGGCGTCGTCGTTAAAGTCATACATCGGGTGATGTACCGTTGGCCCATCGCCGTTGCCAATCATCATATAGGCACCGGGGCGCGCGTTAAGCATGTAGGAAAAATCCTCTCCCGCCATGATGGGCGGTGTGTCGCGCCACACGCCGGGAGTGACCTTTTCTGCGGCATCAGCCGCAAAAACCGTCTGGTCGGCGTGATTGACCGTGATGGGATACCCGCGCGCATAGTCGATTTCAACCGTGCATTGGTGTGCCGCCGCCGTGTG
>JBARUV010000151.1:0-2718 GCA_049645905.1 Sulfitobacter sp.
GATACCGTTGGAACGGGATCGGTCGCCGCGGATGCAGAGATTTGCGCGATGCTCGCGGATTGTCTGGAAGAGGTCGGGATCGAGCGCGGGGATTACATTATCCGGGTCAATAACCGAAAGGTGTTGAATGGGGTGATGGAGGTTGCTGGCTTGTCGGGCGACGACAAGGCGGTAGAGCGCGGGATAGTGCTGCGCGCAATTGATAAGCTGGATAGGTTGGGGTTTGGAGGTGTCTCTGCGCTGCTCTTAAAAGGTAGGACTGATGAGAGCGGCGATTTTACTGAGGGTGCTGGCCTAGAATATTCTCAGGTAGAAGTCATTGAAGAATTCTTGAATGCAAATGGTGGCTTTGATGAGCAACAGAGTCCCAGACCTGACCAGAATACAATCGTTTTGGAGCGCCTAAGGAGTCTCGTCGCGTCTTCTGAGCAAGGACGGGATGGTGTTCAAGAACTTCAAGAAATGAGTGATTTCATGCTAGCGAGCGGTTATGGTGTTGATCGTTTCAGGATAGACTCCTCCGTCGTGCGCGGCCTAGGCTACTACACCGGACCCGTCTTCGAGGCCGAACTCACCTTCGAAATCAAAGACGAAAAAGGCCGCACCCGCAACTTCGGCTCGGTCGCCGGCGGCGGGCGTTATGACGATCTGGTAAAGCGGTTCACCGGACAGGAAGTGCCCGCAACAGGCGTCTCAATCGGTGTGGATCGCCTGCTGGCAGCACTTGATGCCAAGGGACGGCTGGATACGAAAGCGCAGGGGCCGGTTGTTGTCACCGTGATGGATAAGGCGCGCATGGCGGACTATCAGGCGATGGTTGCAGAGTTGCGTAACGAGGGCATCAGGGCGGAGGTTTACCTCGGCAATCCCAAGAACTTTGGCAACCAGTTGAAATACGCCGATAAACGCGGCTCCCCCGTCGCGATTATCGAAGGCGGGGACGAGCATGAAAAGGGTCTCATCCAGATCAAGGACCTGATCTTGGGCGCCCAGATTGCCGAAAGTGCCACCCACGCCGAATGGAAAGACCGCCCCAGCCAATACGAGGTGCCGCGCGGTGATCTGGTCGCAAAAGTGCGCGAGATTCTGGACCTGTATTGATGCCAACACGTTCAGAAACACTGGGCAAGGCTGCGGCCTTGCGTGCGCTTTTCGAAGCGCAGGGTGCGGTTGTGGTAGAGCCGCCAATTCTGCAACCTGCGAACACGCTGCTGGACCTCTACGGCGAGGACATTCGCGCGCGCGCCTATGTGACCAGCGATGCGCTGCGCGGCGAACAGATGCTGCGGCCGGACTTCACAGTGCCGGTGGTTGAAATGCACATGCGGGAAGGCGCGGAGCCAGCGCGCTATACCTACGCCGGTGAGGTGTTTCGCCGTCAGGAGCGTGACCCCGCGCGGGCCAATGAATTTGTGCAGGTCGGGTTCGAGGTCTTTGACCGGACCGATCCGGCGGCGGCGGATGCGGAAGTGTTTGCGCTGATTTCCCGGGCGTTGGACGGGCTGTCTGTGACAGCGGTCACCGGCGATATCGGCGTGCTGATGGCCGCCGTGAACGGCTTGGACACCACCGAGCGTCGCAAGCAGGCCTTGATGCGCCATATCTGGCGGCCCCGGCGTTTTCGCAACTTGCTCGAACGTTTCGCAGGGCGTGTGCCGGTGCCCCCCGGCCGCGCTACGTTGCTGGCGGGCAAGGCAAAATCTAGTGCGCCTCTGATCGGATCGCGTTCGCAGGCCGAAATTGACGCGCGGATTGCCGCGCTCCACGAAGACGCGGCTGCCGCCCCGATCGCGCCGGTGCAGGTGGATCTGATCGAAGCGTTGCTGGACGTGCGTGAAGTCATGCCCCATGCGCTGAGCCGGTTGCGCGATCTGGCCGTGGACATGCCGCAGATAGCCGACGCGGTTGCGGGGGTCGCGGCCCGCGAAGCGGCGCTGAAAGCACGCGGCGTGGATACGGACACGCTTTTGTTCGAAGCCAGTTATGGCCGTGTGTCGATGGAGTATTACGATGGTTTCGTTTTTGGCTTTCGGGCTGATGCACGGCCTGATCTGCCGTCGGTTGCCAGCGGTGGTCGTTACGACGCGTTGACGCGGCGGCTGGGGCAGGGTGACGCAATACCCGCTGTGGGGGGCGTGATGCGCCCCGGTCTGATGCTGGAACTGGAGGGCGCGCCATGACGATCAAGCTGGGCGTGCCGTCCAAGGGGCGGCTGATGGAAAAGACCTTTGACTGGTTCGGCGCGCGCGGTGTGACGCTGGAGCGCAAGGGGTCGGAGCGGGAATATGCCGGTGCGGTGGGCGGCGTGGACAATGTTTCGCTGATGCTGCTGTCGGCCGGTGAAATCCCGCGGGAACTGGCCGCGGGGCGCATTCATCTGGGCGTAACGGGCACTGATCTGGTGCAGGAAAAACTGCCGCTCTGGGAACAGATAGTCGAGCCGGTTGAAGAGCTGGGTTTCGGTCATGCCGATCTGATCATAGCTGTGCCGCAAGCGTGGATTGACGTTGATACACTGGACGATCTGGATGCAGCCGCAGCAGCGTTTCGCGCTGTTCACGGTCACCGGATGCGGATCGCCACCAAATACCACCGTCTGGTCCGCGAATTCCTGCGCGCAGGTGGCGTGGCAGACTATGCGCTTGTGGATAGTCAGGGCGCGACAGAAGGTACTGTTGCCAATGAAACCGCCGAGGCGATTGCCGATATCACCTCAAG
>JBARUV010000152.1:0-12202 GCA_049645905.1 Sulfitobacter sp.
CGCTTCGCCACAACACACAATCATATTGCTGCCTTTCGACCCCATACGGGACCACCTGCGATCAGACCCACAGGCATGACCGTCGCGCGTTGCGCAAGGACGATGGTCTGCATCTGATCAATTTTCCAGATAGCCGCGCAGTGCGGCCTCTGTCCCGTCGCTCCAGATCAGGCGGAGCCACCGCGCAAAGCTTTCGCTAAAACGAGGGTTTTGCCCAAGGTCGCCATAGATCTGCGACTGTTCGATCCAGGTCTGTGGCGCGTCTTTTGCGGTCTTTGCAGCAGCAACCAATGTGTCCCAGACGGGGTCATTCGGCTCTATCACGCTTCCGTCTTCGCGTGTGCCATCACACATCCGCGCCCAAAGCGCCTCGACAAGGGCAAGACCCTCGATCGGCGTGCCCGCTGCCAAAGCATCGCGGATGATCGGGTGCAGGAATCCGGGATGGCGCGACGAGCCGTCAAAAGCCACTCGGCGGGTGGTATCGCGGATTTCGGGGTTGGCAAAGCGCCGGTCGATCAGGTCGACATACGCCAGCGGAGTCATGCCCGGTACCGCAGCAACATGGGGCACGATTTCTTCGACCTCAAGCTTGCGGAACAGACCATTGATCAGCGGATTGGCCATTGTCCCTGCGATGGTTTCGACTGACAACAATTCGCCCGGTGTCGCGATGATCTGATGACCGGCGTTCAGCAGGCGCAGTTTCATCGCTTCAAAGGCATGTACATCGTCCGTAAAGGTGGCGCCGACCTTGTTCCAATCGGGGCGTCCGGCGCAAAACTTGTCTTCGATCACCCATTGGCGGAAATTCTCGTGGGTCACGGGGGCTGCGTCTTCGATTCCGAATGTGCGCGCCAGTTCCAGTTCGGTCGGGCCGGTTGCCGGAACGATGCAATCAACCATGGAATTCGGGAAAGTGACGTTTTCAGCGATCCACGCAGCGAGGTTGGGATCGGACAATTTGGCAAGGCCAACAACGGTCCGTTGCAAAATATCGCCGTTGCCTTGCAGGTTATCGCAGCTTTGACAGGTGAATGGGCCGGACCCGTTTGCGCGGCGCAGCTTGAGTGCCGCAACAATGGCCCCGAACGCCGATACGGGGGTTTCGGGGTTGGCGGCATCATGCTGCATATCCGGGTGGCTGGCGTCGAAACTCCCGTCGGCAGAAGCGACGTAATAGCCGCCTTCGGTCACGGTCAGGGCGACAATCCTGATCGAAGGTTCGGCCATATGCGCGATCAGCGGGGCGTTGTCGGATGCAATCGGAACATAGCCGATCATCGACCCCGTCACTTCTGCGGACTTACCCTTGGGGTCAAGTTCGATCAGTGTTGTCAGGCAATTCTGGGCCAGCAGTTTCTCGCGTTGCATGGCGTCCGCCGGACGCACCCCCGCACCCAAGATTGCCCAGTCATATGCAAAACCCTGATCCATCAGCCTGTGCAGATACCACGCCTGATGGGCGCGGTGAAAGTTACCCAGTCCGATGTGGACAATACCGGCTGACAAGTCAGCGCGGTTATAGGTCGGGACCCGCACGCCATCCGGCACGCTTGTCAAATTTTCAAGGCATAGCTTCATCAGCTCATCCATTGGCCACCATCGACGTTATACGTCTGGGAGAGAATATAATCGGATTCGGCAGAGGCGAGAAAAATCGCCATACCTGCGAGATCTGCTGGCACTGCAAAACGGCCTGCAGGAACGCCAGCGGCAACTTCGGCTTTCTTCTGGCCCGGCTTCTTGTTTTCGAGTTTGGCAAACATGGAATCAACGTGGTCCCAGTGCTCGCCGTCCACCACACCGGGGGCGATGGCATTTACGTTTATTCCGTGACGAATAAGGTCAAGACCGGCGGATTGGGTCATCGAAATGACTGCGGCCTTGGTCGAGCAATACACCAGCACCAATGCCTCACCGCGACGGCCCGCCTGGGATGCCATATTGATGATCTTGCCGCCGTGACCTTGTTTGATCATTTGCCTGGCCGCGGCCTGCATGGTGAACAAGGTGCCCGCAACATTGACAGCATAGAGCTTGTCATAGGTCGCGCGGGTGATATCGACAGTCTCTGATGCGTCGAACAACGCGGCGTTGTTGATCAGGATATCCAGCTTGCCTGCGTGGGTTTCAACACTGGCGATCGCGGCATCAATGCTGTCCTGACTGGCGACGTCGATGTGCACAGGATAGGCCTCATCGCCCAGCTCATTGGCTGTCTGTGTGGCGGCATCAAGGTTGATGTCGGCAATCGCCACGGTCGCACCTTCGGCTATATACGCCTCTGCGAAACCACGGCCGATTCCGCGCGCAGCCCCGGTAATCAGGGCCGATTTCCCATCCAGTCTGCTCATGCTTGCCGCAGACCTCGAGCGTCAAATTTATGCAGCTTGTCCATCTGCGGGGACAGGTAGATCGTATCACCATGACGCACTTCGATATCGCCGGTGATCCGTACCGTCATCATATCCATCAGCCCTGTATCGTGAACGTGAATGAACGTATCGGAGCCCAGATGCTCGGCAACGCCAACGACGCCTTTCCACAACCCTTCCGTCTTGGAAACATCCAGATGCTCGGGCCGGATCCCGATGGTATGTGCGCCGTGTTTTTGTGCCTCTGCACCCTCAATCTGGTTCATTTTAGGAGACCCGATAAAGCCGGCCACAAATTTGTTCTGTGGCGCATGATAAAGTTCCAGCGGGGAGCCGACCTGTTCGATAACGCCAGCCTGCAGAACAACGATCTTGTCGGCCATGGTCATCGCTTCGACCTGATCATGGGTCACATAGATCATCGTGGTGTTGAGTTTCTTGTGTAGCTCCATGATCTCAAGCCGCATGCCGACACGCAGGGCGGCATCAAGGTTCGACAGAGGTTCGTCAAACAGGAATGCAGCAGGCTCACGCACAATCGCACGGCCAATCGCAACACGTTGGCGCTGACCGCCGGACAGTTGACCGGGCTTGCGGTCAAGGTAGTCGGTCAGGTTCAGGGCCGATGCCGCGGCGTCGATCTTGGCTTTCTGGGTCGCCTCGTCGATGCCAGCCATCCGCATGGGAAACGCGATGTTCTTGCGCACTGACATATGCGGGTAAAGGGCGTAAGATTGGAACACCATTGCCAGACCGCGCTTGGCGGGGGCCAGTGTGGTGGCGTCGTTACCATCAATGCTGATGTGTCCCGATGTTGTATCTTCAAGACCCGCGATCAGGCGCAGTAGTGTGGACTTGCCACAGCCTGACGGACCGACGAAAACCACGAACTCGCCTTCGTTGACTTCAAGATCGAGTGGCGGAATGACTTGGACTTCGCCAAAGCTCTTGGTGACCTGGTTAAGGCTGATCTGTCCCATTATTTTACCGCTCCGAATGTGAGGCCCCGAACGAGCTGTTTCTGTGAGAACCAACCCATGATGAGGATTGGTGCGATGGCCATCATCGAGGCGGCCGAAAGTTTCGCGTAGAAGAGACCCTCTGGTGCGGAGAAGCTGGCGATAAACGCCGTCAGCGGTGCCGCATTTACAGTGGTCAGAATTATGGTCCAGAACGCTTCGTTCCAAGCCAGAATGATGTTCAGCAGAACGGTGGAGGCGATGCCCGGAAGCGCCATCGGAGTCAGGACATAAAGCACTTCCGACTTCAGATTGGCCCCGTCCATCCGGGCCGCTTCGAGGATATCCACCGGAATTTCGCGGAAGTACGTGTACAACATCCAGACAATGATCGGCAGGTTGATCAACATGAGAACGACTACCAGCAGGATACGGCTGTCCATGACGTCAAAGTACTTTGCCAGCAACACAAGCGGGTAAAGAACACCAACAGCCGGCAACATCTTGGTCGACAACATCCAGAGCAGAATGTCTTTGGTGCGTTTACCCGGCACAAATGCCATGGCCCATGCGGCCGGCACCGCAATCAGAATACCCAAAAACGTGGAACCAACGGCGATGATAATCGAATTCATCAGGGCCTTGGGGTAATTCGAGCGTTCCTGAACATCGGCATAGTTTTCCAGCGTCCAGTCGAAGAAGAACCAAACCGGCGGATCAGCAATTGCCGTGGCTTCGGTTTTGAAGGACGTCAGAAACGCCCACATAATCGGGAAGAACATCAGGAGACCGAACGCCCATGCAAGGGCTGTCCACATGATCTTTTTCTGGGTTGTGACGGCGCGGGCCATTTCGTTTTCCTCCCTCTGTGTTAATCGAGGTTCTTGCCAACAATGCGCATCAGGAAGAACGCGACAATATTGGCAAGGATAACCGCGACGATACCGCCTGCGGAGCCAAGACCGATGTTCTGGCTTTCCAGCACGCGCTGGTAGACCAGATAGGTCAGTGTACGGGTGCCGAACGCGCCATTGGTGGTCACGAAAATTTCGGCAAAAATCGACAATAGGAAAATCGTCTGGATCAGGATGACGACCGTGATGGCACGGCTGAGGTGCGGCAAGATCATGTGCCAGAAGCGCGATAACGCAGGCGCGCCATCAATCTCGGCGGCTTCCAGCTGTTCGCTGTCCAGCGATTGAACCGCTGTCAACAAGATCAGCGTTGCAAAGGGCAACCACTGCCACGCGACAATTATGATGATCGACAACAAGGGTGATTGACTGAGGAAATCATAGGGTTGCAGCCCGAAGAACTTGTAGCCGTATGAAAACAGGCCGTTATCTACGTTGAAGAACATGTTCTTCCACACCAGCGCAGACACGGTTGGCATCACAAAGAATGGCGCAATGACCAGAATACGGACAATCCCCTGTCCAAACATCGGCTGGTCCAGCAGCAAAGCCATCAGGATGCCACCGGTGACGGTAATCAGCAAAATACTCCCCACCATCCATAAAGTGGTGATCAGCGAGCTCATAAAAGAGCTTGAGGACAGGAATGACGAGTAGTTTTTGAAACCGATCCACGCGTCGAATACGCCGCGCATGGGGCGGTAGTCAGCAAACGAGAAGTAAAGTGTCATGCAAAGCGGGATCAACATCCAGACGAGCAAGACGAAAACCGCTGGAGCAATCATAAATCGTGCTGCGGATTTAGAATGTTCTGTCGCCATGACAAAGCTCCTGACTTGAGGTTTAGGCCAAACACGGCCGAAGCTTGCGGGAGTTTTGGAAAACTCGGGAAAGGTTCGGCAGTCAAGTGTCGGCAGAAGCGGGGATCAGGCGGCGCGCAATGCGCCGCCTGAGAAGACTGCGGACTAGATTAGTAGCCTGCTGCTTCCATTTCTTCTGTGGTCAAAGCCTGGCTGCGTGCCAATGCTTCCGTGGCTGTCTGGTTGCCTGCCAAAGCGTTGGAGAATTCCTGACCCGTCTGGTTAGCAATGCCCGCAAACTCGGGGATCGCGACAAACTGGACACCTGTGTAGGGGACAGGCTGAACAGACGGATTTGTCGGATCAGCCGACAGAATGCTCTCAAGTGTCATCTTGGCGAACGGCGCCGCATCCAGATATTCCTGGTTCTCGTACAAGGAAGTCCGTGTTCCCGGAGGGACGTTTGCCCAACCTTCGTTGCCCGCAACCAACGCGGCGTATGCCGGACCGGTTGCCCAGGAAATGAACGTCTTGGCGGCATCCTGCTTCTCGGACGAGGACGGAATTGCCAAGGACCATGCCCAAAGCCAGTTGCCGCGTTTTCCCAGACCATTGTCGGGCGCCAGTGCAAAGCCTACCTTGTCAGCGACAGTTGAGTCAGCGCCGGTTACGAAAGATGCCGCAACAGTCGCGTCAATCCACATGCCGCACTTGCCTTGTTGGAACAAAGTGAGGTTTTCGTTGAAACCGTTGTTGGCTGCGCCAGCAGGGCCGGATTCGCCCAGCATTCCAAGGTAGAAGTCGATCGTGGCAGCCCATTCAGGGCTGTCGAACTGTGCGTTCCAGTCTTCGTCGAACCAGCGCGCCCCGAACGAGTTGGACATCGCTGTCAGGAACGCCATGTTCTCGCCCCAGCCCGCTTTACCGCGCACACAGATGCCGTTGATGTCGTTTTCACGGTCTGTCATCGCCGCCGCAGCTTCGCGGATAAATGCCCATGTTGGCGCGTCAGGCATTTCCAACCCGGCTTTTTCCATCAGGTCCGTGCGGTACATGACCATGGACGATTCGCCATAGAACGGCGACGCATAAAGGTTGCCATCTACGGTCAGACCGCCAGCGATTGCGGGCAGCAGATCGCCAGCATCAAAATCGTCGGCCATGCCCTCGTTCAGCGACACAAGCCATCCGTTGTTGGCCCAGATCGGCACTTCGTACGTACCGATCGTCATGACGTCATATGCGCCACCACCGGTAGAGATGTCTGTCGTCAGGTTCTGGCGCAGAACGTTCTCTTCCAACGTGACCCACTCGACCGAAATGTCAGGGTGCTTTGCGGTGAAATCGTCTGTCAGACCCTGCATGCGGATCATGTCGCCGTTGTTCACGGTTGCGATGGTAATGGTCGTCGCGTGGCTATCGGCAGCAGCCGAAGTCGCGACACCGGCAATCATGCCAAGACCAACCGCAGTCGACAGCAGTGTTCGTTTGATTGTCATAGCTTCCTCCCAAGGAATATTTACACGTGCAAAGTATGGTCGCAACCAGCGCTTTACGTCAAGTAAATTAACTATCATCACCATAGGGAGACGTTAGCGCTAACGTCAAGAAAAATTTGAAAAAACCCTTATTCTGCAGTGCGGCGATGGATTTTTCTTCAAGCAGATTCTCTTATCTTCAGTTCGCCGCTAAACAGCTTAACGGTCTCTTTGCCCGATGTTTTTTGCTCGTGTATGTTTTCAACCAGACGTGTCACCGCCGCCCTTCCGATCGCCTCGACATTCTGCGCAACGGTCGTCAGGCTGGGTGTGGTGAACGGGCAAAGCGGATAATCGTCATGGCCAGCGATTCGCAAACCGCCCTTACGCATGGCGCCGGGCTCCAGCCCGTGTAACGCGGCGGCCCTGAGCGCCCCGATGGCAACACGGTCATTCGCGCACAGGATTGACGCATCGGTCAATCGGCCGCTGGCAAATTCCCGATCCAGTACAGCCCGGCCGTGCGCCTCGAAATGCCACATGTCCTGAATAAGTTCGGCCCCGATGATGCGTGGCTCCAACCCCAGCTCTTCCATTTTCGCGATATAAGCGCGCTCCCGCTCCATCGCGTTGAAATTTACACGCGGCATTGCGAGAAACACAGGCGGGCTGCCGACACGGGCCAGATATTCGGTCGCTAAACCCGTACTTTGAAGGTGATCCGAGCCGACAAAATCAACCTTTGGCATGGTATCAGGTCGCGAATCGACCAGAACAAACGGTAATCGGACTCTGAGCCGTTCATGCACCTTGAGGTCGCTATGATTTCCGAGCGGCGCAACCAATGCACCTTCGACATTCATCGACATGAAGGTTTCAGCCGCGCGCGCTTCGATTGCGGGATCGGAATGGGAACATTGTGTGATCACCGTATACCCCGCATCCATTGCCGCGCGCTCGATAGATTCCAGCAGACGGGTAAAGAAAAGATCGTTGAGGTACGGGATAATGACACCGATCATACCCGTTGATTTCCGGTTCATCCGCGTTGCAAAGAAATTCGGAACATATTCGACCTGCTCCAACCCCCGCTGGATGCGCTCACGAGAGGTCCGGCTGACCCGCTCCGGATCCTGAAAGTACCGCGACAATGTCGGGCGGGAGACGCCAATCGCGATGGAAAGATGTTCCATCGTGTCGATGCGCGGTTTGTCTTTCTTCGGCTCGTCAGGCACTGCTATTTTTCCCTTTTCGCCAGTGACACGTCAAAACACGGGACATTTGATTACGTGTGTAAAATAAGTTCTTACATTTGCCTCAACTTTGCAAGGAAAGAAAAGTTTAGTCCGCTCCAGAAACTGAGGTTGTTTGAGAGGTACCGGTCGCGTTGGATTGAGGGTGGTCAGCTTTAGGAACTGCGGGAAACACTCATGCTGAAATGCTTCGTTAAGCTCAAATTCGGTGACCGCCCGTACCGAATGCCTAAAGCGCGCAACAATCGGTGTGGTGCGCATCGTTCTGGGTGCATGCATTTGAAATTATTGTAAGGGATCAAACAGGGTTAGCGGTCACGCCGGTCGATCGTAACCGCTGCCTCCAACAAGGGAAGATCAACCTTGTGAAATCGACTTAACCCTCGCCGAGCAGGCGTAAGGCGTTTTCTTTGAGGATCAGCGGGCGCACTTCGTCCTTGAAGGGAGCTGCTGCGAAATCCGCCAACCAGCGGTCCGGCGTGATCGCTGGCCAGTCGGAACCAAACAACATCTTTTTCTTCAGAATGGAATTGGCGTAGCGGATGAAGGTTTCCGGAAAATACTTGGGCGACCAACCCGACATGTCATAATAGACATTCGGCTTGTGCTGGGCGACGGCAAGCCCCTCCTCGGTCCAGGGAAAGCTTGGGTGCGCGAGGATGATCTTCATGTCCGGAAAATCAACCGCAACATCATCAAGATGCATCGGATTGGAATACTTCAACCGCATGCCCATGCCACCGCGCATGCCCGATCCGACGCCGGTTTGCCCGGTATGAAAAAGCGTGATCGCACCTTCTTCCGCGCAGGCCTCCAACACAGTGTAACAGGCATCACGGTCATTCGGGAAAAACCCCTGCATGGTCGGGTGAAACTTGAACCCCCGCACGCCAAAGTCACGCACCAGACGGCGGACTTCACGGGCGCCGGCCTTGCCCTTATGCGGATCGACAGACGCAAAGGGGATCAGGATGTCATCGTTTTCTGCGCATAGACCTGCGACTTCCTCGTTGGAATAGCGTTTGAAACCCGTCTCGCGTTCGGCATCCACCGGAAAGATAACCGCCGCAATGTTGCGCTCGCGATAATAGGCAGCAGTGTCGGTCACTGAGGGTAACATGCCGTCCGCACCGGCGGGATTCCTGAAATAGGCGGCCATGCCAGCCTGAAATTCATCGTATCCGTCATCACGCGGGGCGCAGCAGGGTTCTTCCGCGTGGGTATGAAAATCGATGGCCTTAACGGCAGAAAAATCAACCAAGAATCAGCCCTCCCTCTATGTTCAGTTTGTTATGTCACAAAAACGCTATTCTAGATAACAATTTATCTGTATAACACTCTGCGTAAGCATCCAATCGGAGAACCCCATGGCTAACGGCAAACCTGACCATAGTGTCATACAGATCGAACACCATGATGATATCACCGTGATTACGTTTAACCGTCCTGACAAGCGTAATGCGATGAACGACGGCCTTGTCTCGGCGCTGGACAGCTTCTTTTCCAAGCCGCCCGAAAGCACCCGCGCCGTAGTACTGACGGGTGCAGGCGGGCATTTCTGTTCGGGGCTGGATCTGTCCGAACACCAGCACCGCAGCCCCGAAGGGACGGTGTATCATTCGCGGAATTGGCATCGCGTTGCCGACCTGATCGAATATGGCGGGCTGCCGGTAATTTCTGCCATGGCAGGCGCGGTGATCGGCGGCGGGCTGGAGATTGCAACATCGACGCATGTGCGCATTGCGGAACCGACAGTGCGTTTTCAACTGCCGGAAGGTCGGCGCGGGATTTTTGTCGGTGGGGGAGCCACGGTTCGTGTCGGCCGTATTCTGGGCGCTGACCGGATGCGGGAAATGATGCTGACCGGTCGCAGTTATGGCGCCGAAGACGGGCTTGCGTTCGGCCTCGCGCATTACTCTGTCGGCGACGGCGAAGCCTTACCACTGGCAATCAAACTGGCGCGCAAGATTGCTGATAACGCGCCCTTCTCCAACTATCTGATGATTCAGGCAATTGGCAGGATCGGGGATATGTCGCGCTCCGACGGGCTGTTCACAGAAAGTATGGCCGCCGCAATGTCACAAACATCAGCGGGTGCAAAAGAGGGCTTGGCCGCTTTCCTCGAAAAGCGGGAACCTGATTTCAACAAGAAATAGACAGGAGCACAGGGCGCGCCAATGGTGCCCTGCCCGCTCAGGCTGAAATGACCCCGTCTGTATCCACAAAAAGGGCAGCGATCTGATCGACCCGATTGGCCCGCATCGCCCGTTGGTTCAATGAGCCCTTTTCGGTTACTTCGCCGCGGTCCAGTTCCGGAAGGTGCTCAAGGATCATCCCGCGCCGTACGCGACTCGCGGATCCGGTTGCAGTCTTTGCCGCTGCCGCGAACCGTTCTTGCAGCAATTCAGTCCGTTCAGCCTCCGCGAGGTTTATCGCCTTGTCCGACAACCACAGTAACGCGCCAAGCTGCGCCTCGTTCTCGCCCACTATCACCGCGTCACGGATCAGCCCGCCCATCGCATCAACAAGGGCGGCGCGCACGGCACCAACTGCCACCCATGTCCCGGTATTTAGCTTGAAATTCTCGGCCAACCGGCCATCAAAATAGAACCCCTTGGAAAAATCGTCCGGATCAGCGGGCCGCAACGCATCCCCAAAGCAATAGAAGCCTTCGTCGTCAAACGCCTCTGCCGTCTTGACCGGATCACCGTAATACCCGGGCGTTACGTTTGGTCCCTTGATCCGCGCCTCCAGCTTACCGCTGTTGGGCACCAGTTTGAGCGTGATGCCGCGGGAGGGCACGCCAATGTTGCCCGATTTTTCCTGAAAATCGGTACAGGCCAGCGAAAACGGCGATGTTTCGGTCGCACCCAGACCCGTGGCAAGGAGGACATCATGCCCTGTTACCTTGCGCGCAATGGCCGACAATCTGTCCCACGTGTGCTGCGCCATCGCGGCACCCGCAAAAAACATCATCCCCAGATCCGCAAAGAAGGTTTGGGCAAGCGCCCCGTCTTTTTCCATCGCGCCGACCAGCATGTCATAGCCCACCGGCACGTTAAAATACCACGTACAGGAAATGTCGGACAGGTTGCGCAGCGTCTCGTCAAACTTGCCGGGCACCGGTCGGCCGTCGTCAATGTAATAACTGCCCCCATTGGTCAGCACGAGATAGAACACTTTGTTACCCGCAGCGGTATGGTTCCACGGGGCCCAGTCCAGCACCACAGGCGGTCGCCACGCCAGAAAGCGATAGCAATCAAGCCCCATCGCCTGACCAGCGCAGATCATACGGTTGGTGTTGATAACTGCCTTGGGTGAGCCGGTAGAGCCGGACGTGAACAGGTATTTCGCAACCGTGTCGGGCGTCAGTGCGGCGCGGGCAGGCCCGGCGCGCGCCGGGTCGGACTGCATCAACGCATCAAAGGTCAGTGCATCGCTGTGACAATTGCGGTGGTTTATAATTGCACAACCTTCGGACCGGATCGCGGCAAGTGCTGGCGCATATGCCGCGCCGTCATCCGCAAAAATCGCGCCGGGCTTTAGCAGCGCTGTGATGTCCTTGATCTTACCGTGATCCTGGGAGACCAGCGAATAGGCCGTTGAAAGCGGCGCATAGGGAACACCGACATAAACCGCAGCCATCCCCAATAACGCATGTTCGAGACTGTTTTCCGACAGGATCAGCAATGGCCGGTCCGGCCCAAGCCCAAGTCCCAGCAGCCCTGCACCAAGTGATCGGGCCGCGCACAAGGCCTGCGCATAGGTAATGCGTTGCCATTCCCCCGCTTGGTCGCGCCGCGCGATCCATGTTCGCTCCGGCGCCTCGTTGGCCCAATAATCCAGATATTCTGCCAAAATTTGCCGATGTTCCGGCAACTCCTGCTTTTGGCGCATCAGCACCGTGCCATCGGCGCGGTGATCATATTCGAATTCCGGTGTCCAGAACATCGCCTCGTGATCGGAAGACGTTTTCATTTTGCGTCCCCCGCCACGACAGCGGCGGTACCCTCCCAAATGCTCATCACTTCGCCTCCCCCTCAGATTTTCGAATTTTTTGCAGTAGTTTGACCAGTTGCTTTTTCTCGGTGTCGCTCAAAAAGGACAGCAGACGGTCCTCATGCAATTGCACCTTTGCCACCGCTTCGGCATAGGCCTTTTCCCCGATGGCGGTCGGATGCAGCGCCTGCACGCGCCGATCCCCCGGCACCGCAAGACGGCGCACAAATTTTGCCGCTTCAAGTTCATCAATAATTGCAACAAGGCCCGATCGTTCGATACCCAGATTGCGCGCCAGATCGCTTTGCGTGATCCCCGGCATGCCTGCGATAAAGGACAGCGCCGAAAATACCCGCCCCGACATACCGCCATCACCCATCACCGCGCGAAAGTCTTTTTGCACGATGACATAGGCGCGTTT
>JBARUV010000153.1:0-38367 GCA_049645905.1 Sulfitobacter sp.
TGCCAGTGCGGGGGCGTCGTTAATGCCGTCGCCAACAAACCCAACCGTACGGTTGCCGACCTGCAGTTTCTCAATTGCGGTCACTTTACCTTCGGGCAATACCTCAGCGACAACCGTGTCGATGCCCAGCTTTGCTGCAATTGCATCAGCGGTGGCTTTGTTGTCGCCTGTGATCATAGCGACCTCCAGCCCAAGATCATGCAACGCGGCAATCGCCTCGGCTGTGCTTGCTTTGATCGGATCAGAAACAGCGATAACCGCGGCAAGCTGCCCGCCGATCGCTGCGTAGAGAGGTGTCTTGCCCTCCCGCCCCAATTCTTCGCCAACGCCTGCAACTTCATCCAACGCAATCCCTTCGCGGGCCATCAACCGGTCCGCACCCACAAGGACTGTGCGACCTTCAATGTCGGCGCTGACCCCATAACCCGTGATGGACGTGAAACCGTCTATCGCGGCCAGCGTCAAACCGCGCTGCTCTGCACGCCGCACAATGGCCGCCGCAATCGGGTGCTCCGACGCAGTCTCGACCGAAGCGACAAGCCGCAGAACATCTGCTTCTTCAAACGCTTTGGTTATTGTCAGGTCCGTCAGTTCCGGACGGCCCTCTGTCAACGTACCGGTCTTGTCCAGAGCAACAATCTTGACGTCGTTCAACGTCTGTAACGCATCACCCCGTCGAAACAACACACCCAGTTCCGCTGCGCGGCCGGTGCCGACCATGATGGACGTGGGTGTGGCCAACCCCATAGCACAGGGACAGGCAATAATCAGAACGGCGACACTCGCCACCAACGCAAAGCTGAGCGCAGGATCCGGGCCGACCAGCAACCAGGTCAAAAAGGTGACCAGTGCTGTCCCCATGACTGCCGGCACGAACCACAGTGTGATGCGGTTTACCAAATCCTGAATGGGTAGTTTCGCGCCCTGCGCGTCTTCGACCATGCGGATAATTTGCGCCAGCATGGTATCTCCGCCCACTTTGGTTGCGCGCAGGGTCAACGCACCAGTGCCATTTACGGTACCGCCGACAACCTCGGCGTCCGCAGACTTCTCTACCGGGACCGGCTCGCCGGTAATCATGCTCTCGTCGACGTAGGACACGCCTTTGACGACGATCCCGTCGGTTGCAATCTTTTCGCCCGGACGTACCTGTATCAGATCACCGGCGACGATGTCGTCAACAGGCAGCTCAACCAGTTGCCCTTCCCGCTCAACCTGCGCTGTCTTGGCCCTCAACCCGACAAGTTTGCGGATCGCCTGACCGGTCCGGCCTTTCGCGCGCGCTTCAAGAAACCGGCCCAATAGAATTAGCGTTACGATCACTGCTGCCGCCTCGAAATAGACCACGCGCGTCCCGTCAGGCAAAAGCGCAGGGGCAAAGAGCGCAACTGTGGAAAATCCCCATGCCGCAGACGATCCCAGTGCAACAAGCGAATTCATGTCAGGTGCACCCTTAAAGAGTGCAGGAAAACCCTTGAGGTAGAATTGTCGCCCGGGCCACGCCAGAACGATGGTTGTCAGGACAAACTGGATGCCCCAGCTTACGCCCATGCCCAACGAATTCATGATCCAGTCATGAAGTGCCGGGATCAAATGACTTCCCATTTCAAGAATGAAGACAGGAATGGTCAGGACTGCCGCGACCAACGTCATTTTCCGTAAATGAGTTGATTCTTCCTCCTTGCGGTCTGCGGTCGCATCCGCGCCGCTTTGATCCGTGACGTACGTCGCTGGATATCCCGCCGCCTTGGAGGCTCGGGCAATGTCAGCAGGAGACAAGGACGTCCCCAATACGCGCAAAGTCGCTTCCTCTTTTGCCAGGTTCACAACAACAGAGACAACACCTGGAATGACCGCCAGCGCGCGCTCCACCCGGCTGACACACGATGCGCAAGACATGTTTTCGATGCTGAAGCGGTATGTCTGTACTTGAGCGGGGTAGCCGGCTGCGTCCAGCGCAACGGCTACGTCTTCGGACTTAAAGTTGTTATCAACACGAATGGTGGCCGTTTCCGTGGCAAGGTTTACATCTGCTTTTTGCACGCCTGAAACAGCCCCTAAGGCTTTTTCCACACGGCCGACGCAAGACGCGCAGCTCATCTCCTGCACGCCGAAAGTTAGTACATTTTCGCTGTCCATAGTGACACCTCATGCTCTGGATTACCTGTAACATGGGGGTTCCAGTAGATGGAAGGTCAAGACTCTTGTGAAAATATTTCTTCCATTCGGAGTCGGAAAACTTAAATTTTGCGGATCGACCCGCCGCCTATCTGGTTATTTACCGGAATTACTCGGTCCCGAGCGCGGCGATGTCATACCCCAAGGGATAGCTTGGCCTGCGGCGCTGGGTTATCAAACGCGGATTGCGGCGTGGTGGCAAAATGCGCAGGATGCGGGCACGGGCAATCAAGCCGCTAATCATCAGTTTCTCCAGCCAACGCGGGGGCTGTGAAAACCCCATAGCGCGTCTGAGCGGCGGGTCACATAAGGCATGCACCGCAGGGCGGCAAAAAGGTACAAGCCAGTTTGGCAGATACATCGACAAAAGCAGATCACGCGTGAGGCTGCCGATTTCATTGTTGGTCTCGGCAAAGCGAAACTGCGCGGCCTCATAGGCTTTGTTATAGGTGTCGAAAGCAGCGAAAGTTTCGGGGATATTGCAGATCCCCATCTTCTCTCCCAGCGCCCTGTAATAATTGACACTTGCGACAATTTCGGTGTGCGTCATGGCACGTCTGCCAAAACGTTCCATCCAGCGGACAGGCTCCACAACAAAAGTAGACAGAACATAAAGCATGTCGTCATTCGAGATCCGGTAGCGGCCATGCATTTCATTGATACGGGCAATCGCGGCCTGACCATTTTCACTGTCCTGACCGTTTTCATTGATCTCGGAAAGCAGCAACTCAGTGTCGTCATAGCGTTTGCGGGTCTGCTCGCGGAACGCACCTGTCCGCGACAAAAGGCCAGAGATTGACGGCACGGCATAGGTGCGGAAAAGTGCAAATTCCAACGCTTTCTCGGTGTCCCACGAGAACTCGCATGCCGTCAGAAGGTAACAAATCCGCTCATAATCGACCTTCGGATCCAGCGCCTCGATTTCTTTGGACCATTTGGACATGAACATTCCTCCCTTGCGCTGTGTTGTTAGATGAATGGTTGGGATCACTCAGCGTTTTAATTGAAAACCGCTTGAGTGCTGTCGCGGCACGAATGGCCCGCCAAACACGAATAGGCACTACCAACCCCGTCGATCACACTAAGATCAGGAAGGTGTCGACTGGCACAGATCTGATTCCTTACGGTGATCTACAATACCGCGAAAGTGCTGTGGCTACACGCTTTGAGTGGCGGCAACCGCCTTTTTCCAGCGTCCGTATTTCTGTTCGCGCTCGGTTTTGTCCATTTTTGGGGCAAAGCTGCACTCTTTGGCCCAGCTTTGTGCAAATGCCGTCATATCAGGGAACAGGCCCGCGCGGTGGCCTGCAAGCCACGCCGCACCCGTTGCCGTTGTTTCCAGCACTTGCGGGCGGTCAACCGGTGCCCCGATGATGTCACTGAGAAATTGCATCGCCCAGTCATTCGCGCTCATGCCGCCATCAACGCGCAGAGTAGGAGACGTACCGTGGGTTGACCAATCCGCCTGCATCGCCTCAAGCAGGTCGCGGGTCTGGTATCCAACGCTTTGCAGGGCCGCGCGCGCAAATTCGGGGGGGCCGGAATTGCGCGTCAGCCCGTAAATCGCGCCGCGACAATCGGCATCCCAATAAGGCGCACCGAGACCTGTAAAGGCGGGCACAATGATCACATCCTGCCCTTCGTCCGCGCTTTCCGTAAGCGCCTGCGTGGATGCTGCATCGGAGATAATCCTGAGGCCGTCGCGCAGCCATTGCACGACTGCCCCTGCAACAAATATTGACCCTTCGAGGGCATAGGTGGGCACGCCGTCGATCTGGTAGGCAATCGTCGTCAGCAAGCGGTTTTTCGAAGTGACCGGCGTGGCCCCCGTATTCAACAGGGCAAAACAGCCCGTGCCATAGGTCGATTTCATCATCCCCGGTTCAAAACAGGCTTGCCCGATGGTGGCGGCTTGCTGATCCCCGGCCACGCCGAGTATGGGCAGAGCGGTGCCAAATAAGGCGGCGTCCGTTACGCCAAAATCTGCCGCACAGTCATAGACCGCTGGCAGCATCTGGATCGGAATGTCGAACAGCGCGCAGATTTCCGCGCTCCACGCGCCCTTGTGAATATCATAAAGCATCGTGCGCGCGGCGTTGGTGGCATCAGTGACATGCGCCGCGCCGCCAGTCAGTTTCCAGATCAGAAAACTATCTACGGTGCCAAAAAGGATTTCACCCTTTGCGGCGCGCTGCCGCGCATCCGGCGTCTGGTCCAGTATCCACTTCAGTTTGGTGCCTGAAAAATACGGATCGGCCAGCAAACCGGTCTGCGCGGTGATCATCTTGTCATGTCCCGCATCGCGTAGGCTGCGGCAATAGTCGGCCGTGCGACGGTCCTGCCAGACGATGGCATTGTAGAGCGGCTCTCCGGTCTGTGCGTTCCAGACCACCGTCGTTTCGCGCTGATTGGTGATCCCGATGCCAGCAATGTCCCGAGACGTGATACCCGCCTGTTTGATCGCAGCACGACAGGTGGTGAGCGTCGTTTCCCACAGGTCGGCGGGGTCATGTTCAACCCAGCCGCTGTGCGGGAAATGCTGGGGGAATTCCTCCTGCGCGGTCGCAACGACCTGCATCGCCCCGTTAAACACCAGAGCGCGAGAAGAAGTAGTGCCCTGATCAATGGCAAGAATATGGGTCATTGCGTAGCCTCCATCCATTTACTGAGCACAGACACCTCGTCCGGGGTCAACCGCAAGCCCAGTTTGCTGCGGCGCCACAACACGTCCTCTGCCTTGCGGGCGAATTCATGTGTCATCAGCCAGCGAACCTCGGCCTCGCTCAGGGTCGCGCCAAAGTCCTGACCAAGGTCGGCGGCTGACGTTGAGCCTGCCAATATTGCCCAGGCGTTGGTGCCATATCCCTTTATCAAACGGCGCGCCCAAGGCGACGTCAGAAACGGATAATCAGCCTGAAGTTGCGATATCCTGGCCGCGACGTCCTGCACCGCAAAATCACCACCGGGCAGGGGCACACCGGCGGTCCAGTGCGGCTTGAGGCCAGGGAAGAACGGGGCGATCTTGTCAAACGCATCCTCGGCCAGCTTACGATAGGTGGTGATCTTGCCGCCAAATATATTGAGGATCGGCGCACCACCCTGCGTTTCAACTTTGATGGTGTAATCCCGCGTGGCAGAGGCGGCTGATTTCGCACCGTCGTCATAAAGCGGACGCACCCCTGAATAGGTCCAGACCACATCCGCGTCGCTCAAATGGCGCTTGAAATACCCATTGGCGAAATCCAGCAGATAGCGTTGTTCCTCGGGCGTGCAGACAGGGCTTTGATCAGGGTCTTCGTGATCCGCATCCGTAGTGCCGATCAGGGTGAAATCGTTCTCGTAAGGTATCGCAAAAATGATGCGCCCGTCAGTGCCCTGAAAGAAGTAACATTTGTCATGGTCATAAAGGCGCGGCGTTACGATATGGCTGCCGCGTACCAACCGTACCCCTTCGGTGGAATTGACCCGCACCGTTTGCTGTATGATATTGCCGACCCACGGGCCACCCGCGTTGATCAACATGCGTGCACGATATTCGTGCTCTCCCTCCGCGTCTTCGACCTTAATGCGCCAAAGATCACTTTCGCAGGTCGCGGAGGTTACTTTGGTCTGCACCAGCACCTTTGCACCCCGCTCTGCCGCGTCCTGTGCATTCAGGGCAACCAACCGCGCATCTTCGACCCAGCAGTCGGAATATTCGAAGGCTTTCGTAAACTGCGGCTGAAGTGGGTCCCCTTCCGGTGTGCCCTCCAACAACAGCGTTGTCGTGGCAGGCAGCAATTTGCGACCCCCCAGATTGTCATACAGAAACAGCCCAAAGCGGATCATCCATGCGGGCCTGCGCCCTTTGGTCCACGGCATCAGCGTATTCAGAATTTTGGAAGCGGGCGTGTCGGTTTCAAACCGCATATCAGGGTGATAGGGTAAGACAAACCGCATCGGCCATGAAATATGCGGCATCGCCTTGAGCAGGGTTTCACGTTCTTCCAATGCGTGGCGCACCAATCTGATCTCGAAGTACTCCAGATAACGGAGCCCTCCGTGAAACAGCTTGGTCGAGGCGGAGGAGGTCGCCGACGCCAGATCGTTCATCTCGGCCAAGACCACAGACAATCCGCGTCCCGCACCGTCACGTGCAATGCCGCACCCATTGATGCCACCACCAATGATGAAAAGATCGTGGATTTCGTCTGGAGGGATTGGTGCGTTCAATGAGCAGGCTTTCGAATGGGGCAGACCCGTCAGACATACGGCACGCGGCCTACGGGGGCAATTCGCCTGCGATAGGCGCCGCGCGCGTCTGTTGCACAATTTTTTCCTGCGGCCTAATTTGTGAAAAGTCCGTTCAAACCGGCAACAGATGAAGACCGCATCAAAGGACACCCCCATGAACGACATGGTCCAGAAGACTCAGAACATTACCCTGTCAGAGGTCTATCTGCCGGTAAAAGACCTCAAGACAGAAATGCCGTTCTTCCTGACGCAGCTCGGTTTTCGGTTGGAAGAGATTTTCCCCGCAGATGATCCGGCTGTTGCACTCATTGCAGGCCATGGCTTGCGGATCCGGCTGGACCGCAACGCCGATCTGCCGCCGGGTAAGATCCGGTTGCGCTGCATTGATCCGGACGGGTTTGCCGACGGTGAGCGCATGCTGACGTCACCCAGCGGGAATATCATCGAAGTGGTTGATGCCAACCCGCCGTTGGATATGCCGCAGACGCAGCATTCCTTTATGGTGCGTCATTTGCGCGACAGCGACGCCTGGGTGATCGGCCGTGCGGGCATGCATTATCGCGACCTGATCCCAAACCGTCTGGGCGGGTCGATCATTGCCAGCCATATCCGCATCCCGGATGGCGGGCCGGTGCCGGATATGGTGCATTATCATACGGTCGGGTTTCAGTTGATCTTTTGTTATCGCGGCTGGGTCCGGCTGGTGTACGAGGATCAGGGCGACCCGTTCATTCTGGAACAAGGCTG
Source organism: Sulfitobacter sp. (assembly GCA_049645905.1). GTDB lineage: Bacteria > Pseudomonadota > Alphaproteobacteria > Rhodobacterales > Rhodobacteraceae > Sulfitobacter. The sequence continues at coordinate 7,159 of JBARUV010000153.1, forward strand.
CTGCGTCATCCAGCCGCCGCAAATCCGCCACCGGGTGCTGGAGGCATCCGATAACGTCGAGGTGCTGGAGATTGGCGTCCCTGCCGAACACATCACAACCATTGACCATGATATGGAATTGCCGAACGGCAAGCTGATCCCCGACAGGGAATGGCAGGGCACACGTTTTGTGCATCATAAGGTAGGCGACGCAGTCTGGACTGACTGGCGTATTCCCGGCTGGGAAAGCCGCGACACGGGTATTGGTGACGCAACCAAAGGTGTGGCGGGTGTGCACGTGGCGCGACCGGTTGAGGCAAACGGTGCATGGACAAGCCACGACACGGATATCCTGTTCACCTTTGTCAAAGAGGGAGAACTGACGCTTGAAGTGACCGGGGAGGACCCCTATCGCCTTGTTGCGGGCGACGCGTTTGTGCTGCCGCCGTTTCTCAAGACCCGCTATGCCGATGCAAGTAGGGATTGCGAGTTGATCGAGACCGCGCTGAAGGCGGATTTCAATACTGAAACGGGGTGAGGCTGGGCGTTAAACGACGCCAGGATCCCTAGACCCGTTGAATTGCCCAGTCGGACATGGCTGGCAAAAGTCCATTCAGGACACTCTGAAATACTTTGACGATCTCGTTGGCCAGATCATTTGAGACCTGTCCAGATGCGGAAAAAGCCCGGGAGGCAACAACACGCTGATCACGATCATTGATGAGGGTCAGATCGATATCGACACTCACTTCAAACGTGCCAACAGCCGCTTCATTGACCTCGAAAGCGTCGATGCGCACCAGCATTGCGGTGTCAGGAACAGGACCTGCATCACTGCGCCCGACGTATCCGACACGGCCTGTCTCGGATATGCTGCGGATCAGCAGCATCTGAAGAACGGCAGGCAATTCATCGCTCCAACGGGCGTCGGGAAGGTATGTAATCGAAGCCGGGTCAGGCTTGATCATGATACGGTCGGTTGCGAGGGCTGCGGATGCCTGCGGGCGCGCGACCAACAGGGTGCGGGATGTGCGGCGACCACTTTTAGAGCCGGCGGCCGGGCGCAGATCAAAAGTATCCAGAGGTTTTGCTGCTGCATTCAGTGACGTCAGTGTGCTGCAGCCGCCAAGGGCACATGCCGCGCCAAGCATCGCAGTGCGCCGGGTGAGGACGGGCATAATCTATCTCCTGTATTCTGGAACACGACCATCCAGAAGGAAGCGTGCTGGATCACGTTCAATCCGTCTGGTCAGATCGCCAAGTGAATTGACGAGCGTGCGCGCATCAGTGGCAAGCCGTGACAGCTCCGGCAACCCTTTGTTGGCAAAATCGCCAATGCCGGGCGTGCTGTTCACTACAGCGGTCTGGATCTGGCGAACGACAGTATCACTGCGGGCAATCAGGGCGCGCAGTTCGGAAGTAATTGCGGGCATGTCCTTGGTCACCTCTGTTATGGCCCGACTGATCTGATCTGAGGCTGCACGGATATCTGTCATCATCGGTGCCAGATCGGTGTCGAGGACGACTGTCGCAGCATCAAATGTGGTCCGGGCTGAGCCAAGCGCACCTTCGGCAACTGACAGCGTGGAATCGAGGGCCGTGAGGCTGCTCTGCGCTTTGGCAAATAGTGCATTGGCCGAGATGATCGCGTTTTGGGCTTCTTCGGCCATCGGATCAAGCCGGCCCGTCAGTCCCGTCAGATCTGCCGCGACATTTTCAACTGCTTGGCTCGCAGTTGCCACACCGCTGCGTATGTCCGCCATGACAGAGGGGACATCGTTCAGCACCACAGTTTCAATCGTTCCAATGGCCGTTTTTGCATCGGCAAGAACCGCGCGGGCTTCGGCCACTAAAAGCGCACCGTCGCCATCGACAAGTCGGTCAAAACTGTCTGATGCGTCGGTTACAGAAAGAAACGCCGTGTTGGCTTCTTTCATGGTCTGCTCAAGCTCCGTCAAGCGGGCGTTAAGAAGACCGGATGTTTGCGTAAATCCGTCCAGCGTTGCGCCAGAACGTGCTTGCAGATCGGCAATGGCTGCGTTGGTAAGTGATGCAGCTTCAGAGATTTGGGCGAGGATGTCGGGAACCTGCGTATTGAGGATTTCTTTGGCTTGATCAAAAGCATCACCGGCGCTGTCAATGGCCCCGACGGACCCCGCCAGCGTCTTGTCTGCGGTTTCGAATGCGCCTGTGGCAGCGGCAAGTGTACTGTCGGCCTTTTCCAGTGTCGCAACCACCGAGGCGCTGATCGCGTCCAGACGGCCCGTAAATACAGTGATTTGCGCGGTCGCATCCCTTACGGTGCCGGTGATATCGGAAAAGTCATTCAGTGCCTGATCCAGACGTCCTGAAGAGGAATCCAGATTGCGCAGGATATTCGTCACATAGGCTTGGTTTTCCGGTCCGGTCAGGGCCTGAAACTGATCCAGTAGTTTGGTCGCTTCAATTAGCAGATTGGGGGCGTCCTGCACCAGTGTTTGCACCGTAGAGCGACGGGAGGGAATGATCATCCACCCGTCCGCATCTGCAACCAGCGGGGGGGCTTCTGGTGTGCCGCCAGTAAGAGAGATGTAAGCCACTCCTGTCACACCTTGGGATTGCAACTGGGCGACCGTGTCGGAACGTACCGGGATATCCGCCTCAATCTCGATCGTGGTAAAAACCTTGGAGGGGTCTTGTTTGGCGATCTGGAAACCGATGACCTTGCCGACAGAGATACCGTTGAAGAGCACATCGCCTGAGGGATCAAGGCCCGAGACATCTTCGAACAGTATACCATAGACTTGGTACTGTTTGTTGATCTGCACGCTGGCCAGCCAGATGAAGAACCCCAACGTCCCCAGAATAGCCAGAAGGGTGAAAACGCCGATCAGAATGTAATTCGCGCGGGTTTCCATCAGTGCGCCATTTCCTGTTGGGCCGAAGATAATGCAGCGCGTGCGCGCGGGCCGTGGAAGTACTCGTGCACCCAAGGGTGATCGACCTGCAGCATTTCGTCCATGGTTCCGACCGCCAGCACCTTTTGGTCGGCCAACACTGCAATGCGATCACAGATCGCATGCAGACTGTCCAGATCGTGTGTCACCAGAAATACCGTCAGCCCGAGCGCTGCCTGCAATTGCTTGATCAGAATATCAAATGCCGCCGCTCCGATGGGGTCAAGGCCCGCTGTGGGTTCATCCAGAAAGACAATTTCGGGATCCATCGAAATGGCCCGTGCAAAGCCAGCGCGTTTGCGCATCCCGCCAGACAGTTCGGAGGGGTATTTGGTCATTGCGTTTTCGGGCAATCCCACCATGCGCACTTTGATGCCTGCAAGGGTTTCGCGGATCTCGTCCGGCAGCGTCAGTTGTTCCCGCATCGGCGCTTCGACGTTCTGGCGTACGGTTAAAGAGGAAAACAGCGCGCCGTCCTGAAACATCACGCCCCAACGGCGGCGCAACGCGCGATATTGCGCATCCGACGTCGTGCGCACGCTTTCGCCAAAAACTTCGATCTGTCCCGCGTTCGGCACCAGCAGGCCTACAATGGCGCGCAGCAGAACGGATTTACCGGTGCCGGACCCCCCGACCACACCGATAATCTCGCCCCGCTTTACATCAAGATCAAGGCCATCGTGCACCGTATGTGTGCCAAAGCGCGTCACCAGACCGCGCACGCGGATGATGGGATCGTCTGCCGTTTCCATCACACCCCCACGACCGCAAAAAAGATGGAGAACATCGCGTCCATCACGATGACCATAAATATCGAAAGCACCACAGAGGCCGACGTCAGCCGCCCCAGAGACTCTGCATCACCGCCCACTTTCATGCCCTCATAGCATCCGATAATTCCAATGATGAGGGCAAAAAAAGGAGCCTTTATCATGCCGACACCGAAGTGCCACACGTCTGTATTGCTGACCAGACGTGTCTGGAAAACCGCCGGAGAGACTCCCAGTTCGATCCACGACATTAGCGCGCCACCGATCAGACCGGAGATGTCCGCGATGAACCCCAAGGCCGGCAACATGAGCATCAAGGCAAGCACGCGGGGCACGACGAGGATGGTCACAGGATCAAGGCCGAGGGTGCGCATGGCATCTATTTCCTCGCGCATTTTCATGGAGCCGATGGCAGCCGTAAACGCCGATCCCGACCGTCCTGCCACGATGATCGAGGTCAGCAGGATACCAAGCTCGCGAAGGATCGAAATCGCGATCAGATCGACGACAAACACTTCGGCGCCAAACTGCCGCAATTGCGCCGATCCCTGAAACGCCAGAACAACACCGATCAGGAAGGCCATCAAGGCAACGATGGGCACGGCACTGACACCGATTTCCTGACAGTGATGCACCACAGATGTCAGGCGGAGGCGACCGGGATGCCGGATAATCCCGCCCAATGTCGCAATCACCTGCCCCAGAAACGAGGTTAACTCAATCGCCATGCGCATGCCGCGCATAACGGTTTGTCCAAATTTTTCAAAGCGATCTGCAAGGGTAAGTGGCCTTGACGATGGCTGGTCATCAGGGGGCATATTGTGCTCGACCGTCTTGATCAACTCTGCCTGAACCGACGTCGCACCCGTGATCTGCAACTCTGTTCCGCGCCGCGTCGCCTGTTTTTGCTGGTCGACAAGAAACCAGGCACCTGCCGTGTCCATCTGGGTTAACGCGGAAATATCAATGCAGGATAGTTCTCCGCCAGCCAACAGGCGCGGATCGACTTTCACTTGCGTCAGCGTGTCGATCAACAAACGACCTGTCAGCGTCAGTTTGCCCTCTGAAACAGCGGTGCTGATGCTTTTGCGCGCCAAATCTTTGGTATCGCTCATGAAATTGGTGTGTAGGTTAAAGGTTCCGTGTTGGTCACCATTCTAGTCTGGCATTGTATGCGCACAGAAGTACAGAAATGGCTGCTGTCGACACAACAAGATACCTAAGAAACACCCCTCTTTACCCCAATCTTATCAACTGCATATCCGTTAGAACAATTTAGCCAGCACACTTAAATCCGGGTTGATGCAAATCAATCCGATTACCGGCACGTGATGAGCGTAGCATCAAAAGCTATGCCGCCGTAGATATTCGACTTCAGGCGGTCAGTGCGCCGCGGCATCTAGCCGCCTTTCGCACAGCTTTTGCACAGCGGCGTATAGAGAACGGCAGACAACCGGGCCTCTGAAATCGGTTCTTTGCATTTATTGCAGATACCATATGTGCCGTCTTTGATCCGACCCATGGCAAGTTCGAGCAGCGCGATTTCTTTTTGTGCGGCCAAACCCAACCCTTCGAGAACTTCATCATCTTCAAGGTCGATAGACTGTTCATTCATATCTGCGGACTTGGGTTCGCCAAGTTCATGGTCAACCTCATGCACGCGGGCATCAAGCTCTTGCAGGCGGGCGGAGATCAATTCGGCGAAGTGGGTCATGTCTGGCATATCTTGTCCTCAATCGGTTTGTGATAACGTTGATAACAGCGCAGGGGGGCTGCGGATTGATGAGGATCAAGCGGGTCACGCTTAACTGCGCCGCGCACGTGTCGGGAAGTTGAAAACCTCGACCAGAAACGCCGTAAACAGACCAAAGGTCAGCAGACCGTGGGTCGCGGTCATACCAGCCAGCAAGCGCCAGCCCGGTTCAAGAACGACATCGCCATAGCCAACAGTTGTAAAGGACGCGATGGAGAAATAGAGCGCAGGCTCAAGACTGCCGAAGAGCCCCAGAGCGATATAAAGCACTGCCCAGCCCCAAACCGCACTTGTCAGCACAAACAAAATCCATAACCCGGCAACGCTCAGATCGAAGACAAGCGGAAGCCGCCCGTATCCAAGTGCGTTGGTGTCATCCAGCCAGCGCAACATCCGTGTCGCGACACCAAACAGGATGATGGAAATGGCCAGTGAACCAATCATCATTGCGGACCCGATGAAAAGGGCAAAGACCATGGTTTGCATTCCTCCGTCCTCAAATTATGCAGCAGGCGGGTGGTATGTTGGTCGCGCCAGTACCTGAACGCGTACAACCCGTTATGCCAGCATGCTCACGCCAAAGACGGAACCAAGATGACCATCACTCAAATTTTGCAGGTGGAGAGACCAAGGACCCGGTAGAGGGGGCAGAACCGGAAGAACGCGGTTGCGACGAGAACCAGACCCACGGCCATGCTCGCGTACGCCAGCGTCGAACTGGACCAGATGGCAGGCATGTTTAAGAGCGGGGCGACAATAAGCACAAGACCAAGGATGGCCCTGAGGATCCGGTCGGTGTTTCCTACGTTGGCAGTCATGTCATTATCCTTTCGAAGTTGGTTGCAGTAAGTAGGTTTGGAAGTGCGCCGACCTTGCGGACGCCAGTGGCACAACGGTTCGCAATCAGGACGAATGGGCCAATCGACCGATCGCGGCGGTATCGCGCAATTCGATTTCTCCACGGTTCAGGTTTAGCCAGCCGCGACGCTCAAATTCCTTCAGTTGCCGCGAGATTACCTCGCGGGCAGTGCCAAGTTCGACCGCCAGTTGTTGGTGTGTGAGATGGAGGGCAGAGTGGTCGTCCTGAAGCTCGAGCAGCTTTTGCGCGACACGAATGTCCATCCGCTTGAAGGCGATTTCTTCGATGACAAGGAAGAGGTCGGTAATCCGCTTGGAATAGGCATCAAAAACAAAGGCGCGAAATTCCTTAGACACCGACATCAATTCATCAAACACATCGCGCGGAATCCTGATCGCCTCTATGTCCGTTTCGGCAATGCCTTCGGCGGAATAATCCTCAAAGGCCAGCAAGCAGGCTGTCGTCAAAACGCAACTTTCGCCAGCATGCACACGATACAGGACTATCTCGCGACCTGCTTCACTCAACTGCTGAACCCGCACAGTACCCTTGACAAGAAGCAGCAGGTTTTCCGCCGCATTGCCCGGCCCGAACAGCACGGCTCCCTGAGGCAGGTTGATCGGGTGTGCCTGCTTGTCCAGGATGTCCGACACATTTTCAGAGATGTCGGCCAAGCCGGGAAACGCCGCGCGCCATGTGTGTGTCATCAGCATCATTTGCCACCTGTCTTTTGAACGTACTAAGGCAGAGTCGCAAAGGTCGACTTGATCTAAGTCAACGCGGGATCATTGGCGGTGTCGGCGGGGCATCTTCTAACGTCAGGCGGAGAGCGGAAGCATTTACTGGATCAAATTGAGATCAATCAATTTCCTGCACGCGATGCGCTGTATCCAAGCGATGTTCAGGAGACACCCGTGCCCGAGACCATTTTTAGAACCCAAGGCGTAACAAAGGTTTATGACACCGGTGAGGTGAAGGTATTCGCATTGGATGGTGTCGATCTGGAGCTTTACAAAGGTGAACTGACCGTCCTGCTCGGCCCGTCCGGCAGCGGGAAATCGACATTGCTGAACATACTTGGCGGACTTGATCACGCCACCGAGGGCCGTGTCTGGTTCGAAGACATGGAACTGACCAATATGCCTGATCGGGGTCTCACCAGATACCGTCGCGACCATGTGGGATTTGTTTTTCAATTCTACAATCTGGTGCCCAGTCTGACCGCCCGTGAAAATGTGCAGCTCGTCACGGATGTGGCACCTGACCCGATGCCTGCACAAGAAGCGCTTGAGTTGGTCGGCTTGGGCAAGCGCATGGACCATTTCCCATCAGAGATGTCAGGAGGCGAGCAGCAACGTGTCGCCATTGCCCGCGCCATTGCGAAACGCCCGCAAATCCTGTTGTGTGACGAACCCACCGGCGCGCTGGACAGCACCACAGGCGTGCAGGTGTTGGAAGTGCTGCGCGACATCAACGAACGGTTTGGCACCACAACTGTTGTGATCACCCACAACGCTGAAATTCAGCGCATGGCCCATCGGGTGATCTTTTTTCAGGACGGCAAGATCAGTGAGACGCGGGTAAACGAGACGCGTCTGGCGCCGTCCGAGATTGTGTGGTGAACCGTATGCACGCGCTGGACATCAAACTGTTGCGTGATTTCAAACGGCTTTGGATACAGGCCATTGCGATTGCTTTGGTGCTGGCGTGCGGCGTTGCGATCCTGCTGACGTCCGTTGGCATGTATAAGGCGCTCTCGGAAACCCGGCTCGCTTATTACGAGCGCAACCGCTTTGCAGACGTCTTTGCCCACACAACCCGCGCGCCATTGTCGCTCATGCAAGAGATTGCCCGCATTGACGGCGTGATGAACGTCGAGGCACGGATATCAGGCGATGCAATTCTGGATATCCCCGGTCGCACGAAAACGGCTGTGGGTAAGATCCTGTCTTACCCTGAGGCCTCAGATCCGGTGTTGAATGTGCCCCTGCTGGTCAAAGGCCGTTTCCCTGACCCTCTCAGCACGCAGGAAATTGTCGTCAACGCACCGTTCGCCCAAGCCAACGGATTTGAGCTCGGTGATAGCTTTAGCGCGAATCTCAGAGGGCAGAAGCGCAGGCTGATCATCGTCGGCACTGTCCTGTCACCAGAGTTTGTCTATACCATCGGCCCCGGTGCGCTGATGCCTGACAACGCTGCCTTTGGCATCATCTGGATGCCTGAGCGTGCTGCGGCTGCGGCATTTGATATGACAGGAGCGTTTAACGACGTGTCACTGACCATTGCCTCCGGCATGGCATCTGCACCTGCGATCGACGCGGTGGATACGCTGTTGGAACCGTTCGGCGGTTTTGGTGCTTATGACCGCACCACCCAGCAATCCGACGCGTTTCTGGACGCTGAGATCAAACAACTCAAGGGCATGGCCGCGATTCTGCCGCCGATATTTTTCGCTATTTCGGGTTTTCTGGTCAGCATGGTGATGAGCCGGATTATTACGCTGGAACGCGGCGAGATCGGGCTGCTCAAGGCCATCGGATACTCGAACACCGAAATCTGCCTTCACTATCTGATGCTGGCCGCGTTGATTGCCGTGGTTGGCGTGCTTGTCGGGTGGCTGGCAGGAACATTGCTGGCCCGTACAATGGCGGCGCAATACGCAAACTTTTTTGACTTCCCCTTTGTGATCTTCCGCGTGTCCTACTGGATCTATGCCGCGTCTGGGCTGGCGGGGTTGCTTACTACCAGTCTGGGCGCCGCTCAAGCGGCCCTGAAGGCGGCACGGCTGGCCCCGGCAATCGCAATGCAGCCCCCGGCACCCCCGCGTTTCAAGCGGTCGTTCGTTGATGACGTGATGGCGAGGATGCGGCTGGCGCAATCCACGGTTATGATTTTGCGCTCTTTGCTGCGCTGGCCGATACGCAGTTTCCTGACTTCGCTGGGGCTGGCGCTGGCCGTTGCATCGGTCATTGCGGCAACGTTTATCAACGACGCGCTTGGCGAAATTGTCGATCTGGCATTTTACCAAACCAACCGGCAGGACGCGATGTTATTGTTTGCCGAGGATGTACCGGAAGCCGCGCTTGAAGACGTGCGCAATCTACCCGGTGTGTTGCAGGCCGAAAGCCAGCAGTTTCATGCAGCCGTCCTGCACAATGGGCACCTGAGCAAGCGCGTGGCAGTGGAATCGCGTCGCCCCGGCAATGATCTTAGCAGGGTTCTGGACGCGGATGGCAAACAGCTGGATGTGCCGGCAGGTGGTATTGTGTTGTCAGACCGGCTTGCTGACCATCTCGATGTCCAGAGCGGTGAGAGTATCGACATCGAATTTCTCAGCGGCAGGCGTGAGACCTTCAGCGTCACGGTGACTGATCTGGTTGAGTTACACTTTGGGCTGGGTGCCTACATGGACTTTGAATATATGAACGCGATTTTTCGTCAGGCGCCGCGCGTTTCAACCGTCAACATCACGCTGGATGAGCGGCAGTCAGCGGCGCTGCATGCCGCCATCAAAGACACGCCGCGCATTTCAGGTATTGTAGAGATGAACGAGAACCGCCGCTCGTTCGAGGACACGATCGAGCAAAACATCGTCGTCATGAACACCATCTACATCGTGGTGGCTGTGCTCATCACGATTGGGGTGACCTACAATGCTGCGCGTATTCAGCTTTCTGAACGGGCACGCGAACTGGCCAGCCTGCGCATCCTCGGGTTTGGACGGGGCGAAGTGTCTTACATTCTGGTGGGTGAAATGATGCTGATCGCGGTGGCAGCCCAGCCCATGGGCTGGCTGATCGGGGCCGGGATCGCCCGTTTGATGACCAGTGCCTTTACCAGTGATCTCTATTCGATCCCGCTGGTTCTGAAACCCGCCACATTTACACTTGCCAGTCTGATCGTTCTAAGCGCCGCGTTCGCGTCTGTGATGATCGTACGCAGGCGGCTGGACCGCCTTGATCTGGTATCAGTCATGAAAACGAGGGAGTGATCCAATGGCCTACTCAACCCGCACGCTTGTGCTGATCGGGATTGGCGCCACGCTTGTGGCCGGGCTGTCTTACGTCAGCTTTCGCACAGATCCGGTGGCTGTTGATCTGGCTGCGGTCACGCAAGGGCCGATGGAAGTCACAATAAACGCCGACGGTGAGACACAGGTGCGAGACCTGTTCGAGGTGGCCTCGCCAATTTCGGGCACCGCCTTGCGCTCACCCGTGGCCGAGGGTGATATCGTGCGCAAAGATGAGACAATTGTTGCAATTGTGAGGCCCTCCTCATCGGGACTACTGGATGCGCGCGCGCAGCTTCAGGCCGAGGCGGCTTTGCAAGAAGCATTGGCCGCGCAACATGTGGCGCAAGCGGATTTCAAACAGGCAAAGGAGACTCAGCGTTTTGCGCAGTCGCAGTTTGACAGAACCCAGGCACTGGTGAAACGCGGTGTGGCCTCCATCACGAGACTGGAGGACGATACACAGAGATTGGCCGTGGCAAATGCCACGATCGAAGCCGCCCAAGCACGCATCGAGATGGCAGAGGGGACAATAGAACGCGCGCGGGCCAGCCTTTTGCCGCCCGGTGCTGCGGGCCGTGCGCCTGAAAGCTGCTGTGTTCAGCTCACCTCGCCGACGGACGGCATTATACTGTCGGTAGCCGCCATCAGTGAACGACCGGTGTCTATCGGAACGCCGCTGGTCAGCATCGGCGATCCGGATAACCTCGAACTGGTTGCGGATATTCTGTCGAACGATGCTGTGCGCCTTGAGGTTGGTGCGCTGGCGCATGTCGAACGGTGGGGCCGCGACGAGGTTCTGGAGGCGCGCCTTGAGAGAATTGATCCCAAAGCGCGTACCAAGACGTCTGCGCTTGGGATCGAGGAACAGCGTGTTGACGCCTATTTCCAACTGACCAGCCCCTCCGGTGTGCGGGCTAATCTGGGTGATGGGTTCTCGGTCTTTCTCAGAATTGTCGAATGGCGTGCGGACGACGCGATGCAGATTCCGTTGAGCGCGGCTTTCAGAGACGAGGACGGGTGGGCAGTATTTGTCGCCCTAGACGGTATCGCCGAAAAGCGCAGCGTGACTCTGGGTCGTCGCAACGACCGGATGGTTGAGGTTCTAGGGGGTCTGGAGCTTGCAGAATATGTTGTCACACACCCAAGTGATGCGATTTCTGCAGGTGTAACACTGGTGGAAAGGTCGCAGTTGTGAGTGTTGAAAAGGATAATGAGCGCGGTCTTGACGCCCGCTGGCATACGGCAATTGGCCAAATGACCGGCGGGTTGTCCCCGGCGGCGCTGGCGACCGCCTACTTGGATTGGTGGCTGCACTTGATTGGTTCGCCAGAAAAGCAGTCGCAATTGGTAAAGCAGGCATTCGTCAATGAAGTTGCACAGGATGATAAACCTGATCCGCGCTTTGCCGACGCAGCATGGAATACGTTTCCTTTCAACCTTTATGCTCAGGGGTTTCTGACCACGGAAAAGTGGTGGGATGCCGCCACGACCAACGTATCCGGCGTTGATCCGAAACACGCCGAGATCGTCAATTTCGCAGTGCGCCAGTGGCTCGATATGCTGTCGCCTGCGAATTATGCGGCAAGCAACCCGCTTGTTCAGAACCGTACAAGGGTCGAAGGCGGGCAAAATCTGCTACGGGGAGCACGCTACTGGATAGAGGACTTCAATCGCGTCCTGTCGAGGCAGCCGCGCAGGTCAAAAGGGTTCGCCGTCGGAAAAGAACTTGCGACCACCCCCGGCGACGTAGTGCTTCGCAATGATCTGATTGAGCTGATCCGGTATCATCCGACAACCCCAAAGGTACATCCGGAGCCCATCCTGATCGTGCCGGCCTGGATCATGAAGTACTATATTCTGGATCTCACCGCCCAACAGTCATTGGTGGCCTATCTGCGCGATCAGGGTTTCGAAGTGTTTATCATCTCGTGGAAAAACCCCGATGAAAACGACGCGGACCTCGCCATGCAGGACTACGTCGATCTTGGCGTCCGCGCGGCGATCGCAGAGGTCAGGAAACTGGGTCATGATCGCGTTCACGCTGCGGGATATTGCCTTGGGGGAACACTGTTGAGCATCGTCACAGCGTCAATGGCCCATGACAAAGATGACAGTCTGGCGAGCGTCAGCCTGCTTGCGTCACAAGTGGATTTTTCCGAACCCGGCGAATTGGGGTTGTTCATCAATGAAAGTCAGGTGGCCTTTCTTGAGGACATGATGGCGACGCGTGGCTACCTAAAGGCCGATCAGATGGCAGGCGCTTTCCAGCTTTTGCGCTCAAACGATCTCATCTGGAGCAGGGTCATCCGCCACTATCTTCTGGGTGAACGCACACCCGACAATCCATTGCTTGCATGGAATGCGGATACCACCCGCATGCCGGCGCGTATGCACTCAGAATACCTGCGGCACCTGTTTCTCGACAATGATCTGGCCAAAGGACGTTTCAAGGTGGACGGAACCGCGATCGCACTCAGTGATATCCGCACAAAGATTTACTGCGTCGCCACGGAGAGCGATCACGTGTCGCCGTGGCCTTCTGTTTTCCGGTTGTCCTTGCTCACGGATACCGATGTGACCTTCGTTTTGACCAACGGGGGCCACAACGGCGGTATCCTGTCTGAACCCGGGCATCCGGGCCGGCACTTTCGCTGCGGTCACAAGGCCGAAGGCGATGCACATGTGACCGCGTCGGACTGGTTGAGCCACCACCAACCGCAAGACGGTTCGTGGTGGCCCCATTGGGCGAACTGGTTAAAGAAACACAGCAGCCGGCCTCAGATCGCGCAAACTGCACCTGTTGAAGTGCTTGATGCCGCCCCGGGTCGCTACGTGCTGGGCTAGGGTCAGCCCTTGTCTTTTTTACCCTTGGGTTCAAATGCTTTGGTGGTCATCTCAACCAACTTGCCTGACTCGGCCTGATACTGGTCCATCGCTTTCTGCATAAACGTGGCCTGAATATGCGATAGATCGGCAACGTTCTTGCAATGCAGGATTTCGTGCTGGGTCTTTACGTCTTCCTTGATCCGGTCGGCGACAAAGCCAACCACTTCCGCACTCATATCGCTGAGCGCCTCCATCCACGCGCTGCTCATACCCATCATATTGCCAAATCCAGCCTCCTGAAGTTGCGCCATAGCGCTTAGCGGTTCTTTTGAAGAAGATGTTTTGGGGTCTTGTGTCTGAGGTTTGTCGGCCATCTCGGATCCTCCGGTTTAAGAATTTACACCAGCAAGCTAAGTCAGAAAACGATGATGGTCTTGATATTGCTCAATCGGGTCAGGGTACGGGTGCCTGATACGGAAACGAACAGTTTATCAGACGGGGTAGAGCATGTCCGAAAGTGCGCGCAAGGCAGGTTTGACCGCGCAAGAAGTTCTGGCGGCGAGACATATCCATGGTTGGAACGAATTGCCCACGGTTGATAATGCGGGCCCGTTTCGCGTGTTGCTGAGGCAATTTACCAGCTTTCTTGTTCTGATCCTGATTATTGCCGCGGTCGTCGCCATTGCCTTGGGCGAAACGGTGGATGCGATCACAATCGGCCTCGTTGTCGTACTGAACGCCGGCTTGGGATTCGTGCAGGAATGGAAAGCGGAAACTGCGCTGAATGCCCTGCGCGATATGCTGTCACCACAGGCGATGGTTCTGCGCGATGGTCAGGAACAGATGATCCCGGCCAGAGAGGTTGTGCCCGGTGATATCCTGGTGCTGACAGCCGGGGCCAAGGTGGCGGCGGATGCGACGGTGATCCGCGCCGCCGAGCTAAGCGTCGACGAGAGTGTGCTCACGGGTGAATCCCTGCCTGTCAGAAAAGGAGAGGCCGGGGCCGGTCTGGAGATTTTTGCGGGTACCTCTGTTACGGACGGGCGGGCTGAAGCACGGGTCACTAATACCGGTGCCAACACAGAGTTTGGCAAGATTGCCCGTCTGACCGGATCGGTCGGGGCCAAAACGACAAACTTGCAAAACAAACTGGGCAAATTGGCACGCCAACTTGGTATTGCCGCATTGTTGGTGGCGGCGGGAGTTACCGGCCTAGGCCTTTGGTTGGGTCGCGATCTGACAGAGATGGTGATGACGGGGCTGTCACTTTCGGTGGCGATGGTTCCCGAAGGACTGCCCGCAGTGGTCACGATTACGCTGGCGCTGGGGGTCACTGCGATGGTCCGGCAAAACGCTTTGGCGCGCCGTTTGCAAGCGGTAGAAACTCTGGGGGCGGCCTCGGTGATTTGTACGGATAAGACCGGTACATTGACCGAGAACAAGATGACCGCAACACAGGTCTGGACGATGGACCGGACCTACGATGTGACGGGTACAGGCTATGATCCGGCGGGTCATATCGAGGCGGACGGGGTGCGGGTGCGGGCCGCTGATGACCCCGTTTTGGCGGCTTTGCTCCAAGCGGGACTCTATTGCAGTCATGCACAGCTGAACCGTGAAGGCAGGGACTGGAAAATGGTGGGTGCCCCGACCGAAGGCGCGCTGATTACGCTCGGCTACAAAGGCTGGTGCGATCTGCCGCAGGAACGCGGGCTGTTGGCAGAAATTCCGTTCAGCAGCACGCGCAAGCGGATGTCCGTGTTGTACCAAACTCAGTCGGAAATAGCGGTATTGACCAAAGGGGCACCGGAGCAGGTGCTTGCCATTTGCACTGACATTATGACCCAGGGAGGAGAACGCCCCCTGTTGTCCGCAAATCATGACGCCATTTTGCAGGCTTACGCCCGTATGGCTGAAAAAGGTCTGCGCGTGATCGGGCTCGCACGTCGCCCTGTGTCCCATGACCAAATTTCTGAAGAGGGAATGACATTTCTTGGTCTGGTCGGGTTGATCGACCCGCCAAGGTCCGAAGTGCGTGCTGCGATCGCTCTGGCCCATGCAGCGGGGATCAGGGTCGTTATGATCACCGGTGACAGCCCAATCACGGCGCGCGCGATAGCCGATCAATTGTCTCTCAAGGTCACGGAACATCTGACAGGTGCTGAGCTGGATACACTGGATGATGCGGCACTGGGCGATCTATTGCGCCGTGACGTTCTGTTTGCGCGCACCAAACCGGAACAGAAAATGCGCATCGTTTCGGCCTTGCAGGCGCAGGGGCAGATTGTGGCGATGACGGGTGATGGTGTGAACGACGCCCCCGCGCTAAAACAAGCCGACATCGGTGTGTCGATGGGGATCAGGGGAACGGATGTGGCCCGCGATTCCTCCGATCTGGTGCTGCTGGACGACAATTTTGCAACCATCGTGGGTGCCATCGGCGAAGGGCGCCGCCAGTTTGCGAATGTTCAGAAATTTGTGCGCTATCTTCTGTCGTCTAACGCAGGTGAAGTCATCGCCCTGATCGTGAACATCGCCATCGGAGGGCCGCTGGTTTTCCTTGCCACGCAAATACTGTGGATGAACCTTGTGACCGATGGCGTGACCGCCGTGGCGCTGGGTCTGGAAAAATCCGAACCGGACCAGATGAGCATGGCGCCCCGCCGCAAGGATACGCCCATTTTGGGGGTTAGTGGCGTGCTGACCATTATTGTATTGGGCACCTACACCGGGTTATCGAGCCTTTGGATATTCTTTGAGCTGATGGAACTGGGGGTCGAACTGGCGCGAACAACAGCATTTACGGCAATGGTGGTTTTCGAAAAGGTCAGTGTCTTTGCCTTTCGTTCGCTGCGCCTGACGGGGTGGCGGATCGGATGGTTGAGCAATCCGTTTTTGTTGATTGCGCTTACGGTAACGATCGGTGCCCAGTTGTTGGCGATCTATTGGCCACCCTTGCAGGTGTTGTTGCATACTGTGCCGATCGGGGTCGATGAATGGATGTGGATTGGCATCTTCGCTCTGCCTATTCTGGTGGTGCCTGAGGTATTCAAAGCCCTCGCTCCAAGGTTTCAGCGGACGTAGTAATACGCGGCGAGGCTGACGAGGAATGTCACCAGAACCAAAATTGAATCCAGACCGAAAACACCAAACTTCGGTTTTCGCCTTACAATCAAACCGGTCAAATAGATCGCGGTCACGATCAGCCCGAATGCCAGGGCAAGGCTGACTGTGCGCGATGTGTCCTGCAAAATCGGGCCTGCGCGAAATAGAATGTCAGCAGGAAAGACCAGCACGAGCATAATCAGGTTGCTGCCAAATATGTTCGAGATGGCCATCGTGTAGGCCCCGATGCGCACCGCAGCGATGCTTGTCGTTAGTTCCGGCAAAGATGTTGCAGCCGCCAGCAACGTGACGCCGATAAATCCGGTGCCAAGTCCGGATTGATCCGCAATGCGTTCGGCGAAAAGCACAAGCAACAGACCAAAGATCAGGATAGCGATGCAAGACGCGGCAGCTTGCCAGATCAGAGAAGTGTCAGGGGCCTGTGCCAGCCCGGTTGGTGCCGGAAAAGCGAGCGGGTCCGGATCAGGCAGATCAACCGGCACCCAATCGCTGCTGTCATCATACCGCCGCAACAACCAGATCGCGCCACCATAGATCACTGCAATGCAAACGCTGCCGAGGCCCACTCCGGCAATAACGAATGTCTCACCCAGATTGGTAACGACCAGCGCCACTGAGAGCAGCAAGACCAACAGCGTCGCTTCCAGCGCGTGGTTTGCCTTGCGGGGATAGTTGGTGATTGGCCCGCGTGCCCAGAAATCTGCCATCGCCAGAATGGCCGTTTGTAACGCGATACCGCCAAAGAGGTTGTTCAATACCAGATCGCGCGATTGCTGGATGGCAGCCGTGAGTGTTGTCGCGACCTCGGGCAGGGACGTCGCCAATGACAGAAGCAGGAGACCCACAAGTGATTTTGCCAGCTTGAACCGGTCCGCCAGTGCATCGGCGAGATACGCAAGTCGCGCGCCGGCAACCCATACGCAGGCCGCGCTCAACGCAAAAAAGAAAACGCTTTGGATCAGAGGTGTAGCGGGGATATGCATCTGTGCGATTTAGCAAATCAGCGGCCTGTCTTCTTGACATGGCTCAATCTAAGCGCCTGCTTATCGGAGATGGTAACGCAATGACTCAGGAACACGGACATAGCCCGGAAGAAATCGCCAACCGCTTGTCAGCAGGCCAGCAGCACAGCAACCTCAAGGACATGATCTATGGCGGGATTGACGGGGCGGTAACGACCTTTGCCATAGTCGCTGGCGTTGCGGGGGCCGGCCTGCCGCATAGCATAATTGTTGCGCTTGGACTTGCAAACATCGTTGCGGACGGCTTTTCCATGGCGGCCAGCAATTACTCGGGCACCAAGGCGGAACTGGACGACCGCAAACGGATCATCCAAATCGAAAAACAACACATCGCGCAAAATCCTGAAGGCGAGAGGGAAGAGCTGCGGCAAATTTTGCAGATGCGCGGATTGTCGGGTGACGTGCTAGGTCAGGCGACCGAAGTTATATCCCGAAGTCGTGACAAATGGATCGATCTGATGCTGACGGATGAATACGGCCTCGCGCGGGACGAGCCTGAGCCGTTGCGCGCCGCAGTTGCCACCTTTGCGGCTTTCCTGATTGCGGGGGCAGTGCCGCTGTTGCCCTTTGTGCTTGGGATCGAACAAGCCTTTAAAACTTCAATTTTCGCGACCTTGCTGACATTTTTTCTGATTGGTGCCGCCAAGAGCCGCTGGTCACTTGCAAAATGGTGGCGGTCAGGCAGTGAAACCTTGTTGATCGGGGGGGTGGCAGCGTTGTTGGCCTTCGGTGTCGGGACGCTTTTCCACCCCTGACTTAGCGGTTTGAGCGATATCAATTGAATCCTTCATGACTCCGTTATGCTGAAGGAAAATGGCGGAGCCGACTATGTTCTCAAATGCCGTAAAGCTGTTTTCTATTAATGGCTTCGATATCAAGGTCGATCCAAGTTGGTTGATTATTGCATCGCTGGTGACGTGGAGCCTGTACCAGCAGTATTTCCCCGGAGTCTTGCCTGATGCGCCTGAGGCAACTTATCTGACGATGGCTTTGGTCGGGATGCTGGGATTGTTCGCATCCCTATTATTGCATGAATTGGCACACTCCGTGGTGGCGCGATATCTCGGCGTTACGATCAAAAGCATCACTTTGTTTATCTTTGGCGGAATGGCAGAGCTGGGAGCGGAGCCGTCGTCGCCGCGCGACGAGTTCTGGATTGCGCTGGCCGGACCAATCATGTCGCTGTGTCTGGCGCTTGGTTTTTGGACCTTCGCGCAAGTGGCGACGTTTATCTCAACTGCAACTGCTCTCGTGGCGGTTCTGTCATATCTCGCGTTGATCAATCTGGTTCTGGCCCTGTTCAATCTGGTACCAGCATTTCCGCTGGACGGCGGGCGGGTCTTGCGCGCGTATCTTTGGCATCGCTCTGGGAATGCGTTGACGGCGACACGCGCCGCGTCACGATCCGGGGCAATTTTTGCATATTTTCTTATGGTGTTGGGTATTGTGGCCCTGTTCCAAGGGGCGGTGTTTGCCGGACTGTGGCAGCTTATGATCGGCGGGTTCGTCCTGATCGCCGCGCGTTCCAGCTATACTTCTCAACTGGCCCGCACGGCCTTTGAAGGCAAATCCGTGAGCGCCCTGATGGTTCGTGATCCGGTCACAGTCGGGCCGGAAATGACCCTGTCAGCGTTCGTTAATCAGATCATGCTGCGCCATCGCGTCAGTTTCGCACCTGTGGTCGAAGGCAACGTCCTTCTGGGGCACATCGATCAATCTGTTCTGTCAGGCATCGACCGTGAAAACTGGGGCAACACCCGGGTCGGTGATGTCTTTGTCGGCCTGGACCAAAGCGCGATGATTGCCCCGGAAATGCCGGTTCCTCAACTTCTTGATGTGATCGCCAAGACAGGCCGCCGCAAGTTCATGGTAGTGACGGATCATCATTTGCTCGGGGTAATTACACTTGCAGATCTGGCACGATATCTGACGTCTGATGATCTTGTTGCCTATCCGCAAACAGGAGCCGGAAAGCTGTGACTGATATACTCATCCTGCAGGGTCACCCAGATCCTTCCAAAAGCCATTTGTGCCACGCGATTGCGGATAGTTACCGCACCGCCGCCGAACAGAACGGGCATCGCGTGCACGTTATCGCAGTGGCGGATCAGGACATTCCATATGTGCGTTCCAAAGCTGATTGGGAAAGCACCGATCTTCCGCCCGTCGCGGTTGAGGGTCAGGCGGCGGTACGCGCTGCTGAACACATCGTGCTAATTTATCCACTGTGGATGGGCGATGTTCCTGCGATGCTCAAAGCATGGATCGAGCAGGTCCTGCGCGAAGGGTTTGCCTTTGACGTGCACCGAACAAGCTGGAAAGCGGCACTCAAGGGCAAATCAGCCAGAGTAATTGTTACAATGGGGATGCCAAGCTTGGCGTATCGATGGTTCTTCTTTGCCCATTCGCTGCGCAGTCTTGACCGAAATGTGCTGAAATTCTGCGGGATCCGTCCGGTACGGTGGAGCATCTTTGGCAATGCGGAGGACCCTACAGGAAAGGCTCAGAAAAGGTTTCTCGAGAAGGCGGCCAAACTTGGCAAGGCCGCGCAGTAGTATTGGAACTGGCGGACGGGCTATCGAGCGTGAGACACATGGCCACGTGACCCTAGAAAAGTCGAGCCAGCCCCCCAAGCACCTGCACGTTCACCGAAAAATTATCTGTTCACAACAAGGCCAATTCAGCGCAGGTCAATTCGGCCTTGCCCCTCGGGTTCAGCATTTGGCAGTGTGGATGAAAGGAACTTTGTAAATGAGCCAAGACAAGCACGACAGCGCGGTCCTGAACGCCATTCTGGAGGCTGCGGTTGATGCTGTAATTGTGTCGGACGCGCAGGGGAAAATCTTGCGGGCAAATGCGGCTGCGGCCGGGCTGTTCAAATATGACGTTACCGAGATGGTGGGGCAAAACGTAAGTATTCTGATGCCTCAGGCGTTGGCGGATCTGCATGACGGCTTCATAAGGCATCATATCGAAACCGGTGAAAAACGCATCATCGGTATCGGCCGTGACGTTGAGGGCCAGCGCAAAGACCACACTGTGTTTCCATTGCATCTGTCTGTTGGTCACGCGGAGGTCAACGGGCAGCGCATATTTGTCGGGATCCTGCATGATCTCACGCTTCGCAAAGCAACCGAAGACGCGCTCGCCCGGTCTCAACGGCTTGATGCGATTGGCCAGATGACCGGAGGGATCGCGCATGACTTCAACAACCTGCTCACGGTGATTGTCGGCAATTTGGAATTACTCGAGATGCGCGGTGCAGACGCGCGGCAACTGCCACTGATCAAGGATGCGCTTGATTCTGCGGAACTGGGCTCTGACCTTACCTCGCGGTTGATGGTGTTTGCCCGACGCAGCAATCTAAAGCCCGAGAGGGCCGATTTGCGCTCTTTGTGCGCGGACACACTTGGCCTGCTCAAACGTACGCTTGGCGCCACGTACCGTATCAAGACAGAGTTTTCCGCCAATTCTGGCACAGTGATGATCGACCCCGTCCTGTTTCAGTCCGCACTGATGAACCTTGCGTTGAATGCGCGGGATGCGATGGGGGCAAGCGGCGAACTGTTGGTTTCAATTCAGAATGTGACGATCGACGATACTTACATGGCGCAGGAGATTGATATCGAAGCAGGCGACTATGTGCGCCTTTCCGTGAGCGATGATGGCGCAGGCATGAGTATGGAGGCGCAGCGACGCGCGTTTGAGCCGTTCTTTACAACGAAGGCCGACAGTGGCGGCACAGGTCTGGGTTTGGCTATGGTGTACGGTTTCGTCCGCCAATCTGGAGGGCATGTGACGCTTTATAGTGAACCGGGACTTGGGACCAGTTTTGGTCTCTACTTTCCGGCGCTCAAACAGGAGAGTGAAATTGATACCGCTGGGGTCGTTGCCGACCCCACGCAAAAACGACCCTTCGGAAATGGCGAAACCGTTCTGATCGTTGAGGATAATCCGAAAGTGCGCAAGCTTTCGATTGAACGCATTCGCGATCTTGGGTTTGCCACGTTGGAGGCAGAGAGCGGCGATCAGGCGTACCAGATACTCAAGGGCGGGGCACAGGTTGATCTGGTGTTCTCGGATCTGGTGATGCCGGGTGCGTTGAACGGCTACGATCTGGCTGCCAAAATTGCTTTGGAGTTTCCCTATCTCAAGGTGTTGCTTACCTCGGGTTACGCCAGTGATCTAAGAACCGACGCCATGATACACGAACAGCCTCACGAAATCCTGCACAAGCCATACCGGCAGTCAGAACTGGCGCAAAGGCTTCAGGCGCTCTTGGCGGCGGCACCTGACGGCTGAATGATCTGCACATCCTGCGCAAAAGTATACCCCACCCCGCGCACAGTCTTGATGAGCTTTGGCTCCGAGGGATCACGTTCGATCTTTTTTCGCAGCCGCGCAATCTGGTTGTCGATGGCGCGGTCCAGCGGGCTCCATTCTGCACCTCCGGTAAGGTCCATCAACTGATCCCGCGACAACACACGTTTGGGGCGGTTCAGAAATACGTCGAGCAGTTTGAAGTCCCCACTGGTCAAGCCAACCTCAGTGCCGTTCCTATCTATCAACTCCAGCTTGTCGGGGATCGCTATCAGACCGTCAAAGCAGAAATGCGCGCTTTCAGACGCACCATCCGGTGCTGGATTTGCCTCCGCACCATCTTTCGTCACTGCCGAAGATGGCTCGGCGCGCCGCAGAACGCTTCTGATCCGGGCAATCACTTCACGCACATGAAACGGCTTGGTGATATAGTCGTCTGCCCCGACCTCAAGCCCGACAACTCTGTCGATGACGTCGTCCTTGCCCGTCACCATGATGATAGGCACCCGTGAAACGCGCCTGATCTGGCGCGCCAGTTCAATCCCGTTTTCCGACCCAAGATGAATATCAAGTGTGATCAGGCTGATTGGCGAGGATGCAACGATCTGCATGACCTCTGCCGCAGCCTGTGCTTCACACACAGCAAAACCATCGTCCTCAAGCACATTGCGCAAAAGGGTCCTGATCTTAGGGTCGTCATCAACGACAAGAATATTGTGGTCAGTCATCCGCACCCTCAGCGCCCCAGCGGCGCAAACGTGGCGATACAATTACTAACCACGGAAACGAGATGTCAGAGTATCGCTGATACAAATTGATACAAAAACCCGTGGACGCACGATAATCCAGATTACACTCTCAGTTCAAGGTGGCTCCAAATCATAACGGAGTCCTTGCACAATGTATGTCACAATTCCCACCGAAACATTTGGTCTGTCCCCTTATGTGCCCCTGACAAGCGCCATGCCACAAACGGCAGAGACACGCATGAAGCCAGGTGCCTATCTTTATTACGAAGGCGATGAAGTGGAATGGCTGTATCAGGTCACCAGCGGCGTGTTGCGGTTGACCCGACTGCTTGCCGATGGCCGTCGTCAGGTTATCGCTTTCGGCTATCCAGGTGATATCGTTGGGTTTCCTTCAGCCGATATGCACCATACGGATTGTGAAGCTTTGACAGAGGTGCGTTTGCAGCCTTTCCGCCGTTCCGCGCTGGAAAACGGTGAGGGCGACCCGAAACTGCACAACGCCCTGTTGCAGGCAGCCCTGAAAGAGATCAGCGCGATGCAGGATCACTTCATGATGCTCGGGCGTAAATCTGCGAGCGAAAAGCTGGCATCTTTCCTATGCGTGTTGTCAGAGCGTGTTGGCGAAAATGTGGGTGCTTACCGGAGTTTAACGCTCCCGATGAGTCGCTCGGACATTGCCGATTTTCTGGGCCTGACAACCGAAACAGTCAGCCGGACTTTCACCCAGCTGCGCAAAAGCCAGATCATTGCCATCGATAACATCCATACGATTATCATTCAGCGCCCGACCGCATTGCTTGGTCTTTCGCTGGGCGATCGCGAATAATCAAAGGTCCTCCATTGGGCCAAAGCCACTGAACACCACGGAAGGTTTCCTCTTCCGTGGTGCTCGAGTTCATTTTACGGAGCGGGCCAGAGCCCTCGGATGGCGTCGGGCAGGTTGGCACGGATGTCTTCGACCTCGCCTCTGCTCAGCCGCGCATTCAGCAGATCAAAGACGCATTTGATGTCGTCGCGCCCGCGGTACTCTTCGGTATCTCCCATCTGATCCGTCACGAAGCCGACAAAGTCGACTGCGTTCCTCTCTTTGATCGGCGATTGTTTCGGCACCCAGCCTTCGAACATAAACCCGCGTATGAGTACCGGAAGTTGCGCGGACATCTGTGCCAGTTCGTCAACCAACAGATGGTCGCGGATACGGTGCAGGCAAACCCGCAAAAGCCGCAATGCGCTGCGCTTTGACGACCAGTCAAGCCGCTCTGCAAGCTCGTTGATCCATTCATGCGTCAGATGCACACTGTGATCGATAACCTCCAACCCTTGGGCCGTCATGTCATATCTCCTCCATTTGGTCAGTCATTGATGGGCTTCAGATCCACGTCGAGCGCAACGCCGGGATTGCCGATCAGATATTGAAAAAGCGCGTTGGTCATTGCTCCGATACCCAACAGAACCAGTGTGAAATTGACCACCCAGCCTACAAAGGGAATGAAGTTCAGCAAAGCGACAAACACAATTGCTGCTGCCAGAACTATCAGGCGAGCGGCGTTGCTTGGTTCGGTCCCACCGCCCAGCCCCACCCAGAGGCGCATCGCAACGCTGTATGCCCCTAAAGCATACCCAAGCGTCCAGGCTACCACAATCGCCAGCAACAAGACGGGCACAAAGGGCAAGCCAACGATGGTCATTGCGACGATGGGCACCATACCAAACAAAACAGACAGACCGATCACCCCCAAGAGCAGAGTTTGACCGGGGGCAGCAGCAATGCTCCGACGCATTTTTGACAGGCGCTTGGGCATGAAGCCCAGCATCAGCGCGCCCAGGATCAGGAAGAACAGGAGCGAGATGACAAAACCAAACATCAGAGACGCAAAGGTCGGTAAAGCGGGCATATCTTTGCCCACGTCCTGCCACTCTTCCCAGAGGCGTCCGTTCGAGAACTTCTCAAATTCCACCCGTTCGCCAGCGGCAACGCGGTCGGGTACGACCATCTTCTTTTTGGTGCTATACGTCAGGGTGCCGGTCACGACGGCATCGGGTCCAAAAGACAGCGTTTGTGCGAGAATACGGGCATCCCCCTTAATGGCGCCATTCAGGATGACATCACGCCCCATGGCGGACAGCGCCCCGTCGATTGGCCCTTCAATCGTAATCGAATTGCCCATAAGGCGCGCGTTTCCCTGCGTCCGGGAACTGCGTTCAGTACGCAGGGAAAACCCGGCTGCCGACAGATCCTCGGCGATCGCGCCACGGATCACCACCGTCCCGCCAAGCGCATAAAGGTCTTTCGCCGCGTCTGCGCTGACGGATACGTCAAGTCCCGTAACGTGGAGATCGCCCTGCGTAGCGCCACTTAGCTTGACCGACCTCCCCGCCATAAAGGTGTCGCCGACCGTATCTACCGATTGGTTCAGCTGTGCCCCTGCAAAAAACGTATCATCGCCGTTTCGCGTGGAAACCGTGTCAGCCAACGATGCTGTGGAAAGCGCAAGAGCCGATATGACAGCCAAGACGCTTTTGAAAGTGACCATGAAAGGGCTCCTTGAAACACATGCGGTTGTCCCTTGGGATACCCCCAACACGCATCCACCCGATTGACCGGGATCAATCGCACGGCACAACGGCCTGCTATGCATCAAAGAACGAAAAATCCTGTCGATAAGAAAAGGACTGAGTTCATGGGACCCAAGACAATACTGGTATGCCTTACCACGCCCCAAAACACTGAAACGCTACTGAAAGTTGCAGTTCCATTGGCCCGCAAACACAATGCGCATCTGGTCGGATTGCACACGATCGAAGCATTGCTCGTCTATCCGGGAATTGCCATGCACATCCCTGAACCCGCTTTCGCCGCCTTCAACACCAGTCAAAAAGAGGAAGCAGAAGCGATCAAGGAAATTTTCGCCAAGTACACCAAAACCGAGGATTTCGTCAGCGAATTCCGGCTTGTCCATGCCGAAGCCGTGTCCGCCAGCGAGCGGATGGTTGAAAGCGCGCGCGCGGCAGACCTGGTGATTATGGCGCATGAAGATGAAAACAATGACCGTTATGACCAGCGGCAAGCTCAGATTCAGGTGATCCGCGAAAGTGGTCGCCCCGTAATTGTGGTGCCGCTGGACTATGATGGTCCCGAAATCGGCGCGAATGTGGTGCTGGGCTGGAGCGACACCCGGGAAGCGGCGCGCGCGGCACATGATATGCTGGGTATCACCGATGCGGGCGCAAACCTGACTGTCTTGCGTGTTGGCAAAACGCCTCAGGATGCGATGAAAGATGCGGATGCCATCGACGTCGTGGAAATGTTTGCACGGCACGGTCTGAAGTCCAGCCTGGAGCACCGCGACCCGATGGGTGACAGCATTTCCGACGTGCTGAACAGAGTCGCCTTCGAACAGGGCGCTGACCTGATCGTTACGGGTGCTTTTGGCCATTCGCGTACGTATGATTTTGTGATTGGCGCCACCTCGTATGCGCTCTTGCGGGACCACAGAATCCCGGTTCTGTTCAGCAAGTAGCCGCAGGAACCACGACATCGGACCAGATTGGCAAATGGTCCGACGTCACCCGTGCAACAGCACCCTGTTCGACACCGGCATCACGCAACTCAATACCCTTCGTTAGTGCGAACCGGTCAAGGGCGGCGATCGGGCGTCTGGCGTGAAACGACCTGCCCGGACTGTGTGTCTGGAACCGGTTTGCGAGTGGCTCAAGCCCTTTGGTTGCAGACCATTCGTTGAAGTCACCTGCGATTACGACATGTTCGTCATCCTGCGTTGCATCCCTTAACACACACAGTTGCGCACGGCGGTCGCGGCGGATCAGCCCAAGATGCGCGCCCACAACAGTCAGTCCCCCGCCGATGTCCAGCGTCACGCTGACAGCGCCTCGCGGTTCCAAACCCGGCAAATCAAGCCGCGCCGCACCGCTGACGCGCAGCCCTTTGCGCACCAGAACAGCGTTGCCGTGCCAGCCAATGCTGATACCGTTTTTGCTGACCTCGATGAGGTCAAAATCGGTTTCTGCCTCGATTGCTTCACGCGGCAATGCCGGTTTGCGCGCGCCCAGCCGTTTGTCAGCCTCCTGCAAAACAACCACATCTGCATCAAGGGCGTTGATAACCTGCAATGTGCGGTCAGGCCGCCGACGTTGATCAAGCCCACGCGCCTTGCGCATGTTATAGCTGGCGATACGTATTTTGTGCTCGTTCATAAATCCTATATAGGCAGTGGTGCGCATGAATTTAATACCAAGGTAGCGTCACACCCATGCAATTTCTCAAACAGAGCGACCGAACAATCCTCGCCATTTGGGCCTTGCTCTTGTTGGCGGGACTTGTCGCATTGGGCTTGGCGCGCTGGTCACTGGCCTTTGTCAGCTTTGCAACTTTGGCGCTGTCACTCTTGCCACCGCTTTTGGCCGCACGGTGGTCTTTGACATTGCCGCTGCCCTATCTGATCGCCACGACATTATTTTTCTTTGCTTCCATTTTTCTGGGTGAGGCGTTCGGGTTTTACGAACGCCTTTGGTGGTGGGATCTGGCGTTGCATGGCTTATCGGCGGTGGGGTTCGGCCTGACGGGTTTCTTATTTGTGTTCATGCTGTTTGACGGGGACCGGTTCGCCGCACCTGCCTCGGCGATTGCATTCATAACGTTCTGCGTGGCCATGACAGTGGGTGCCATCTGGGAGATTTTCGAGTTCACAATGGACGCTTCTTTTGGTCTCAACATGCAGAAATCAGGGTTGGACGATACTATGATCGACCTCGCCCTGAATGCCGCCGGTGGGCTGATCGCGAGTCTGACAGGGTATTTTTACTTGGTCCGCAACTCGGCCGGTGTCTTGGGTATCAGCCTGTCCCAGTTTATCCGGCTGAACCAACGTTTGTATAAGAAATTCAAGCACAGCCTCAAAAAGTAACGCGCGGTCGACGGACAATTGACCAGTCTCAAGCGGCGACGCGGCCCCGCCTCAATCGGACAGCTTGCTGATTGTCCGGCACTGGTCGCGGCGAAATCCGGCAGGCTTTCAATTTTACAAAAGCGGGATTCTTGCGAACGCTGCGATCAAACCGCCTCATGCTGTGCAAGACGACGCAAAATGGCATCTCGTTCTTCCAGCAGGTCCAGCACAAGGGCCACTCCTGCAGTGTTGATGCCGAGATCCCGATTGAGCCGCCGCGCTTTCTTGGCCCGTACAATACTGGTGCCAACAAACCGCCAGTTGCCAGCGGTGCTGCCCATCGGCTCAAGCACCCCGTGCTCCACCAGTTCGACCACCCATGTTTCATCTGCCTGACAGAACCGGCAAAGGTCCTGCAAAGACAGCGCATCAACAATATCACTTCGACTTGTCGTTTTTTTCATTTGCATGTCCTCAGAGATGGGCGCGCGGATCAAATGGCATCTCCTTTGCCATTTTTTCAAAGAATTTGCGCGCTTCTTCAGTTTCAACTTTCGGGTTCACAATCTTCAAAGTGGCATAAATATTGCCCGCCGGCGCACCTGGCAGACCCTTGCCTTTGAGCCGCATTTTTTGCCCTGACCGAGCGTTCTTGGGTATACTCAGATCAACCTTGCCACCCGGTGTCGGCATGACGACATGCCCGCCCAAGGCTGCTTCCCAAGGGGCGATGGGCAGGTCCAGATAGAGGTCCTTGCCGTCAGGGCGATAGACCGGGTGCGGCGCAAAGGTGACTTCAAGGAACAGATCGCCAGCAGAACCTGATCCCGCCGCACCTTGCCCTGCGAGCCGGATGTGCTGCCCTTGGGCGATTCCTTTTGGCACCCGAACAGAGATCGTGCGATCCTGCATGGTGACTGTCCCGTTCGGTCCAACAACCGGTGATCGCAGGCTTAGTTTACGCTCCGCACCTAGGTAAGCATCTTCGATCGTAATCTCGATACGGCCGTGGCTGTCAGCCCCTTGATCAGGTCGCATGCCGCCAGTGGGCCCAGCCCCACGGCGGAAAAGGGTCTCAAAGAAGTCGCTGAATGCCTCATCGCTTTGCGGCCCGCCTTCAGAAAAGGAAAACCCGCTGTCCCAATCAGGCGGCGGCTGGTACCGCCCTTGCCCCTGCGGCGGCTCTTTTCCCAACTGGTCATAAGCAGCGCGGCGTTCAGGATCC
The DNA here is from genome assembly GCA_049645905.1 of Sulfitobacter sp. Lineage (GTDB taxonomy): Bacteria > Pseudomonadota > Alphaproteobacteria > Rhodobacterales > Rhodobacteraceae > Sulfitobacter. The sequence continues at coordinate 35,643 of JBARUV010000153.1, forward strand.
TTGAGAACTTCATAGGCCTCGTTCACATCTTTGAACTTTGCCTCGGAGTCTTTACCTGCGTTAACATCAGGATGGTATTTCCGCGCACCCTTGCGGAACGCTTTTTTGATTTCATCAGGACTTGCCCCGCGCGGGACGCCCAAAACCTTGTAATAGTCTTTGAATTCCATCTACCATCGTCCGATCATCAAGTTTTGATCTACTGTTGCACAATAATCCGATTCCTCGTTGATCTTTGTCATTTGTTTGCTGGCAAAGTGTGTCACTTTGCTTCAAGCCGTCCCCGTTCCTTCAGTCGGGCGCACATTCAGAATGGAGAACAAGATGAACCGTCGGACGATACTTTATGTGATGAATGCGGACACCCCCGACAATCAGATGAGTGAGGCTGCCGAAATTGCGGCGCAGGAAGAAAACCACCTGAGTTGCCTCATTTTGGGGGCATCGCCCGCTTTGCCGATGTATGCATATAGCGCATCGCCTTACGGGGCATTGAACATTCCCGACAACTGGACAGAGCTCGTTTCCGAAGCTCAGCAAGAACTGCAAGACCGCGTTCAGGCGGTTGAAGCTTTGCTGGCGAAAAGCAACGCGTCCGGTGACGTGCGCCCGGCGATGTGTGTCACGGTTGATATGAAACATATTGTCGCGCGGGCAGCGCGGGTGAGTGACGAGGCCTATTTTGCTGCAAACCTGCGGGATACCCCTGATTTACTACGCGAGGCGGCCTCCGGCATTTTGTTCCATTCCCCCATTGGTTTCAGGTTGAACGGATCCCCGTCACAGAAAGCGGACCGGGTTCTTGTTGCCTGGGACAGCAGTGAAGCAGCCGCCAGCGCCTTGCATGCCGCCCTGCCATACCTGAAAGGTGCCCAAGAGGTCGTGGTCGCCTGCATTGATCCGGTCATGACATCGCAAGCCGATGGCCAGGACCCCGGTACAGACGTCGCGGCGTGGCTGAGCCACCATGGATGCAAAGTGACAGTTTCACAGTTCCCGAGTGGAGGGCGTGAAATAGGAAAATGCATACAGAGCCGCGCACAGGAATTTGGTGCCGATCTTGTGGTTATGGGGGCCTACGGCCATGCGCGGATGCTCCAAACCGTCTTGGGGGGTACGACACGCTCCATGATTGAACAGACTGATCTGCCGATTCTTTTCGCGCATTAAGCCGAAGGTTCATGAGCGGCGCCACCTGACATGCCCGCGCCGCTCAAGACTATTTCATGACCACTATCCGGCGCACCCCTGACTTGAACACCTCTGTCCCAAGCACGGATGTGCCGCTGGCCGATATCCGGAGCATTCCGGTCAGATCGCGTTGACCGGTACCTTGAGCATGGGCTTACCATCCTTGGTCTTGGGCACTTCGCCGGCACGCATGTTCACTTGCAACGACGGCAAGATCAGCTTGGGTACGTCAAGCGTTGCATCGCGCGCCTCGCGGAATTTTATAAATTCCTCGCGCGTCTTTCCCTGTCCGACGTGAATATTATCGGCTTTTTCTTCTGCAACTGTCGTTTCCCACATAATGTCACGGCCATCGGGTCCGTAGTCATGGCACATGAACAGGCGCATTTCGTCCGGCAGGGACAATACTTTTTGGATGGAATCATAGAGCACACCCGCATCCCCACCGGGGAAATCCGCGCGCGCTGAACCGCCATCGGGCATAAACAGCGTATCACCCACAAATGCGGCATCGCCGATCACGTGCACCATACAGGCGGGTGTGTGTCCGGGTGTGTGGATTGCAAACGCGCTCATTCCGCCGATTTTGTAGGTATCACCATCCTTGAACAAGCGGTCGAATTGCGACCCGTCCCGTTGAAATTCGGTCCCTTCATTGAACACCTTCCCGAAAGTGTCCTGCACGACGGTAATCTGATCACCGACCCCGATCTGGCCGCCAAGTCTGGATTGAATGTAGGGCGCCGCAGACAAATGGTCTGCATGCACGTGTGTCTCGATCAACCATTCCAGTTTGAGCTTATGCTTTTCGATATAGGCAATGATTTCATCCGCGTGTTCGTAGGTAATCCGGCCAGCGGCGTAATTGATATCCATCACTGAATCGATAACGGCGCATGAGGTCGACTGAGGGTCCATCACGACGTAGCTGATCGTGTTGGTCTGAGGGTCGAAAAATGACTCAATTTCGGGATGAACATGTAGGTTCGTCGGATATTGTGGCATCGTCTTCTCCATTCTGAGCTTTGCATGGAAGATAGGGCATCCAAGCGCTGGCTTCAGTGACTAGATCACACTGGTCTGAAACAGTTGGAGTCGCGTTGAGATTTATCAAGGGGAAAGCCGGTCAGGACTGCATGCGGGATCTCTATCATCCCTGTTTCGCGCAAGGTTTTCCGTTTGCGCGACCTGTGAAAGCGGCCCTTGCCTCACTTGATAAGACGCTGTCCGAACTGGAATTCTAGATCGGGAAATTACCTTCATCAAAGGGATCGGGCTCCGGGTCTTCAGGCGGATTGTCGCGTTCCGGCTCTTCTGGCGAAAAGGGACGTTCAGCCGGATCGGTTGGCTGCGGGTTTTCCGGTACGGATGGATCCTGATCCGGGTCACTGGGCATTGGGGCTTCCGCCGGAGGGTCGCCAGCGGGGGGGTGCGTGTTTGAGTTTGTCATTTTCTGTCCTTGGTTTTGCTCCAGACTAGAAAGTAGGATATTCAGCAGACAACAGAATTGATCGACATCAATGGCAATGACTTG
>JBARUV010000154.1:0-10130 GCA_049645905.1 Sulfitobacter sp.
AGTGCCATCTTTGTAGCTCCTTGAGACTCAAAGTTTCTTCTCCCAGACCCCTCTTCCGGTCGAAGCAGGGGTGATTAGCACTCAACGACTTTGAGTGCTAACGACGGTTAGGTATGGCTGCCGAGGCGTTGAGTCAACAGGCTTGTCCGCAAATAATGATAACCTTTCAGCGCATTCCGGTTTGCACTGGCTTTGCCAGCTCCGCGCGGCGGTCCAGCTTGGGTTTTTTCGGAGAGGCGCGCGGTGCTCTGCTGGAACGTCAGGCGATTCAGGTTCCCAACACTCGCTCGCTGATATTGACCGCTTCCGCGCCCGAGGGGGTCAGGCCATAAATGCCCTTTTCCACCTTTTCGAACCAGCCATAATGGTTGTCACGCATCACTGTTGTGGCGCGCTTGACGGCGGTTTCCTTTGCGACGTCCGCGCCTTTGCTCGCCCCGGCCTCAAAAAGATAAACGGCAATCTTGAGAGCATCCTGACGGTAGGCGGTCACCAGACCCGCCCGCGTCTGGCCACCATCATTTGGATCTCCCTGCCGCTTGGCGAACTCACGCAACAGCTGGGCCTGTTTCTTGGGGGATTTGCGCGGCGCATATGGCCCTGGATCGCAATGCACCTCGACCAGCCCGTCCTTTAGCCGCACGGTGATCAGCCCCAAGCCAAGTCGCCGCGCCATGGCGGTATTGTCCTTCAGCGATCTATAAAAGCGTTTGCCGGATTGCCGCGCGACGGCCATGTAAACATCGTCGCTGACCTTGAACCGCGCAACACACTGGTGAAACAAGGCGAGCGAGAAACCCAACTTCAGTTCGACAACCACGGGCGGCTCTGCGCCCCTGATCGCAACAACATCTGCCGCACCCACTTCGGCCTTTACCACATAACCCTGATCCTCAAGAAAGGCTTTGACGGGAGGGTACAGATCGGTTTCGCGCGGGGTTCGGTTCATCCGCGGACTTTGCCCTATTTGCGCTGGCACTCCAAGAGAGTAGTCTGCGGCGATGCTCTCACGTGACGCCCTGAACGCCTATTGTGCCAGCCTTCCTCAGGCGACGCATGTTGTGCAGTGGGGTGGAGCGGACGTGTACAAAGTGGGCGGCAAGATGTTTGCCATTATCGGCATCGGGGATGTGGGAAATTCGGTAATCTTCAAGGCTACGGAACTGGCGTTCGAAGTCTTGTCAGATGCGCCCGGTCTGCGGCCCGCCCCTTATATGGCGTCGCGCGGGCTAAAATGGATCCAGAACTACGCCGAACCGGGCCTTTCTGACGACAGTTTGCGCGATCATATCCATGCCTCCTACGACATGATAGTGGCCGGGCTTTCCAGAAAAAAGCGCAGCGAACTGGGCCTCTGACGCTGCAGCGCAGCAGACGGGTGACATCTGGATTTTCACAGCCTATAACGCGCCAAATCATATCCATTGACGCAAGGATTCTCGCTCATGACAACGCTCGTTTTCGGCCATAAATCACCCGATACGGATTCCACCGGCAGCCCGATTGTCTGGGCGTGGTACCTGAACAAGATCAAAGGGATCGAGGCCAAGCCTATGCTGCTGGGTGAGCCCAACACCGAAGCGCTTTTCATGCTGGATCACTGGAAACTGGAAAAGCCGGAGATCATGAAAACGCTGGCACCAGACACACCGGTGGTCATCGTGGACACCAACAACCCCGGTGAATTGCCAGGCAACATCAACGAAGCCGACATCACCGGTATCATCGACCACCATCGTCTGGTGGCCGGGCTGGAAACCCGTGGCCCGATTGAGATCAACATCCAGCCCTTGGCCTGCACCGCGACGATCATGTACAAAATGATCGGCAAAGACTGGGCGCAGGCACCGCTGGCGGTAAAAGGTGCGGCGTTGTCCTGTATCCTCTCGGATACACTCGAATTCCGCAGCCCGACCACGACACCCGAAGACACGGCCATCGCCCACGCGATTGCAGACGAACTGGGCGTGGATATCGCGTCTTATGCGGCCGACATGTTTGCTGCCAAATCCGATGTTTCCGCGTTTTCAGAGCCCGAACTGCTGCGTATGGACAGCAAGGAATTCGATCTGAACGGCACCGGCCTTCGGGTATCGGTTCTGGAAACTACCTCACCCGCCCCGCTGCTGGCCCGCAAGGATGCGCTGATGGCGGCGATGCCCGGCGTGGCCACCGAGGATGGCGCGGCACAGGTTTTGCTGTTCATCGTCGATATCCTCAAGGAAGAAGCGACGCTGCTGGTGCCAAACGATATGGTCAAGAACATTGCCGAGAAGAGTTTTGGCGCATCCGTGACCAGCGACACTGTTGTGCTGCCCGGCATCATGAGCCGCAAAAAGCAGATCATCCCGAACCTCGCGATGTAACGGCAGGGTGCAGCAATGCTGCACCTTACGACACGCCCCTTTCGTAAGGCGGGGCTTTGGCCCACCCGACAGGAGCACTTTTATGACCCAGATCGTTGAACACCTTGTAGAAATTTCGGATCGTTACGATGCGTTGTTCGTCGATCTATGGGGCTGCGTGCACAACGGGATCACGGCGTTTCCCGACGCGGTTGAGGCGCTGCGCGCGTACCGCGCGCGCGGTGGCAAGGTTGTGTTGGTCACCAACGCGCCGCGTCCGCGCGCTGGCGTCAAGAAACAGCTGGTGCACTTCAAAGTGCCGGAAGACTGCTGGGACACCATCGCCACCTCCGGGGATTCTGCCCGGTCTGCCATGTTTCAGGGGGCCGTCGGGAACAAGGTCTGGTTTCTGGGTCAGCCCCACGACATGCCTTTCTTTGAACCGCTCGGCCTGCTGGACAATCCGGTTGAGATCACCCGCGTCCCGCTGGAGGAGGCGACAGGCATCGTCTGCACCGGCCCAATTGATCCGCAGGAAGATCCTGAAAAGATGCGGCCGTTTTTTGCATTGGCCCGTGACCGGGGTATGAAACTGCTCTGCGCCAATCCCGATATTGTGGTGGACCGCGGTGAAACACGCGAGTGGTGCGCGGGTGCATTGGCACGGTTTTACGCGGAGATGGGTGGCGAGAGCCTCTATTTCGGCAAGCCGCATCCGCCGATCTATGACCTTGCACGCCGCCGACTATTTGCGCTGGGGGTCGATGTGCCTGACAGCCGGATCCTCGCGATCGGGGACGGCGTTCTGACCGACATTGCCGGCGCGATGGGGGAGGATATTGATTCACTCTTTATCACAGGGGGTCTTGCAGCATCAGAAACGAAAACCAGCCATCAACCCGACGAAAAAGCCCTAAATACTTATCTGGACAAAGAAAAATCAGCGCCGACCTACGCAATCGGGTTTCTGCGCTAGGTTTTTCCCCTTGATTTTCTGCGCTTGCAAAGTAATTAAGTTACCGACAGGGTGACCTGATTGGCATTTTATTACTCAGAGGTGGTTCATGTTGGACAATCTTCCGCGCGGCACAATCGTTATCGAAGACATCGAAATCGGCATGTTCCGATATTTACGCAAAGAAGTGACGGACGAGGACATCGAGATGTTTGCGACTGTTTCCACCGATCGTAATCCGGTGCATCTGGATGACGATTATGCACAGGACACCATCTTTCAGGGCCGTATCGCCCACGGAATGCTGACTGCCGGATTGATTTCAGCAGTGATCGGAGAGCAGCTGCCGGGTCATGGAACGGTTTACCTTGGACAGTCGCTGAAGTTTCTCGCCCCCGTGCGTCCCGGTGATGTGGTTTATGCCGAAGTGAAAGTCACCGAGATCGACCCGGGCCGTCGAATCGTGAAAATGGATTGCCATTGTTCCGTTGAGGGCAAGAAAGTTCTGGTCGGCGAAGCGACTGTTCTGGCGCCATCACGCAAGTTCGACTGATACTTGTAAAGCGGCGCCTCATTTAGCAATTGATGAACCCTGCGCGCACGGCTAGGCAAGGCCCATGAGGATCGTGCGGGACTATCATTGTGTGGATGCAGCGGATCGCGGCGCAAGTGCGGCGATTGGCAATTTCGATGGCGTTCATCGCGGCCATCTGTCTGTGATTGATCTGGCGCGCCATGCCGCGCCCGACGCACCGTTGGGGGTGGTCACGTTTGAACCACATCCGCGCGAATATTTTGCTCCCGACAGCCCTCCCTTCCGCCTCATGAGCCCTGATGCACGTGCGCACCGGATGGAAAAGGTCGGCGTGGAACGTCTGTATGAATTACCCTTTGATGCGGGTTTGGCGGGACTAACACCGTTGGAATTTGCGCGCGATGTCATCCACCTTGGCCTCGGGCTGAAACACGTGGTGGTCGGAGCAGATTTTTGCTTTGGCAAAGGCCGCGCAGGAACGTCCAGCGATCTGGTCGCATTCGGGCAGGAATTCGGGTTCGGCGTAACGATTGCACCTTTGATCGCGCAAGACAAACAGACGGTATCCTCCACCGCGATCCGCGCTGCGTTAAGTGCCGGAAACCCGCGCGCTGCTGCTGCCATGCAAGGGCACTGGCACCGGATTGACGGGAACGTCCTGCACGGTGAAAAGCGCGGCAGGAAGCTTGGCTATCCGACTGCGAACATGTCGATTGAAGGGCTGCATCCGCCTGCCTTTGGTGTTTATGCGGTACTGGTTGACGTGTTGGAGGGCCCGCACCAAGGCACCTATCACGGTGTTGCAAGTCTGGGTGTGCGCCCGATGTTCGGAGAAAACAGCGCCAATCTGGAAAGCTATCTGTTTGATTTCAAAGGTGATCTATATGGCACCCCGCTCTCGGTTGCTCTGGTCGAGCACCTGCGCGGGGAGGTAAAATTTGACAGCCTTGAGGCACTTATTTCCCAGATGGATGCGGACAGCAGCGCGGCGCGGCGCATTTTGGCGGCAATATGAGCGAGAGCATCGATCGAACCGGCCTGCGGCCGCGGTTTTGGGAAAAAGTGCCGATGGTCAAGATGACCGCTCCTGAGTGGGAAGCCTTGTGCGATGGCTGCGGTAAATGCTGCCTGAACAAGCTGGAAGACGAGGATACTGGTGAAGTCGTGCTGACCCGTGTGGCCTGCCGGTTGCTGGATGATGCGACCTGTCTGTGCAGCCATTACGAAAACCGACATCAGTTTGTCCCGGACTGCATCGTGCTCAAGCCCGAAACGATAAAAGACCACATGTATTGGCTGCCGCAAACCTGCGGATACCGTTTGATTTATCAGGGCGATCCCCTGCCCGACTGGCACCCGCTGATCAGTGGTTCGGCGCAGAGCGTACATGATGCCGGTATCTCGATCCAGCACACGACGGTTTCAGAATTCGACACCCCGTTCGAAGACTGGGAAGACTACATTATTGAGGAATCCGACTGATGTTTTTCGCCTCTGACAACGCAGGTCCTGTGCACCCCCGTATCATGGAACGGGTAATCGCTGCCAACGCCGGGTATGCGATGCCCTATGGCAAGGACCCGATTATGGAGGAGGTCACGCAGGCCATCCGTACCGCGTTTGAAGCACCGCAGGCTGCGGTCTATCTGGTTGCGACGGGCACAGCCGCAAATGCGCTGGCACTCGCCACATACTGCCAACCCTGGCAGACAATCTTCTGTTCAAAAACCTCGCATATTCAAGAGGATGAGTGTAACGCGCCAGAGTTCTTTGCTGGTGCCGCCAAGCTGACGGTGATCGAGACAGAAGACAAGATGACGCCTGACGCCCTACGCGCCGCGATTGTGCCACGCGACCCAAGCGATGTACATTCAGCCCAGCGGGGCCCAGTGTCGATTACCCAGGTGACCGAACGCGGATCGGTCCATTCGTTAAATGAAATCAAAGCATTGACGGATGTGGCCAAGGAATTTGGTCTGCCCGTGCATCTGGACGGCGCACGGTTCGCAAATGCAATGGTGGCTCTGGGCTGTAGCCCCGCAGAAATGACATGGAAAGCAGGCGTGGACGTCGTCAGCTTTGGGGGCACCAAGAACGGCTGTATGGGGGTTGAAGCGGTGATTTTCTTTGACCCCGAAAAGGCGTGGGAATTTGAACTGCGGCGCAAGCGCGGGGCGCATCTGTTTTCCAAGCACCGGTTTCTGTCGGCGCAGATGGCCGGGTATCTGGCCGACGATTTGTGGATCTCGACAGCGCGCCAAGCCAATGAAAACGCGGCGCATTTATCCGACGGATTGCGCAGGGCCGGGGCTGAGTTCCTGCACGATCCGCAAGCGAATATGATCTTTCCCCGTTTCCCGCGTGATGTTCACAAACGACTGCATGCAGCAGGGGCAAAATACTATCTTTGGGACGGGCCACTTGAAGGCCCGGCTGATGAACTGGTCGCGGCACGTCTGGTCTGTGACTGGTCGGTCAGCCAAGCACAGATCGACCAATTCCTAAGCCATTTTTAGGCGCGCATTGCGTCAGCTTCGGCTGCGGGCCAGTAACAATTTGATTTCAGCTGCAACTTCTGCAGGATGAGTGATCGGGCCCATATGGCCTGCACCAGTGATGACAGCCTCGCGCGCATTGCCGAGGCGCCGGGCAAGGCCTGCGTTTACAGCCTTGATTGCCGGAAGGGTTTCACTGCCGCGCATCACCAGTGTCGGCACCATAACCGCTTCCAGCCTGCCCGGCTCCAGTAACCCGCTGGTGTCTTCATAAATAAACGCGCGGGTGCCCGGCACGACGTGCACCGCGCGGGCCATTGCCGCGCGCGAACGTTCAGGCAGAGTATCCCACTTCGCATCCTCGCTCCACATACCGTTAAAGGCGCGGGCGGCGCCGGCGCGGTCACCACGTTCAAGGGCGCGCGTCATTTCGATGACGCTGGTATCGTGCTCTGCAAGAGATGCAGGATCATCCGTCATCGCAATCGCAAATAACACAGGTTCAAACAGCGTGAGGCTTCGCAACCGTTCAGGATGTTCAACGGCCATCCGCAGCGCAATAGCGGCCCCAAAAGAGTGACCGATCACATCGCATGGCTCCGGCCCCATTGCATCAAGTGCCGCCGCAAAGCAGGTATCGCCGAAATCGCTGACCTCATCCCAATCGGGGCTGCCGCCGTGGCTTGGCATATCGGGTGCACGTATGCTCACCTGCCGCCCCAGCGCGCGCTGCACACTGGCCCAGGCCCCGCCGAACGCCATCGTGCAATGTAGCGCAAGTGCAGGGCGCGCTCCCTGCCCCAACGTGGTTACATGAGCAGCGAATCCCGACTGGGCGTTCACAGTTTTCCGGCCAGATGCAGGTCCAAATCCTCAATCTTGTCCTGACCCCAAAACCGCTGATCGCCGACAATGTAGAATGGCGCGCCAAAGACTCCTGCCTCGACCGCTTGTTCAAGATTACGGGCATAGGTTTCGGCGCCTTCAAGCAAGCCGCTGTCCGCGAGCTTGGGATCAAATCCCGCCTCTGTCAGGCATGCGCGCACCACATCGTCCTCGGCTATGTCTTTTTCTTCTGCCCAGACAGCGCGAAATATTCCATGGGCCAGCGCGCCCAGATCTCCACCGCCCGCATTTTGTGCGGCAATAAACGCGTAGGCAGCGGGCGCACCATTTGTCGGCCAATGGGCCGGCTTCAGATTGAACGGCAAGCCAAGCTTCTTTGCTTCACGCGTGAGCGCCTGGGACCGGTATTCCAATCTGCTGATATGGCGGTCTTTGGGCGCGGTACCGCCCGTGCGGCCAAAAACTGCGACAATATCGAAAGGTTTGTAATTAATCGTCGCCCCGTGTTTCGCCGCGACCGTCTCCAGCCGCTGCCCAGCAAGGTAGCAATATGGCGAAAGCGTTGCGAAATAGTAGTCGATCTGAGCCATTTGTCTGTCCTAACAGGTTGATTGCTTTGCGGTAACCTAGCCCCGTGTTAAGCGAGGTTCAACGTCACGAATCTGTCATATTCCTGCTGCCACGGAGCACCAATGTCACGCACATCAGAACCAAAACTGATTTCCGGAAATGCCAACTTGCCCCTCGCCAAGGCCATTGCGCGACGGATGTCGCTGCATCGGGGGGTCAATGTCGGGCTCGTCGATACGAGAGTGGAACGGTTTAACGATGGCGAAATTTTTGTGGAAGTGTTCGAGAACGTACGTGGGGAAGATGTGTTCATCATCCAGCCCACATCCAACCCGGCGAATGATAATTTGATGGAACTGCTGATTATGGCCGATGCACTGCGCCGGTCGTCAGCAGCGCGGGTCACAGCAGTGCTGCCCTATTTCGGCTATGCCCGTCAGGACCGTCGGACCAAGGCGCGCACGCCTATCACGGCCAAGCTGGTTGCCAATATGCTGGTCGGCACGGGGATTGAGCGCGTGCTGACGATGGATCTGCACGCCGCACAAATTCAAGGATTTTTCGATATTCCGGTGGATAACCTTTATGCCAGCCCGGTGTTTGCGCTGGATATCAAGAGCCATTTCAAGGACCAGATGGATGATCTGATGATCGTCTCACCCGATGTGGGCGGTGTTGCGCGTGCGCGTGAGTTGGCCAAACGGGTCAACGCGCCGCTTTCTATTGTCGACAAACGCCGCGAAAAACCGGGCGAGATCGCAGAGATGACAGTGATCGGCAGCGTCAAAGGAAAAACCTGTCTGATCGTGGACGATATGGTGGATACTGCGGGAACGCTCTGCAAGGCAGCCGAAGTGCTGTTGGAAAACGGCGCGAAGGAAGTGCATTCCTATATTACCCACGGCGTCATGTCCGGCCCCGCAGTCGAAAGGGTCACCAATTCAGTAATGAAATCACTGGTGATTACGGACACGATTGCGCCGTCCGAAAAGGTAAAGAAAGCGTCAAATATCCGCATCGTGCCAACTGCGCCGGTGTTTGCCCAAGCGATTCTGAATATCTGGAGCGGGACATCCGTTTCGTCTCTGTTTGAGGCCGAAACCCTCGGCCCGATTTACGATGGGATGTATACCGTCGACTAGGTAATAGAGATTTGCGCTCGATTTCCGGCCTTAAATCACGTCCCAGTCATCGACTTCTGTCAGCTCTCCAATGGCTGTCCAGGCAATGCGCACCCGTGCCACACGGGTGTCACCCCATGTGCGGAAAACCATATTGAAACCGGTCTTGGAAATTTCTTCGGCCTGCAAGTCAGCCCGCAGTATCGTCGCGGCGTCCACATCCCAGAGAGACAGGGATAATTGCACTGTGGGTGTCGATTTGTAAGCTTCGGAGAATGGAATGTAGCGGAGCCGCTCACGCTGACCACGGCCCGTCCACATTTCTCCGCCGTTTTCGTAGTCAGAGAACAGGACAACTTCGCCGCTGTCCACGCCGACCGTGTGTGTGCGCAATCTTTTCATTTTGCAGGGGTATGGCCCGATCTGCGTAAAGTCACGCTAATTTTTTTGGCAGCAGATCTCTGACAAAATAAAAGGGCCGCGCATCAGCACGGCCCTTTTGAACTTGAGAATTAGGATTGCAGGTTACTGTCGGGCCGCAAGGCCAATTTCGTCACCCATCGCAACCATATCCGCCATCAGCTTGGCCGCATCATCCACCGGACCGGGCTGGTTCTGGAAGTTTTCCTGAGCCTTGGAATAGGTGGTCTTTGCCTCTTCCATCATCTCGTCCATGTGTTCCTGAGTCATTTCGCCCTTCGGCACCGCGCGTTCGGCAAGCACCGAAATACCGCGGCTGCTGATCTCGGCAAAACCACCGGTAACCACATAGTCCGCCGTGCCTTCGGGCCCTTCGACCTTCAACACGCCGGGGCGCAGGGTTGTAATGACAGGTGCGTGGTCTGCCATTGCTGTCATGTCGCCCTCTGCCCCCGGAATGAGGACGCTGGTGGCCTCCAAGGAGGCCAGCCGGCGTTCAGGCGACACCAGATCGAATTGGAACGTCTCTGCCATTGTCAGGGCTCCTTAGGCTGCGTCTGCGGCCATTTTTTCGGCTTTCGCCTTCACTTCGTCGATTCCGCCTACCATGTAGAACGCACCTTCGGGAAGGTGGTCATATTCGCCGGCAACAACCGCTTTGAAGGACGAAATCGTCTCTTCCAAGGGAACCTGTTTGCCGTCGGAGCCCGTGAACACTTTCGCAACGTCAAATGGCTGGCTCAGGAAACGCTCAATCTTGCGGGCACGGGCCACAGCCAGTTTGTCGTCTTCTGACAGTTCGTCCATACCCAGAATTGCGATGATATCCTGAAGCGATTTGTA
>JBARUV010000155.1:0-6028 GCA_049645905.1 Sulfitobacter sp.
CGTTCGCGGATCAGCGCCCGCTCGAACTCGGCCGCGGCGCCCAGAACCTGCAGCGTAAACTTGCCTTGCGGGGATCCGGTGTCGATCGGGTCCTGAATGGAACGAAAGAACGCCCCCTTGGCCTCAAGCCGTTCGATCACCTCCAGCAGATGTGACAGAGACCGCGCAAGCCGGTCGATCCGAACGACAACCAGCGTGTCGCCCTCGGTAATGCGCTCCAGCACGCGGGCAAGCACCGGTCGCGCACGATTGCCGCCTGAGGCGTGTTCTTCATGGATTTCGACGCATCCCGCAGTTTGCAAGGCCTCGGACTGGGGCAGGGGGGTCTGATCTTCTGTCGATACGCGGGCGTAGCCTATCAGGTGCATGAAAACGGGCCGTTTGCAATTTAAGATATTACCAATAAACGACCGTTTGTAAACGAATGCAAGGGCGCTCTCTGTGGCTCGGCTCAATGGAAAGCCCTTGGTTTCCATAGGCTGAGCGCGATCAGAGAGTCCTCGCCGACGATCGCCCGCGCGTGCTATATAAGGAGTGTGAGCGCACTCTGACAAAACCCTTGGGTAAAGTGCAAAATACCGGTATTTTGCACATATGAAGCGTCAAGCGCCTGCCTTTCATAATGAATCTGATGCTCTCTTCCTCGACGTAGAGGAGGTCGAACAGTCGTCCGAGGACGATCTTTGGTTCCTGCCCGGTCCCATGGAAGAGGAGCCGGATTATCTGCCGCCCGGACCGCGGGCCGAACCGCGTGAAACCGCGGTCCTCGACGATTGGCGAAAAGCAGAGGGGGGTCATGCCGCACGGCTCGCCTGTGTGGCCGGTCGCGTCGGTGCGCTGGACGAGCGCCTGAAGCGCGGCCCGGAAGGATGGCGGCACAGGCTTGCCCTGATCGAGGCGGCCGACCTGAGCTGGTTCGTGGGGGACCGGATTGGCCCGGATCGCCTGGCGCTCTGGATATCTATGCGCCTGTCAGGCGTGCAGGAGGACAGTGCGGCGCTCGCGCGGGTCGGTTGGGCGGTACGGCGCCTGGCAGGGGGGCCAGGCCCAGAGGTGGATCTGTCTGCGTTCCTGGACCGTCGAGATCCCGAAAACATGGCCGATGAGGCAGAGCCATTCGCGGACCGCGCAGGCGGATGGACGAGCGTGATGGCACAAGCCGCCGATCTTCACCCGATCAGCCGCGCCTGCGTGGGCTTTCACCTCTGGAGCCTCGCGGGCCTTGGGCATCAAGGTGAACGGATGGAAGCGGCAATAACGGCCGCGCGGATCGCGGCCAGCGATGCCAAGGGCGCAGTCTTTGCGCCTCTGGCCATGGGCGGGGCAGCGGGCCTGCGCGCTGGCGGCCCACCTGCTGACCGTCTGGCGCGCTGGCTCGAAGGGATGGAGACGGCATGCCTTGCCGCGACGCGCCACCTCGACGATATCGAGGCATGGTCGGCGCGGGCGGAAGCCGAGATGACCCCGCTCTCGGGCAAGACACCGCCAGCCTTACGAGCTGTGCTGACCGAATGGCCGCTCGTCTCCGCTCCGATGGGCCAGGCCCTGACCGGAGCCAGCCGTGCCGCCGTTCAGCGCAACTTTGCCTGGATGGAAGCGCGGGGTCTGATCAGCGAGGTGACCGGGCAGGGGCGGTATCGGACGTGGCGCGCCAAAGCCCGGTAATGTAACCAAGTTCGGTCTTTGCTTCGAGAAGCATTTTCTGAGCATCCTCGTCTTTCAGACCCAAGTAAGAAGGTTTCTGGCAGTTGTTTGTGACCGACATATTGAAATCACTTAGATCGACCTTGAGCATATTTCTCGTCAACTATTGGCCCAATCATTGAGGATTAGGCATATTCTTGGCCTGCTTTCTTTTTGGGCGTGGACCGTCGCGAAGTCCAAAAAGGAAACGAGGTTTTCGTTGTGATAGCGCCTATAGAGTTGCGCTTCGCCACAGAACCCTCTATGCGGCGCTGCAGCGAACCTGGACCTGGGAGAGATCCCGGGTGGCTCTTCCGGCCGCCGATCCGCCGGACAACGATAGACAAATGTGCGAACGCACTCCGGCTTTGCGTCTCATGCCTGGCCGGTATCGGATACCTATTTCATGATTTCACTCGATGCTTATCGCAGCCAGTGGCTGGGAAACATTCGCGGCGATTTGCTCGCCGGTCTCGTGGTGGCGCTGGCGCTCATCCCCGAGGCTATTGCCTTTTCAATCATTGCTGGCGTCGACCCCAAGGTCGGGCTTTATGCAAGCTTCTCGATCGCTGTGATTATTGCGATCACGGGTGGCAGACCGGGCATGATTTCGGCCGCAACCGCGGCGACCGCTGTTCTGATGATCACTCTCGTGAAGGATCACGGCCTGCAATATCTCTTGGCGGCTACGGTTTTGGCAGGTCTGCTGCAGATCGCCGCCGGCCTTTTCAAGCTCGGCTTTATCATGCGGTATGTGTCGAAATCCGTCATGACGGGGTTTGTGAACGCACTCGCCATTTTGATCTTCATGGCGCAACTGCCCGAACTCGATCCACGTGACGTGACATGGATCACTTACGCGCTTGTTGCAGCGGGGCTGGGGATAATCTACCTGCTTCCGCTTCTCACCACGGCGGTCCCATCACCGCTGGTCACCATCGTCGTGCTCACTGCCTTGGCGTTTGCACTCGGCCTTGATGTACGCACGGTCGGCGATATGGGCGAGTTGCCCGACACACTGCCGATATTTCTCATTCCGCAGATCCCGCTCACCTTAGAGACCTTGGTGATCATCCTGCCCTATTCGGTGGCGGTGGCGGTTGTGGGCCTTCTTGAAAGCCTGATGACGCAGAACATCGTCGATGATCTGACGGACACAAAATCGAACCGCTCTCAGGAAATGGTTGGGCAGGGCATCGCGAATACCGCAACCGGTTTCATCGGTGGCATGGCGGGCTGTGCGATGATCGGCCAGTCGATCATCAATGTGAAATCCGGCGGTCGTGGGCGGCTGTCGTCCTTCGCAGCAGGCGTCTATCTGCTCTTCATGGTGGTGGTTCTGGGTGATCTGGTCAGCATCATCCCCATGGCGGCCCTTGTGGCGATCATGATTATGGTCTCGATCGGGACCTTTTCATGGTCTTCGATCAAGGCACTCGCCGTGCATCCCAGATCCTCCTCCATCGTTATGATCGCCACGGTTGTAACAGTCGTCTACACCCATAACCTCGCCATCGGCGTGTTAGTGGGCGTGCTGAATCGCCCCGGTTTTATCGGAGACCTATAGCTTCATTTCACGCGACCATATCGAGCACGTCGCGCTGTGCATAGAAGTTCTCTTCGGCCTCTGCTGGCGGGATGTTTCCGATGGGTCCAAGCAGGCGCCGGTTGTTGAACCAGTCGACCCAGCCGAGCGTGGCCATTTCCAGATCCTGCATGTTGCGCCACGGTCCCTGGCGGTGAACCAGCTCGGTTTTGTAGAGACCGTTAATGGTTTCTGCGAGGGCGTTGTCATAACTGTCACCGACGCTGCCGACCGATGGTTCGATGCCCGCTTCGGCCAAACGCTCGGTGTATCGAATGGACAAATATTGCCCACCGCGATCCGAATGATGGACCAGCCCGCCCTTCTGAACAGGCCGTCGATCATGCAAAGCCTGTTCGAGAGCGTCGAGAACGAAGTCCGTCTTGGCCGACCGTGAGACGCGCCACCCCACAATGCGATCAGCGAATGTGTCGATGACGAATGCGACATAGACAAAGCCTTGCCATGTCGACACGTAGGTAAAATCACTGACCCAAAGCATGTTCGGTGCCGGCGCCCGGAACTGACGGTTCACCTTGTCGCGCGGACAGGGTGCTGACGTGTCTGGCACAGTTGTCTTGACCACCTTTCCGCGCACAGCGCCACGGATGCCGATCTGTTTCATCAAGCGTGCAACCGTGCAGCGGGCCACCTCAAAGCGCTCGCGCTTCATCTGGTGCCACGCCTTGCGGACGCCATAGACCTGATAGTTTTCATCCCAGACCCTTTTGATTTCTGGCTGCAGCTCTGCATCCCGCTGCTGTCGCGCCGATGCTTTGGAAGGATCAGCGCGACATGCGAGGCGGTGATAAAACGTTGACGGCGCGATCGGCAAAACCCTGCAGATCGACTCGACGCCGTAAACGATGCGCTGATCCTCAATGAAGGCGATCATCGCTTCAGTGGGCGGTCGAGTTCCGCCTGCGCAAAATAAGCTGACGCCTTGCGGAGGATTTCGTTCGCCTGGCGCAGCTCTCGAACCTCACGTTCCAAGGCCCTGATCCGGTCCCGTTCCTCAGTGCTCACGCCATCACGCATGCCACTGTCTTTCTCAGCCTGCTTGACCCATCCGCTCAAGGTCTGGGGAATACAGCCGATCTTGGGTGCAATGGCTGCGATCGCGCCCGCCTGCGTTTCGTATGAGCCTTGATGCTCAAACACCATCCGGACCGCACGTGCGCGGACCTCAAGCGAGTAGCGATTTGCCATTTTGCTTTTCATCATAACCATCATCCTTACTTAAGTTGATGGTCTCCGACAAACCCGGAGCAATTCATGCTGCTCTCGGGCATTTTCTTCGCCGGCAAGATTGCGCAGCTGTTCAGTGTCCGCTCCGAGCCCAGACTCACCGATGCTGCGGGGCGCGCGAATGTCGGCTTTCGTCCGGCGCGTCGCACCATGATGGAGTTAGTCAGCTTCCACCAAGTCACTCCGGGCATCGCGGATGATCATCCACGACGAATGCAGGAAAAGCCCCGCGATCGCGAACGCGACGATCAGGTCGGGCCATGCACTGCCAAGCCACGCGACCAGCCCGGCGGCGATGACCACGGCGAGGTTGCCGATGGCGTCGTTGCGAGAGAACAGCCAGACGGCTCGCATATTGGCATCACCCTTGCGGTGCTTTAGCAGCGGCAGCACCGCGAGGATGTTTACGATCAGCGCACCTACCGCGAAGGCTCCCATCAACCCGGCTTCTGGCGTGGTCTGGTTGAGGACACGCCAGAGCGTGCTGCCGACAACGCCAAGGCCCAGAAGGCCCAGAAACACGCCTTGGATCATCGCCGACCGCGCCCGCCATGTCAGGCTCCAGCCGATGGCGAGCAGGCCCAGAAACGTGATCGCACCATCGCCCAGAAAATCGAGCGCGTCTGCCTTCAGCGCCTGCGAACCGGACAGGAACCCGCCGAACATTTCGACCACGCCGTATCCGAGATTGAGCGCGACCACGATCCAGAGCGCGCGGCGATAGCTCGGGTCCTTGTAGGCCGGATCGGACGATGTATCGCCGTCCTCGATCTTCTCGAAACCGTAGCCGGTCGCGTCGAGCGCGGGCCGCACTTTCGGCAGATCGCCGTCCGCGATCCGCAATGTCATGATGTGGGTGGCGGCGGACACTTTCACGTCGCCTTCGGCCACGCCCGCAGACCGGGCCGCGCGCTCGATCTCGGCGGCATCTTTCGCGCAGTCCATGCCTTGCACCCGCATTCGGATCGGGGAGGAGGCTGTCGCCAACTTGCTGTTATCGGGCTGGCTCATGTGCGATCCTTTTTGTGGTGGCGGGCGAAAAGGTACGCTGCTAACGTATCAGTGGATAATGATATGACAGCGCAAAACATTCAAGACGATCTTTCGGCACCCGATACACTGGAACTGCGGGCAAAGCTCTTCCGGGGCCTAAGCGATCCCAGCCGTCTGACGATCCTCGATGCGCTGGTGTCGGACGAACGCAACGTGCAGGAAATCGTCGGGCATACGGGTTTGGGTCAGCCCAACGTCTCGAACCATCTGCGCTGTCTGCTGGAATGCGGGCTGGTCAGTCGCCGCAGCAAAGGCCGCTTCGTTCGGTATCGTCTGGCGGACAGGCGGGTCGCCGATCTCATCCGTGATGCAGATCAGCTACTTGCCTCGACAGCCAACGGAGTTGATGCCTGCCAAAGCTATACGGACTAACCGGCGCGACCTGCTGCAATGTCCTATCGGTGCGCCAAACCTGAAGCAGCCATCTGCGCATCCGCAGCGAATGCACCCTTTGTCCGC
>JBARUV010000156.1:0-19542 GCA_049645905.1 Sulfitobacter sp.
CAAGAAGTTCGGCGCTCTCGTCACAAGGCCCTCCTCAATTGAATTCACCAATAACCCGCGCCGAAAAATTTCCGCACGAAAAAGGTCTCCCATCGATTGAATCCGGTCCCTCAAAAGGGCCATCGGCACCAATTTCCGCACAACAGCAGCCAGATCACGCAGTTCAAATTCAAACCACCCCGTCACACAGTGTAACGGGTGATGCATCTGTTACTTTGGCCATCCTTTCGAAAACTTCAGGCACATCGGGAGAGCACAATCGGAAAGATGATCCTGCGAATAGCGGCATTTCATTGCGGGCCGCTGTACTTTCGGGAGGGAGGGGTCAGCCCGAAATTGCATCGGCAACACTGGCAGCGTCAGTTCCGCCCAAACTGGCTACTGACAAACTGAAACTGCATGATCAATCAGCCCAATTATTTTCGGTTCAAACCATCTACAATGCAAAGTCGCCTGTCGGTTCAGGGCCGCTTGATCTTTCGCCGGAAGCCAATGGGCCAGAGCAGGCGCGACATGGGGCAACGCCGACGGGCACGACAGGTTCTGGTCCAGCAGCTTTGACCCTCCCCACATTCTGGACGAGCCCAGCGGGCATTAGCAAGCCAGAGGGTTCGTCCGATCAGCGGTTAAGCGAATCGTTCAATACCATGGCCCCGACTGAGCCGGGCCAGATGGCAGCACATCAGCAGACATCACAAAGCATGCCAAGCCGTGCAGACCTGCCTCCGCACATTGCACGCCAACTCGCGGACGCGATGCCGCAAACCCAAGGCCGCCCGATCGAAATCACTCTTTCTCCGGAAGAGTTGGGCCGTGTGCGGCTTTCTATTACCGTTTCTGACACAGGGGTTACCGTAAACCTGTTGGCAGAACGGCCTGAAACACTCGACCTGTTGCGCCGTAACATAGACCTGCTGGGCCAGGATTTTCAGGCTCTGGGTTTTGATACCATCGCCTTCGCCTTTTCGGGAGAAGACGCAGAACGGCGCGGCGAACCCGCTCCGCAAGATGCGGATTTAAATCGCGCGGACCTGCCCACTGA
This sequence comes from Sulfitobacter sp., assembly GCA_049645905.1. GTDB lineage: Bacteria > Pseudomonadota > Alphaproteobacteria > Rhodobacterales > Rhodobacteraceae > Sulfitobacter. The sequence continues at coordinate 1,043 of JBARUV010000156.1, forward strand.
CCCAGATGAAATACCAGTAATTGAATTGCGCAACGCGGCCAGCAGTGGCCTTGATCTGCGGCTTTAAGGAAAGAACACCATGATTACCCTGCCCAGCACAGCCACATCAACTGCCGCGTACTCGAATGGTGCAGGCACAACAGCTGCCCCCATATTGGCGTCGGATTTTGAAACCTTCCTGCAAATGCTGACGACTCAGGCAAAATATCAGGACCCGCTTGAGCCGATGGATTCCAGTGAATACGCCGCCCAACTGGCCCAATTTTCCATGGTTGAGCAACAGGTTCTGTCAAATGATCTGCTGTCGGCGCTGGCCGTCCAGTTAGGATCCGGCAGCATGGCCCAAATGGCGGGATGGATCGGAATGGAAGCGCGCACCACGGCACCGGTGGAATTTGATGGAAGTCCTGTCACTCTCTACCCAAACCCAGTGGCGGTTGCAGACGAGGTCATTCTGGTGGTCTATGATGAAAACGGCGCGGAAGTGCAGCGCGCGTCGCTTCCGGTATCTGCCGATCCTGTTGAATGGGCCGGCGTCGCTGATGACGGCTCCCCTTTCCCGAAAGGAATCTACAGTTTTGAAATTGAAAACCGTGCAGAAGGGGAACTGCTGATCACTGATCTGGCAGAAAGCTATGCCCGCGTGACCGAAACGCGGATGCAAAATGGCCAATCCGTGTTAATTCTGAAGGGCGGTTCCGCTGTTTTGGCAGATAGCGTCGCAGCGTTGCGTGAACCTGCAATTTAAGCAACTAGCGATCAGCCAGTGCAAAACCCGCATAGGCCACCGGCATGACAGCACGGCGAAATCGGCCCAATTCGAACTTCGCCAACGGGCGCTGCACGATCTCGGGATAAATCCGACTAGGGGTCTTTCCCTGCACCAAATCGGCCAGCAGCGCGCCAGAATAACTCGCCATGGCTACGCCATTCCCATGATAACACAGGCTTGCAAACATTCCTTTTTGGCCTGGAACCTCACCGATAAATGGCATCCTGTTTCGCGCAATGCAGACCATTCCAGACCACGTATGGGGTGTTTCAACCTTTTTCCATGCGGGGAACATTCGATCGAAATCCGCGCGGGCACGTCGCATGGCTCGCGCCTCTGATCCGGGCGTCGCCATCAACCCGCCGCGTACGCCAAACAGCATCCGGTTGTCTGGCATCAGTCTAAAATAATGCAACAAGTGGCGCGTGTCATAAGAGGCTTGGCCGCTTGTCCAACCCTGCGCGGCAAGTTCGGATCCGGACAGGGGGCGTGTCACGATAACGCTGGATTGTGTTGGCATATATCGACCTGCCAGCCAGTCGGGCAAATCCTCTGATGAATAGCCGTTTGTTGCGATAATCACCCGATCTGCGGTGACCGCTCCGCTTGGTGTCTGAACAACAAAAACATCTCCCTTACGGGTGATATCCGCCACCGGCGTTTCATGGAATATTTTCGCGCCCGCCGCTTCTGCAGCAGCGGCAAGCGCGGTGATATACTTGCGAGGGTTAAGTCCGAACCCAATAGGAATGGTAAGCGCCCCGTGAAAGCCTGCATTCATCCCCCCAGCGTCCAAATCAGTCGCTTCGGTCACCCTGGCCACAACGCCATAGTTCTCTGCAACACGGTCTTTCTCTCGGCGCATATCTTCCAGATCGCGGGGCCGATGGGCAAGCTGTGTTTCACCATCTGAATGACGGTCAACATTCATGCTGAAGCGCTCAATCAGATCTTCGACCAGCCTGATGGAAGCAACCTCCGTGTGCCGCCATTCCATGCGGCCTTGCACACCCACTTTTGCATCCAGTGCTGCATCCCCCAGCATGCCGCCGCCCAGACAGCAAAACCCGCCGTTGCGTCCCGAAGCACCCCAGCCGACATAACGGCTTTCAAGCACAATAGCATTCACGCCGGCCTCAGCCAGATGCAGGGCTGCCGAAACACCGGTGAACCCGCCGCCGACAATCGCCACATCGCAGCGCAGGTCACCGCGCAACGCTGCCCGTGGGGGCACTTCGCAGGTTTCATCCCACCAGCATCCCGCGCGGGGGCCATCACCATAGGCAAATTCAGGATAGATATGTTTCATCCAGTGGCGCGTTCCGCTGCCTGGGCGTCTTTTTGAGTGCGCAACGAATTTCGCTTGCTGACCAGTGACGCGCTGATCACGCCGATGGTCACGATGGCGATCATGATCGTAGAAAGCGCGTTTATCTCGGGGGAAACGCCCAATCGCACAGCCGAAAATATCTTGATCGGCAGCGTGGTGGCCGACGGCCCCGACGTAAACGATGCAATCACCAGATCATCCAGCGAAAGAGTGAAGGCAAGGAGCCAGCCAGAGATCACCGCCGGTGCGATGATGGGCAGGGTGACCAGCCGGAAAGCTTCCCATGGCGAGGAACCAAGGTCGAGAGCGGCCTCCTCCAAAGAACGATCAAATGACACCAAACGCGATGATACGACGACCGACACGTAACACATCGAAAATGTTGTATGCGCCAAAACAATGGTTAGCACGCCGCGGTCCAGCCCGATGCCGATAAACAGCAACAGCAGGGATAGGCCGGTGATGACTTCCGGCATCACAAGTGGCGCATAGATCATGCCTGAAAACAGGGTCCGCCCCATGAATCGTCCGCCTCGTACCAGAACGTAAGCGGCCATGGTGCCAAGTATCGTGGCAAATGTGGAGGAGATGACAGCGACCTTGATCGTAACCCACGCGGCATCCAGAAACGCTTCGTTCTGCAACAATTCGCCGTACCATTTAGTCGAAAACCCGGCCCATACAGTCACCAGTTTCGACGCATTGAAACTGTAGATGATCAAGATAACCATCGGCAGATACAGAAACGCAAACCCCAACGTCAGCGAGGTCACGTTGAACCATGTGAGGCGCTTCATTGTTCAGCCTCCGCTTGTTTTTGCTGGTTTCGCTGGAACAAGACGATGGGGATGATGAGGATCAATAACAGGATTACCGCAACCGCAGATGCGACAGGCCAGTCACGGTTATTAAAGAACTCTTCCCAAAGAATTTTGCCGATCATGAGCGTACCGGACCCTCCCAGCAGAGACGGGATAACGAATTCGCCCAGCGCAGGAATGAAAACAAGGAAAGATCCGGCGATGATCCCGTTCTTGGAAAGCGGAATGGTAACCAGCCAGAAAGCCTGCATCCGCGAACAGCCCAAATCCTCTGCTGCTTCGTTCAGCGACTCATCCATACGATCCAAAGCGGCATAAATCGGCAGGATCATGAACGGCAAATACGTATAAACAATGCCGATGTAGACGGCGATATTGGTGTTGAGGATCGTCAACGGCTCATTGATCACGCCGATCCACAGCAACAACTGGTTCAACAGCCCTTCGGTGCTCAGAATACCCATCCACGCATAAACGCGGATCAGAAAGCTGGTCCAGAACGGCAAGATCACCAGCATCATCAGGGTGGGTCGCCATTCCTCTGGCGCGCGGGCCATACCATAGGCAATCGGATAACCGACCAGCAGTGTCAGGAATGTAGAAATTAGCGCGATTTTCAGTGAACTGAGGTAGGCTTTCCAATACAGATCGTCCTCGGTCAGAAAGACAAAATTCTCGAAATCAAGCTGGCGCAGCATCTCTGCCAGACCCTCTTTTAGCGTCGGCGCATAAGGCGGAATCGCCAATGCCGCATCCGACAACGAGATCTTGAACACGATCAGAAACGGCACCAGAAACAGCACCAGCAGCCACAGGTATGGGACAGCTATGAGGGCGGCGCGCTTCATCTCTCCAACAACACTCCGGCAGTTGCGCTCCATGACACCCACACCGGATCTTCCCATGTAATGTCACGCCGCGCGATGCGCCGGGTGTTAGCTGTCTGCGCCTTGACGACATGCCCACCGGGAAGTTCGACATGATACGTGCTGAGGTTACCCAGATAGGCAATATCAAGCACTTTGCCCTGTAGCGCATTGGCGGCGTCTGCGGGTTTGTCTATCGAAATGCCAATCTTTTCTGGGCGAATAGCCAAATGGGCCGTCTGCCCGTTTGTCAGGCCCATGTCGGATCTGGCGGTGACGGGTGGATGGCCCGCTTGCCACGTCAAATCGTATTGGTCTTCACCGGATGGCGTGACGGTCCCCTCAAGGATATTCACATCCCCGATGAAATCCGCGACATAGACGGAATTCGGCAATTCATAAATTACTTCGGGCGTGGCGACCTGAATGATCCGACCCTCATCCATGACCGCGACACGGCTGGCGACGGTCATTGCCTCTTCCTGATCGTGTGTCACAATGACAAACGTAGTTCCCGTGGTTTCCTGAATATCCATCAGTTCAAACTGGGTTTCCTGTCGCAATTTCTTGTCCAGTGCGCCGAGCGGTTCATCCAGCAACAGCAGCTTGGGTGCCTTGGCGAGGGACCGAGCGAGCGCCACGCGCTGACGCTGACCGCCCGAAAGCTGATGCGGTTTGCGGCGGGCGAATTTCTCTAGCCGGGTGAGCTTGAGCATTTCGTCAACACGCGCATCAATCTCTGGCTTGGTCTTGCGATCCCGCTTGAGGCCAAAGGCAATATTTTCCCAAACGCTGAGGTGCGGAAACAATGCATAGGACTGGAACATCATGTTCACCGCACGCTTGTTTGGCGGCACACGACCAATGTCACTTCCGGCCAGTTCGATCCTGCCACTGCTGAGTGCTTCGAAACCCGCCAGCATGCGCATAATCGTCGTTTTGCCGCAGCCGGACGGCCCCAGCAGCGCAAAAAATTCCTGTGCGTAGATATCCAGCGTGAGATCGTCGATCGCAACAAATTCACCAAATTTCTTGGTGACGTTCTGGAACCGGATCAGTGGCTTTTCATTGGGGTCTTCCCATGGGGCGAATACGGTTTGGCTCACGGTTCGATTGTCCCTTTGCACGCACAGAACTAAGCATGAAGAAAGGGCGCGACCATTACAGCCGCGCCCTGAGTGGATTCAGGTACCGGATTTGATCTTGGTCCACATCCGCGTCACTGTCCGCTGCACTTTGGGCCCATACGGCGAAGTTGTGTAGAGGTTCTCGAGCGTCGCCGCCGTGGGGTAGATCGCCGGATCTTCAATCACATCCGCTTCAAGAAATTCCTGAGAGGCTTCGTTGCCGTTCGCGTAATAGACATAGTTCGACGCTGCGGCCATATTCTGAGCGTCCAGGATAAAGTTGATGAACTTATGCGCAGCGTCGGGGTTTGGCGCGTCGACCGGAATTGCCATGTTGTCGAACCACATCAATGCGCCCTCGGACGGGGCGTTATACGCAATCTCAACTCCGTTATCCGCCTCTGCGGCACGGTCACGGGCCTGAAGCACGTCACCGGACCACCCGAAGGCCACGCAAATATCACCATTTGCCAACGCGTTGATGTATTCAGAGCTGTGGAACTTCTGCACAAACGGTGCAATTGCGGTCAGCAAAGGCTCCGTCTTGGCGATCACATCGGGGTCCTGACTGTCGGGATCCTCACCGATATAGGCCAGTGCGGCGGGAATCACTTCGGCAGGGGCGTCCAGCAGATGCACACCGCAGGCCGCCAGTTTTTCCATGTTCGCAGGTTCAAAAATCAACGCCAGTGAATCGACCGGCGCATCGTCTCCCAAGGCTTCCTTGACCTTGCCAACATTGATGCCAATGCCCGTGGTGCCCCACATGTAGTTGACGGCATATTCATTGTTGGGGTCGTACTTCTTGAGACGGTCTTCGATGACGTCCCACAGGTTGCCTTTGTTGCTCAGCTTTTCCATGTCCAGCTTTTGGAATGCGCCTGCGGTGATCTGGCGTTGCAGGAAGGTGCCAGACGGCACAACCACATCATAGCCTGACCCGCCAGCGAGCAGTTTGGTTTCAAGCACCTCGTTGCTGTCAAATACGTCATAGATCAGATCGATTCCGGATTCGGTCTCGAACTTTTCCAGCAAACTTTCGTCAATATAGTCAGACCAGTTGTAAACGCGGACTTCTTCAGCGATCGCAGTGGTTGCCATAAGCGCACCGGCAGCAACGCTGCTCAGAATACCATACTTCATGTGTTACTCCCTTGTAGGTCCGGTTGATCCGGACCTTTAACTAATTTGATCAAGTTTTGCCTCTTGCGGCAAGATCATTTATGCTTTCACGGGATGACTTCCATCGCAAGTTGGTCACATCCGGACAAAAATTGGGCACCCCGCATGAATGCTGAACTGATCCCTGCTACCAACCCGTTTCAGGAGGCGGACACTGGAAAAATCCCGGCGCATCAGCATGTCTATGAACGCTTGCGCGCGATGATACTTTTTGGAGAGTTGGCTCCCGGTCAAGCTGTGACCATTCAGGGCCTGACAGCGGAACTGGGTGCCGGCATGACACCCGTGCGCGAGGCGATCCGCCGGCTGATCGCCGAAGATGCCCTGACCCATCAGGGCAACCGCCGCATAAGCGTGCCGATCCTGACCCCAGACTGCGTGGAAGAACTTGGATTTATGCGCTCTGCGCTTGAGCCAGAGTTGGCCCGTCGCGCTGCCGCGCATATGACAGCGGATTGTCTGGCCCGTTTGCACACTATCGACGACGATCTCAATCAGGCGATAGCCAAGGGGGACGTGGGTGGCTATTTGACACATAACTACCGCTTTCATACAGTGATCTACGGTCGGGCAAACGCACCGATCATGGCCGCGACCGTTGACCGCCTCTGGCTGCGGTTTGGCCCGTCATTACGGGTAGTCTGCGGGCGCTTTGGCACCTCCAACCTGCCCGACAAACACGCCGATCTTTTGGCGGCATTTGCAGCGCCCGACATCAACGCAGCAGCAGGTGCGATGGCAGAAGACGTGGAGCAAGGCACCATGCAAATCCGCGCTGCCCTTTCCAATGGCTAAAAGCCGCAGTGATTCGATTGACTTTGCATAATTTGATCATATTCTGTCGCGATCAGTTTTGACCCCGCCAAAAGGTACCCCCATGTCTGCTATTACGAACCATCTGCCAACCGCAGAACTGCAAGCGCTGGACGCAGCCCACCACATGCATCCTTTCACCACCGGTGATGAACTGGCAGCCAAAGGTGCACGGGTTATCACGCGCGCCAAGGGCGTCTATCTGACCGACAGCGACGGTAATGAAATCCTTGATGCGATGGCAGGCCTGTGGTGCGTGAACCTTGGCTATGGCCGACCTGAAATGGGCCGCGTCGCCGCGCGCCAGATGGACGAACTGCCATTCTACAATACGTTCTTCCAGACCACTCATGTGCCCGCGATCGCACTGGCCAAAGAGCTGGCAGATCTGGCACCCGGCAATCTCAACCATGTATTCTTTGCCGGTTCCGGATCTGAGGCGAACGATACAAACCTGCGCATGGTACGCACCTATTGGGCCGAAAAAGGCCAACCGGAAAAGAGCCACATCATCAGCCGCAAGAACGCCTATCATGGCTCCTCCATGGGTTCGGGTTCGTTGGGCGGCATGACCTATATCCACGAACAGGGCGGCATGCCGATCCCCGGCATTCACCATATCGGTCAACCTGACTGGTGGTCCGAGGGGGGCGACATGGACCCCGGGGCTTTCGGCCTGGCGCGCGCGCAGGAGCTTGAAGCGAAAATCCTCGAATTGGGTGCGGACAAGGTCGCTGCTTTCATCGGTGAACCAGTGCAAGGCGCAGGTGGCGTGATCATCCCACCCTCGACCTATTGGCCAGAAATCCAGCGTATTTGCAAAAAGCACGACGTCCTGCTGATCGCGGACGAGGTGATCTGCGGATTTGGCCGGACAGGCAATTGGTTCGGCTCCAACACAATGGATATACAGCCCGACATCATGACCATCGCCAAGGGTCTCAGCTCCGGCTATGCGCCCATTGGTGGATCGATAGTTTCAGACGAAATTGCTGCAGTCATCAATGCCTGTGAATTCAACCACGGCTATACCTACTCCGGGCACCCGGTGTGTGCCGCTGTGGCGCTGGAAAACTTGCGCATCATGCGCGAGGAAAACATGCTGGATCACATCCGCAATGTGGCCGTGCCTGCCCTGACCGAAGCGCTGACGAAATTGGGTGAACACCCGCTTGTCGGTGGCGTAAACCAATCGGGCATGATGGCCTCGCTCCCCCTGACCCCACACAAGGAGAGCCGCGCGGCTTTCGCAGGGAACAAAGGTGACGTCGGCTACATGTGCCGCGAACATTGTTTTGGGAATAATCTGGTGATGCGACATGTGGGCGACCGGATGATCATCTCTCCGCCCCTTGTAATCACCCCTGAAGAGATCGCGATCTTTGCAAAGCGCGCAAAGCAGGCGCTCGATGCAACGTATGTAACGTTGAAGGAACAGGATATGCTGAAGGCGGCCTCCTGAGAATAAGTTTTAGGTCGGACGAGTAGTCCGACCTAAAGCGCCCGCAAACGCTCCAGAACATTCAGCGACGGATACCCGTCCGGCAATATACCTTGCACCTGCTGAAACCGCCGGATTGCGTCGATTGTAAGCGGGCCCATCTTTGCATCAATCTTGACTGTATCAAAACCTGCAGCCGTCAATCGCTCTTGCAACTCGATCCGTTCGTCATAGTTGAGCACCCGAAGATGTCTGGGCCAGCTGTGCTCAATTGCACCGCTCCCCTTGATCCGGTCGGCTAGATGCCCGATCCCGACCACATAGGCATCAGCCGTGTTGTAATTCTCAAGCACCTCGAAGTTGTCAAAGATCAGAAACGCCGCGCCCTCCGCGCCACCCGGCAACAGAACAGACGCAGGGCCATGGTCCCTAATCACAGCGCCATCCGGTCCAGTGACCCCCAAAGAGGCCCATTCACTGGGGAGTTTGCGCATATCCCGCCTCGCCATCAGATAGTCAAATCCATCTGGCAAGGTAACCTCAAGCCCCCATGGCTGGCCGCGCGTCCAACCAAAGTGCTTGAGGTAAGCCGCAGTCGAGGCCAGCGCATCCGTCGGGTCATCACCCCAGATGTTGCGCTTTCCATCGCCATCGTAATCCACCGCTAGTTTCTGGAACGATGACGGCATGAACTGCGTATGTCCCATCGCGCCAGCCCATGATCCGGTCATCCGCGCAGGCGTGATATCTCCTGCTTGCAGGATTCCCAGTGCGTCCATCAATTCTCCCTCAAAGAATTCCGCGCGCCGTCCGTCATAAGCCAGAGTTGTCAGCGACGTGATGACCTTGTTGCTACCGCGAAATGTGCCATAGGCGCTTTCCAGCCCCCATATTGCTGTCACAATTTCCTTTTCAACATCATACTTGGCTTCAATCGCGCCCAGTGTGGTGTTCCACTTTTGCAGGGCTGCCTGCCCGTTTGAAATGCGCAGGTCAGAAACCGCCGTATCGAGGTAATCCCAGACTGTCTTGGTGAATTCAGACTGGTTACGATCCCGCGACACGACGTTGGCATCGTAGCTGACCCCCGCCATGGCCTGATCAAATATCTTTGCCGAAATCCCTTGTGACAAAGCGCGGAAGCGAAAATCGGCAACCCAACGGTCTATACTGTCCTTTGTCGGATTGACCTCTGTGATCGCCGCAACTGATGCCCGTTCCGCAGGACGCAGCGAAACGTCCGGACCTGCGGCGCCGGCAGTCGTGGAAAGGCATGCAAATACCCCAAATATCAACGTAAACAGCCCGCGCATTTTCTGACTCATTATTCTTTTTGCTTTGAACCAAAGCCTAGCCATCTTTGCGCAAGTGCAAAAGGTCTTAGCCTTCTGCTGTGCGGCTCTCCGCCCGTGCCGACATCTCTGCCCGCATGATCTGTGTATATTCACGCAGCATCGGCACACGGCGCGGCCTGAAACTGGCCCCGGTGCGCTCCAGATGATCCATCCTGTCCAACCGGAATACGCGATAGTCCTTGCGCAGATGGCACCACGCCATCAGCATGTTTGTTTCCTGTAAATAGACGATCCCCAAAGGATCTACCTCGCGTGTCGACGCGGCCCCTTTGCCGTCAGTATAGGCAAAGGCCACGGTTTCTTCGTCCCATGTGGCAGCGCGCAATTGTGCAACATCAATGCGGGGAGGGTCCGGACGGGAATATCTGCGCGCATCCAGAATGGCATGTTGCAACCGGTGCGCCTGTCGCGGCGGCACCCGCGCAGTGATCTTTGCCAGCGCCGTGTTCGCAGCCCGCGCCAATGCAGGATCACCAATCACCGCCACATCCCGCAACCCCAACACCAGCGCCTCCAGCTCGTCATCCTCGAAGCCCAAAGGCGGCAAGGTGGCGTCTTCGATCAGGGTATACCCAAATCCCGCCTCGCCATCTATCACCGCGCCCAATCCGCGAAGCGCGTCGATGTCGCGATAAACAGTGCGCAACGACACCTGCAATTCATCTGCCAATTGCAGCGCCGTGACAGGGGCAGGCAGGCGACGCAACGAGGTCATCATCTGGAATAATCGGTGGGTACGGGTCATATCAGGACCTTAACCTATCCTGACAAAAATTGACAGTATTGACTGCTATAACAGGCTTCAGAAAAGGAGCCTCAGCCATGATCACACTCATCACCTTCGCGTCCGCCTTTGGCCAATCTTCCGCCAGCCCGTTCTGCCTCAAGGCGATCTGGTTGCTCAACATGTCTGGCCAATCTTGGAAACGCGAAAATACCGCAGACCCGCGCAAGATGCCCAAAGGCAAGCTGCCTGCGATTCGCCATAATGGAGCCTTGATCCACGACAGCGACAACATCCGTTTCCATTTGGAAAGCCTTGGCGTGGATTTTGATGCAGGGTTGTCCGACATGGAAAAGGCAACCTCCCGTGCGCTGATCCGGATGGCCGAGGAACACATGTACTTCCATTTGGTGATGGACCGTTGGGGCAATGATGACGTCTGGCCCACCATACGAGACACCTATTTCAGCAGCGTTCCGAAACTATTGCGCGGGATCGTGACCAATAAGCTGCGCAAGAAATGTTTGATCGGGATGGATCGTCAAGGGTTGGGCCGCCTGACCGCCCAAGAACGCATGACGCGTATCGAACCCGACCTTCAGGCCATCACCACACGGCTGTGGCATGGCGCGTTCCTGTTCGGGGATCGCCCCACGGCAGCGGATGCTTCTGTAGCTGCGATATTGGCCAACATGCGCGCCACACCAGGCAAAACCCTGCTGAAATCCCGCGTCGCCAAAGACGAAATCCTGTGTCGCTACATCGACCGGATGGAGGCGGCCATGCGCGCCCCTACCGCCGCGACCTTGTCACTTTGCGCTTGATCTTGTCGCCCTTGCGTTTGGCCTTTGTGGCCTTGCGCCGGGGGCTACGACCAGCGGGGCTGCGCCGCCCGCTGGCAACTTTCTGGCCCTCGACTTCGAGCAATTCAAGCAGGATACCGCCGGTAACAGGTGTTGCCTCGGCCAGCCGTACTTTGACGCGCAATCCCATACTGAATATCTGGCCGGTATCCGCGCCCATCAGGGTTTGATCATCGCGGTCATAATGAAAATATTCGTTGCCCAGCGTGCGAATTGGAAGCAGACCATCCGCCCCTGTTTCATCCAGTTTCACAAACACGCCAAAACGCGCGATGCCACTGATCCGCCCCGTAAATTCCGCGCCCACCCGTTCGCTCAGATAGGAGGCGAGGTAGCGGTCCGTTGTGTCCCGCTCCGCGGTCATCGACCGCCGCTCCGTATCGGAGATATGCTGTCCTGTTTGTTCCAGCCGTTCGATCTCGTCCAGCGGCATGCCGCCCTCGCCCCAGCCATGTGCAGTGATCAGCGCGCGATGCACCACCAGATCCGCATAGCGCCGGATCGGCGAGGTGAAATGGGCGTAGGACTTCAGCGCCAAACCGAAATGTCCGATGTGCTGGGGCGCATAATAGGCCTGCGTCATAGACCGTAAGGTCGAGATATTGATCAACTCGGCATCTTCCGTCCCCGCTGCGTCATTTAGCAAACGGTTCAGGTGCGCTGTCTTCAGAACCTGACCTTTCGCCAGATTGAACCCTGCCGCCTGTGCTGTTTCGCGCAAGGAATCGAGCTTCTCTTTGGGCGGTTCTTCATGCACCCGAAACAACAACGGCTGCTTCTTGGCCAAAAGGGTCTCTGCGGCGGCGACATTGGCCAGCACCATGAATTCTTCGATCAGTCTGTGCGCATCCAGACTTTCCTTGAAATTGACCGACTGGACAGTGCCATCATCGGCAAGAACAATACGCCGCTCGGGCAGGTCCAGATCCAAAGGCTGCCGGTGTCTCCGCGCAAGCTTCAGCACTTCGTACGTTGCATAGAGCGGCTGCAAAACGGGCTCCAACAATGCGGCACAACGCTCATTCGGATTGCCGTCAATCGCCTCCTGCACTTCTTCATAGTGCAATGACGCCAACGAACGCATCAACCCGCGATGGAATGAATGGGACAGCTTTTGCCCCTGATTATCAAGCACCATACGTACGGCGACACAGGCGCGCGGCACACCTTCGTGCAACGAGCACAGATCGCCAGAAAGACGATCCGGCAACATTGGCACAACACGGTCTGGGAAATACGTTGAGTTCCCCCGCTTGCGTGCCTCCCGGTCCAGCGCAGAGCCGGGTGTCACGTAGTGCGCCACATCTGCAATCGCGACCCAGAGGACATGGCCGCCCTCGTTTTTGGGGTCTTCGTCGGCATGGGCATAGCAGGCATCGTCGCGATCCCGCGCATCGGAAGGATCAATCGTGATCAACGGCAGATCGCGCAGGTCCTCCCGGCCGTTCAGGTCGGCGGGCTCCTTCGCGTCGGCTTCGGCGATCACCTCATCAGGGAACTGATCGGGGATACCGTGCTGGTGAATGGCAATCAGTGACACCGCCCTGGGTGCAGAAGGATCGCCCAATCGCTCGACGATGCGTGCGCGGGGCAGACCCAAACGGCCCTTGGGTCCGGCCTGTTCCGCCTCCACCAACTCGCCGTCTTTAGCACCGTTGACGTCGTCAGAGGCGACGATCCATTCCTTTTCAGCGCCCTTTTCGATGGGGACAATCCGTCCCCCTTCGGTCTTTTGGCGATAGATGCCCAGCACCCGCTTCGGATTTGTGCCGATCCGGCGGATCAGCCGGCCTTCGTAGGAATAGGTCTCGTTCTTGACCAAAGTCAGCCGCGCCAGAATGCGATCCCCTTCGCCCAGCGCAGGGTCACCCTGGCGGGTCATGACCAGCACGCGGGGTTCATGCCCCTCGCCATGCCACTCCATCGGTTTGGCATAAAGGTCGCCGTCGCGGTCAGGGCCCGTCACCATGAGCACAGAAACCGGCGGCAGGCGGTCAGGGTCCTGATACGACCGATTGCGCTTCGCCAGATGCCCTTCGGCTTCCAACTCCTTCAGCAGACGTTTCAGGTCGATCCGCGCGGCCCCTTTGATGCCAAAGGCCTTGGCGATATCACGCTTGGCCGTCAGCGTGGGGTTTTGTTCGATCCACTCGAGGATCTCGGCTTTTGTAGGTATTTTGTTCATAAGGCACAGGTATCACGCACCTCAGCCGCCGTCATGGCAAATCGCTAGAACAAATCATCCGCTGTATCCACATCCCGCAGGGTAGCGATGCGCGCTATGCGATAATCAGGCAATGTGGCAACCGTATCGCCCAGCGCATACTCGGTGGACCATCTGACACCCTTCAGGAACCCCGTCGGTTGGCGCACAGGGTGTCGTAACCCGATTAGCCAATAGCCCCCATCATCTGCAGGGCCAAACACCGCATCTTTGGCGCCCAGAACGGCAAAGGCCTGTGCGATATGTGTCCGCGTGATCCCTGGAATATCTGCACCGATCACACAGGCAGGGCCGCCGCCCGCCGCGCGCAGCATCCTGGCCATACGGTCACCCAGATCACCGCGCCCCTGCGGCAACCGCGGCAGATGTGCTGGCCAGATCCGGCTGCGCAGCCCTTCTGCATCCGGCGATACAGACAGGACCACCTGCCAGCGTGGATCCTCAATCCGGCGGAGCAACCGTCTCACCTGATGGCGAAACCACCAAGCGGCAGGCACCATCCCGATGTCGCGCCCTAACCGGGTCTTGACGCGACCGGGATGCGGTTCTTTGAGCATAACAATCAGGGTTTGCGTCACAAGGGGCGCACCATGTCGCGATGGTCAATCCCTGCATCGTCATAGACCGGGCCGATAGCGGTGAAGCCAAGCGCCTCATAAAATGCCAAAGCATGCACCTGCGCAGCCAATTTGGCCGTCGCAGCCTTCCCCTTTGAAATCTCCAAAGCCTTGGCAATCAGGGCCGCACCCAAGCCCGTACCGCGATGCGACTTCAGCACGCAGACCCGCCCGATTTTGGCAACACCATCCGCAATATGCACCCGCGCCGTGCCTATAGGGTTTTCACCGTCACTGGCCAGTAAGTGCAGGCTGCGTCCATCCAGATCATCAATCTCATCCGCCTGTGGCACACCTTGTTCTTCGATAAAAACAATCCGCCGAAGCTCAAGACAGCTGGCAACATCACGCGTCAGATCAATTGTAACGGTCACGCGAAATAGTCTTTCAGGATTCGCCCGTAAATCGCCTTGAGCTGATGGATATGGTCGACGGTGACATGTTCATCCACCTGATGCATCGACTGGCCGACCAGCCCGAACTCCACCACCGGACAGTGATCCTTGATGAACCGGGCATCTGACGTACCACCCGACGTTGACAATTCTGGCGCGATACCCGTCTCAGCCTCAACAGCCTTTGCAACCATCTGTGACAGCGCTCCCGGAGGGGTGATAAAACTCTCGCCTGAAATCTTGATCATTACCCCGATCTCAACACCATAGGCATCGCCTACTTCTGCAACATGGCCTGAAATCATCTGTGACAGGCTCATACCGGAATGGGCATCATTGAACCTGATGTTCACCGCTGCCTTGCATTGGGCCGGGATGACATTGGTCGCGGGATTTCCGGTATCAACCGTTACAATTGCAAGAGTAGAGGCATCGAAATGTTTGGTCCCCTGATCCAGTTCCTGTGCTGCCAGCCGATCCAGCAGGCGGACCATCGCTGGCAGCGGGTTTTTAGCACGGTGCGGATAAGCAGAATGGCCCTGCGTCCCGGTAACTGTAAACCACACGGTCATGGATCCGCGGCGCCCGATCTTCATCATCTGGCCCATGGTGTCGGGGCAGGTCGGCTCCCCCACCAGACAAACATCCATCCGCTCGCCGTTATTTTCCATATACTCGAGCAGCGCGGTGGTGCCATCCGTGGCGTCGCCCTCTTCATCGCCGGTTATTGCCAGCACAACGGATCCGTCGGGCGGCGTGTCCCGTACAAAATCAACAGCCGCAGCAGCAAACGCCGCGACCCCCGATTTCATATCCGTGGTGCCACGGCCGAACATTATGCCGTCTTTGATCTCGGCGCCGAAGGGCGGCATTGACCAGTCATCCGGATTGCCGACGGGCACGACGTCGGTATGCCCGTTAAAACCAAAGCTCTTGGTATTCCCCTTTGCGCCCCAACGCGCGAACAGGTTTCGGATGCCGCCACGGTCCGCCCATGCGCACTCGAATCCCGCTGCGCTCAGCACCTCTTCGAGAACCTCCAACGCCCCTTCGTTGGCAGGCGTGACAGATGCACATCGCACCAGCTTGGCTGTCAGTTCAACGGGGTCAAGACCGGGCATGGCGGTTCCTTCAGTTAGGCGGGTAATCGACCCACCCTTTTTGTGGCTAAAATAGCGCGGTGCCAAGGGGGCGGCTCAAGGAAATGCTTCTCGCTGTCGCACTCCGCATGCTAGCATAAGGCAATAACAAAGCCCGAGGCAGGGCAGCAGCAGCGGTTGGCACCTGAAAACAGGGCCTCCCACCAAACCAGAGGAATTTGGCAAAGGGCCGACCCTTTGTGTTGTGCTGTAGGAAACCTGCCCGGATCAGCGCGGGGCAGACATATGCGCACGACAGGCAGCAGACCCATCCCTCCGGCAGGTGCCCGATGACCTGGCTGGCCGTTACGGATCATGAGGAACGCAGGTTTTCCCTGCGCGGACTAGGCGCGCAGAAGCAGAACAGGATGCTGCTACCGGACACTGCGGATGCCCTGCTGACACGAGGTACGATCCTGTTTGAGACGCATCCGGTCACCGATGATAAACCGCAGCGGCTTTTTGGCCTAACAGGCAGACAGCCATGGCCGCGCAGTCTCTATTTCGAAACCCTGCCCGGCGGCGGGATTGCAATGACACAAAAACAGGGAAGCAAGACCACCCGTGCCGAAATCACCCGCAGCGATTCTGTACGCCGCGATGTGCTTCGAGCGACCTATGCGTGGGACGCGCAGGCAAAATGGGGCCGTCTGACACTTGAACAGCCCGAAGAAACAACGGTCATCACGGTTCCGGTCTCTGCGCCAATGCCACTTGCGCTGCGCGATATCCGCTTGTTGATGCTGGGAGGCGCAGGCCAGACCTTTGCGCCCGAAATGATATTTGCCGCCCTCTCGGACGAGGTGGAACCAGTGGGGCCAATGCCCACCTTGATGCCTCAGACCCCGATAGAGACACCCTGGGGCTACAAGGACGCCGCCGATCTCCAGCGGGGTGATACGGTCACCACCCACAGTTCCGGTGTGGTGCCGGTTGTCCATCGCATTTCACGCACCGTTCCGGCACGGGGCAGCTTTCAGCCGCTGCGTATACGTGCCCCCTATTTCGGGTTGCAACAGGACATCATCGTATCGCCCGAACAGCGCCTGCTTATTGATGGTCCCGAAGTCGAATACCTTTTCGGCCAAGAAGCTGTGCTTGTCCCTGCCCGCCACCTTGTGAACGGGTTTACAGCTTTTGCAGAACCCTGCGGCCCTATTGTCAGCTACACGCAGCTATTGTTGCCCAAACACGAGACGCTGCTTGGTGCGGGTACCACGTTGGAAAGCCTTTATATCGGCCGTATCAGGCGCGACACATCGAGCTTGAAAAACAGCCTTCTGGCTAATCTGGACCGTTCCGGTTTGCCGGAACATGGCCGCCCGTCCCATCAGGTGCTACGCCAGTTTGAAGCGATCCATTTATCCCGCCAGCGCGCGGCATAAGATCAACTGATATAATCCAAAGACCAATTGTGCTAAGGTTTCCCTGTCATACATAAACAGACAACAAATTTTCCTCGGAGCACGATATGAGCCGCCAGAATTTCAGTCCCGCAATGCGTGGTGAAGTTTTCCGATGGAACGCCATTGCCGTGATTGGGAGGATTGACGGGGTCAATATAGATGAACAACAACAGGATGCGCGAAAACAGGGGCTGATCTACTACTGCGAAAACTGCAAGTTTTGCCACACAGACCGGATGTATTTCGACGTGGACCACCTGGTGCCCGATGTGCAGTTCCGAGGAACAGGCCGCCCGTCAAATTCGCCGATCAATGCCGTCGTCCTCTGCAAATCTTACGAGAGTGGTGCACGCGGTTGTAACCAGACCAAAGGCGGGCGTAACTGGCCTCCGCCCGGCGCCGGACTTGCCATCACCCGCAAGGAACTGGACATGAACTGGACGCCCATTCATCTGCGAGACGCGAATTCGGTATGGCCTTAGAGGTTTAGGCTGCATCAGCGGCAATGGCGCGCAGAACCTCCAATGCGTCCTGTTCCCGCCCCGCTGGCACAAACAGATGATCGTGATAGTAGCCGGCAACCGGGTTTACACCCATGCCATGTGCCGCCAGCTCGGAAGCGATGTGTGCAATGAAACCGACCGCTTCGAGCGCGGAATGCACATTCAAGGTAATCATGCGGCAGGGAAATTCAGATGCCAAACCGTGGGCATCTGCCTCACTTTGTAGCACGATCAGCGTCACGCCTTCGGCCTCATGGAACATCATGCGGGGCACCAGACCCTGCGGCACCTTTTCGGTTGGCAAAGTCGCAAAGACATAGGTGCCGTCAACCAGAGTGGCTGACATCGAGCCCAGGAGTTTTTGCAGATCCATTTCGCCTGACATATCGGTCATTCTCCATCAAAAAGGGAGGTATGAAAGCGCAACGCGATCAATCAAAAAACGGCGTCATCTGCGCAACGATAACCGCATTTTCATCCAGCGCACGCTGCATCAACGCGCGCTCTTCGGCGTCAATCACGTCTTCATCATCCGCTTCGCGCTCGGCAAGTGTGCCGTATCCGGTTACATCCAGCGGCGCCGTATCCGCTTGCTTGAGGATGGCAACCGTTTCGCGCACAGCCTCTGCCTCATCGACCCCCGAAGCGTAACACATCAGTGCAGCGCCAGTGGCTTTGGCGGGCAGCCCGTCGCCGTCCTTGCGACCGATCTGAACGACAAGTGTGTACACCTGCTGGCGCGACACTTTCTTTTTCTTTTTTTCAGGCTCTGTCATGACAAGGGCCGCCTTTCTGAATGAAAGGCAGCCCTAGCGCGATCTGCACGAATTTGGAAGTGTCCAACCCTAGCGGTTGCGCATCATTTGTGCGCCCGCAATCAGGGCGCAGGCCCCGACGAACCCCGCAAAGGTCTGGCCGATCC
>JBARUV010000157.1:0-1755 GCA_049645905.1 Sulfitobacter sp.
GAGGGCAGGAGATCAGGCCCTGTGACCGATCTGGCAGGGGTGGGGCAGGGTGACAATTTCCTGCTTTTTGGACGCGGGATCATTGAAGAAAAAACCGTGCTTGGGATAGGTGTCGGGAGCGGTGGCACCCGGATCGACTGGTCGCCGCCTGTTCAGGCGCCTGATCTAAATCCGGGCTATGTGCGGGCAACCCCGACGCAACGGCGGTTGCGGTTTTTCGGGCACAACGCACCAGCCACACACAATGTCTATGACCCGGATGAACTGCCGATAAACCGTTGGCGAACCGAAAACATCAGCGGCGCTCTCAACAGTGGTTCAGGTTACTTCCCGCTTGATGCGCGTGTCTCGGATTTGAAGACGGGGGCACATTTGTTGCTGGATGCCGGACCATCGGCAGAACCGCGACTGCGCACCGCACGTGTCATCGCGACCGAAGACCGTCTCGCAACACTTGGACCGTTGTCCGATACCGTGACTCATGTGGCCGTGCGTGAAACTGCAACCGGCCGTCCGACCGTTGTTGGCTATCCGGATGGTACTCCGGCGGTTTATGTGCGGACCGGCGCAGGGCATCCGGCTGGTTTCAGTAATATCCAGTTGCCGGGGCGCCCCTTGAGCATTCAGGGTTCACCGTCCCCGTTCGCGTCCTCCGACATCGCGGCGCTGTCAGGCGCTGGGGGGCGGTTTGATCTGTTCCTTCTCGATGATGCGCAAGATTTGCAGCAGCGAACCTGGACAGGGACTTGGGGCAATTGGCAGAATTTGGGGGGCAGACTGACGTCGCCTCCGGTTCCTGTCGCACTGGCAGGGGGGCAAATCCGCGTCTTTGCACGCGGTGGTGATGCCGGATTGTGGATGTTTGACGCGACGGGTGCGCCATCGGCTCCGCTACACCTTGGGGGCGTGCTCGCGTCTTGCCCCGCGGCGGTCACGCCGGACGGTGTCCGCATTGCAGTCTTTGCAAGAGGGATTGATGACGCGCTTTGGTGGATCGAGTTCAACGGCATATCCTGGGGCGGTTGGGAGAGCCTAGGAGGGAAAATTGATGGCACGCCTGCGGCCTCGGCCAGTGGCGCGGGGCGTCTGGATGTATTCGCACGTGGTCTAACAGGTGGACTCCAGCACTTCCGGCAAAACGCCGCTGGTTGGGAGCCTCTGCGCGATCTTGGCGGGGATGCGGTCGGTGATCCTGCAGCGGTTGGCGGGGGACCCGATTGGTCGGCTGTTGTCGTGCGTCAGCGGGAGGGAAGTATCGCTTTCGTTGCGCGGGTCGGGAACACCTGGACCGACTGGATCAATCAGGGGGGCGCAATTGCCTCTGATCCCTCGGCCCGTGCGTTACCGGGCGGGGTTTTCATGGCCGCGCGCCATCAGGATGATTCCGTCGTTACGGCGCAGTTGTCGTTGAGCGTACCGCGATGGATTCGCCACGGCGGTGGATTTGGTCCGATACCTGATCGTCGCGAGACCCGATTGTTTGAAATCGGTGGAGACATCACGTTTCGCGATTTTGATTACCCTGACCAGACCGAGGGCGGATGGCTCGCCTTACCTCTTGAGCCTGAGGAAGACCCCGCAAACCCAGAGGGGCTTGGCGTTCTCAAGAAGGACCGCAAAATCATCATCAAGGGCGGCGGGCTGGTGCACCGGGCAACAGTGACCGGCACATTCTTAACTGCATCGCGCCTCGGGGGGCGCCCAGATCATCTGGCTGTCGGGCTGGCCCCGCCGTTGCCGAAAGTGTCAGGCCCG
>JBARUV010000158.1:0-40411 GCA_049645905.1 Sulfitobacter sp.
TGCCGACGATAGTCCTGTTCACCCAAAGCAAGCCGGGCCTGGCCGATAGCCCTGCGGCCAAAAAGGGTGCCAAAGTGATTTCCATCGAGGATATCCGCTGGGGCCGACGCGACATCAAAACTGTGCAGTTGTTGTATCCCAGCATGGGCAAGATGATGGCCAAGAAGGCAGGCTGTGATGATGCATGGATGGTCGAGGACGGATTTGTCACAGAAGGCACTTCCAACAACGCCTATATCGTCAAGGGCAACAAGATCATCACCCGCGCGCTGAGCACCGACATTCTGCACGGGATCACGCGGGCCGCTGTATTGCGGTTTGCAAAAGAGGCACAGATGGTTGTCGAAGAGCGCAATTTCACCATCGAGGAAGCGATGCAGGCGGATGAGGCGTTTACCACGTCGGCCTCTGCTTTTGTGATGCCTGTGGTTGAAATCGACGGGGCGATGGTGGGGGATGGCACGCCGGGAAAACGGTCGCTGCGGCTGCGCGAGATTTACCTTGATGAAATGCGAAAGGTCGCGATCTAGACGCGCGACAGGACAAGACCCGCCCCCACCAATGCCGCAGCGGCAAGACGGGTGGGGGTGATTGCCTGAACCGTCATACCAAAGAGGCCGGTGGCATCAATCATCAGCGCG
This sequence comes from Sulfitobacter sp., assembly GCA_049645905.1. Taxonomy (GTDB): domain Bacteria; phylum Pseudomonadota; class Alphaproteobacteria; order Rhodobacterales; family Rhodobacteraceae; genus Sulfitobacter. Next base: position 642 of record JBARUV010000158.1, read on the forward strand.
GCAGCCATCTGGCCCAGAATGAGCGCGGTGATCGCGGTCAGCGCCCCAAGGGTCGGCACCGCCCAGAGCATCGACCAGACAAAAAACGCGCCCAAGGCACCGCCCAGCAATAACAGAGGTGGCATGGTCGTCACGCGGGAGAATGCCGCTGCTTGCCCCATAAGGACTGACAGCCCCAGCAGCACCAGAAACCCGATGCCGAAGGAAACGGCAGCGGCCACGACGCCACTGCCGATCCCCCTGCCCAACGCGGCGTTCATTGGTGATTGCACCGCCACACAGATACCTGCAGCGGAAACGATCAATATGGCAAAGAGCATGGATTGCATGGATGGGCCTATTCGTGAGTTACAGTGATCACGGTATCAGAGGGCATGTGGGGCAAAATGGCAAACACGATTGATCGGGATACGATGCTTGGCGCGGTAGGGCAGGAATTGGGCCTGTCGCCTTGGTTTGTCGTGGATCAGGCGCGCATTGACGCGTTTGCCGATGTGAGCGAGGACCGTCAGTTCATCCACATCGACCCTGTGCGCGCCACAGAGTCGGTTTTCGGCGGAACAGTTGCGCACGGAATGCTGACACTGTCGATGATGTCGGGCATGGCATATGGCGCGCTGCCTGTCATGGAAGGACAAAGCGCGTCGGTGAACTACGGATTTGAAAAGGTTCGTTTTGTCGCGCCTGTGCGCTCCGGTGCGCGGATCAGGGGGCGGTTTGTTTTGGCCGACGCGCAATTGCGGGGCAGAGACAACTTGATGTGCCGCTTTGATGCGATGGTGGAGATAGAAGGGGAAAAACGGGCCGCGCTCACCGCTGAGTGGCTGGTGTTGTACATCTATTGACGGCGGGCGGAAGGCCTCGGATTGGCCGGGTCGTTTGGTCGACCTGTGAGGGTTGTTATAATTGCTCTGTTGTAGTTATGAACGTGCTGATCGCGGGAATGTCAGCGGCCCCGACACCTGACAGGAACGCGATTGCGCGGCCTTCAAAGGTGACGCGGACACCATTCATTTCGCTATCGTAATCCAGCCCGACCACTTCCCCCGAATTTCCTGAATAGGTTTTGACGATAAACAGATTGTCTTCGGCAGTGTTAAAATCTGTGATTGTCACTTCGTCCAGATCAACGTCTTCGCTGTCGGTGGCATAGAATGTGTCCCTGCCTTCCCCACCAGTCATGATGTCACCATCGTCACCGGCCAGAATGTCATTGCCGAACCCGCCGCTAAGCGTGTCGGTGGACCCAAGTTCCTCGGGTCTTTCATAGACGCCATTTTCATTCAGACCGTCAAAGGCAACCAGCGTGTCGCTGCCCAGATCACCGAACAATTGGTTCGACCCCAGAAAATCCCCAATCAGATCGTTCCCGGCCCCGCCGCGGATCAGGTCATCTCCCGCCAGATTGGAGAGGTCGTCGACAGGGGCCACTGCGTCATCACCATCACCCAGAAAGATGCGGTCGTCGCCCGCGTCACCTGACACATAGTCGTTGCCGCCTTGTGCAAAGATCACGTCATTGCCCGCGCCGCCCAATAGGATGTCGGTCTCCTCGGAACCAACGATTTTGTCGTTTCCATCGCCGCCATCGATGTAGCCGCCTGCGTCACGCGCCGTGATATTCTCGTCGCTTGAACTGCCGATAAATGCGTCTTCATCATCAGCAACCTGAACGTCGACAGGCGGCTCTGTTACACCGTCATCGGCTGCGTCATCGTCGTCGTCCGCGAGGTTAACGAAGAGCGCAAGGCCGAGAAGTGCAGGAAGTAGGAAAAACGCAATCATCATAGAATCATCCTCCGGAAAGCTTCGGACGTTTTCACCTCAATTCGATAAAAAGTCAAAGTATCTCATACACTTGTGGTTATATCGAATGGAATTCCACGAAGTTATGGTTATTGTTCTCGTATTGCGAACAATACATATCATTCGGCGGTGATTGCGCATCAGGTGTGGTCATGTGCGGAAGCGGCGAATTCGAGATTTGCGACCTCCGCCGCGACCAGACGCTGCTCGCTTGCCACAGCAGTTGGCACGCGCTCCAACGCTACGGTCGCCATTCAGCGCAACGCTAGATTCATTTGCTTTGCAGGCGCGTAAGTCGTCAGCATCTCTCAACGAACGACAGACCTGCAAATTGAGGGGCTCAATCGAGTTGGCGTCATTCCAGACCGCAAATTTCGCTAGCGGCGAATCACTATTGGACCGACCCAAGTATTGCCGACATTGACCCGATATGATGCGCCTATATTTAGTGCAGGCTGCTGCGATTACCCATCTTTGCCAACATTTTGTGCAAATGCCTTTTTGAACGCTTTTTGCTGATCCGAACCTGCATCGGTCTGATAGTTGGCTTTCCAGTCTTCCATGGTCATCCCGTAGAACAATTCGCGCGCTTCTTCCTTGCCAATCCCGATGCCTTTTTCTGCGGCGGCTTCTGCGTACCATCTGCTCAGACAATTGCGGCAAAAACCGGCGAGGTTCATCAGGTCGATATTCTGCACATCGGTCCGGTCTTGCATCAGATGTTTCTGAAGCCGGCGAAAGGCGGCCGCTTGCAGTTCGATTTCGGTCTGGGTCGGTGTCTGAGCGGTCATGCTGGTCTCCTGTTAAGTTTTATAGCTGGGTCTGGGCCAAAACAGTTTCAAGGATAGGTGCGAGGCGTGATGCCCATAGTTGCTGGCCGGCGGCATCTGCAATCAGGTCATTGCGCAGTTCGATCAGGACATTGGGCCGGCCATCGCGCAGGGCGTGCCGATCGACCGCATCCCCGGGCAAATGACCGCTGTAGGGCTCGTTATCACCCACAGTCAGGTCCGGTTCCGCCCGCAGATGGTCGATCAGGGGCCGCGCGAGCCGCGAGTCACCTGCATATAAAACGCCGATTTCCCAAGGGCGCATGGTGCGGCCGCGCAACTGCGGCGTAAAACTGTGGATCGACAAGATCGCTGTTGCCGGGCGTGCGGCCAGTTTGCCGAGCGCGGCGTGATACGGGCGGTAACACAGATCAAGGCGTCGGTTACGTTCTTCGGAATCCGCGCGGGCGTTGGCAGGAATGATTGTGCCGTCGTAAAGCTTCATCAGGAGGGTGGGGTCATCCTCGCCGCGGTTGGGATCAATCACAAGTCGTGAAAAATTTGACAGGATGGCGGGGCTGTCGAGATATTCTGCCAGCAGGCGTGTCACCCCGGCGGCGCCGATGTCATAGGCAATATGTCGGGCCATATCCGACGGCGGCAGGCCCAGATCACCGCCTCCAATTGCATCGGGAACGGTGTTAGTTGCGTGATCACAGGTAACCAGCCAACGGCCGGATCGCGAAGATCCGTCAATCTGATATGGCAGGTAGGTCATTTTTGTGAAACCTTTGACTTGCAAGATGGGCACAGGTAGCCCTGCCCGAAATATTACGCTAATGTTATCGCTAACAGTCGGGCATAGGCCCGCAAACCCGAACAAGGACGCACCATATGAAACGCCTGCGCAATGTAAAGATCGTCGCGACACTGGGACCGGCTTCGGACACCTACGAGATGATCCAGACACTGCACAATGCGGGCGCTGATGTGTTCCGGCTCAATATGAGCCATGGCAGCCACGAAGAAATCCGCATCAAGCACGACATCATCCGCCGGATAGAAGAAGAAACCCATAGCTCTATTGGTATCCTTGCGGATTTGCAGGGGCCCAAATTGCGCGTGGGAGTCTTTGCCGGGGATAGCGAACTTCTGGTCGAAGGCGCGTCGTTCCGGCTTGATCTGGATGAGGCAGAGGGCGATGCCGCCCGCGTCTGCCTGCCGCATCCGGAGATTTTTGCCGCGCTCAGACCGGGTGCGTCCCTGCTGGTCAATGATGGCAAGATCAGACTGCGGGTCGAGGATTGTGGCGCCGACTTTGCCAATTGCACCGTTGTCATTGGCGGCACAATTTCCAACCGCAAGGGCGTGAATGTCCCTGATGTTGAATTGCCGCTGGCGGCCTTGTCCGACAAGGATCGCGCCGATCTGGAATTTGTCTGCAACTTGGGTGTCGATTGGATCGCGTTGAGTTTTGTGCAGCGTGCCGCAGATGTCGAAGAGGCACGCGCGTTGATCAAAGGGCGTGCAGCGGTGCTGTCCAAGATCGAGAAGCCAAACGCGGTGGAGCGGTTCGATGACATCCTTGCGGTCAGCGACGGGATCATGGTGGCACGCGGCGATCTGGGTGTTGAACTGCCCGTTCAGAATGTGCCGCCCATTCAAAAGCGGCTGGTACGTAAATGTCGTGCTGCGGCGAAACCTGTGATTGTCGCCACCCAGATGCTGGAAAGCATGATCGAAAGCCCGATGCCGACCCGCGCTGAGGTTTCTGATGTGGCCACGGCCATCTACGAGGGCGCTGACGCTGTGATGCTCAGTGCAGAATCCGCGGCGGGTGATTATCCCGTTGAGGCGGTTACCACGATGGACAATGTCGCAGTGGAAGTGGAGCAGGACCCGACGTACACCCAAATTCTTGAATCATCGCGGATCGCCGACCGGATGACTGTGGCCGACGGGATTGTTGCCGCCGCGCGCGAAATTGCCGAGACAACCAACATCAAGGCGATCTGTTGCTTCACCGAAAGCGGTACAACTGCACTGTTGACCGCGCGGGAACGTCCAAGGGTGCCTATTATCGCACTGACTCCCTTGGTCGACACCGCACGGCGCCTGACGCTGAGCTGGGGATGCAATTGCGTGATGACCGGCCATCTGGATCGCTTTAAGATGGCTGTCGTTTCTGCCGCGCATGCCGCGCGCGAGCAGGGATTCGGCGGGCCGGACGACTATATCGTTGTCACCGCTGGCGTGCCGTTCAACACGCCCGGCAGCACCAACATTCTGCGCGTTGCGCCCTGCGACGAACGTTTGATTTTCTCATCTGATCCGGAGTAGGCTTTCGATACGAAACGTGAGGAGACAGGCATGGACCCGGATCTGGCATTGGTTCTTGGGATAATTGTTGGCGGATTTTCCATCCCGTCGATTTTGTCAGCGATTTCAGACAGCCGTGCACCGCGCGCGTCGGCACTGACTATTCTGATCGCAGGGGGGCTGATCCTGTATGCGATGCAATCAAAGCCTGGCGGTGTGGATCTGGCAGAAGTACCGGATATCTTCGTTAATGTCGTGGCGCGTTATTTGCCCTGATCGTCCGCGCCGACCCTGAAACATCAGGTTCATCATACCTTTGGAATGATCCGGCAACTATTGTTTGAACGTGGCGTGCCGCAGCATTTGGTGGCGGGGCAGCCCATAGCCCATTGCCTCGAGAACCGGTCAAGTTCCGCGGCTGTCGTCCTGGTCATCGGGACACGGGCAACCGACGGCGTTTTGCACTACGTCTCGAGGGGTCTTCAATCCTAAGCGGACCCTGAACGGTGGCATGGTCTGTATCGCAGACACCGTCCAACTTCTACTTGCCAAGTGCAGGCATCCCCCCTATAGACCCGTCTTCTACCAACGCGTCCGGCCGGAAGTGGCATGCCGAGTCGCGTTTGAAACTCAGACCATAGGAGACGAAAATGCCCAAGATGAAGACGAAATCGAGCGCCAAAAAGCGCTTCAAGATCTCGGCGACCGGCAAGGTCATCGGCGGTCAGGCTGGCAAACAGCATGGCATGATCAAGCGGACCAAGAAATTCATCCGTAACGCACGTGGCACGGCAGCATTGTCCGGACCCGATGCAAAGATCATCAAGGGCTTTATGCCCTACGACCGCTAAGGAGAGCTGATATGTCCCGTACCAAAGGTGGAACAGTCACCCACGCCCGTCATCGCAAGATCGTCAAAGCCGCAAAAGGCTATTACGGACGTCGCAAATCCGTTTTTAAAGTCGCCACGCAGGCGGTCGACAAGGCCAACCAATACGCCACACGTGACCGCAAGAACCGCAAGCGTAACTTCCGCGCGTTGTGGATCCAGCGGATCAACGCCGCTGTGCGTTCGCACGATGAGGCACTGACGTATTCACGCTTTATCAATGGCCTGAACATGGCCGGTATCGAAGTGGACCGTAAGGTTCTCGCCGATCTGGCAGTGCACGAGCCCGAAGCATTCGGTGCCATCGTCAAGACAGCGCAGGATGCGCTCGCGGCGTAAACGACGCCTAACCGGAATAGAAAAGCCGCCCTGTTATGGGGCGGCTTTTTCATTTGCGGTACTGTTCAGACATGACTGTATCAAAACGAAAAAGGGGAGGTCAAAAACCTCCCCTATCCCAAACCGTTTCAGTTCAAAGCGATCAGGCTTTGCGGCGCCGTGAACGCATCGCGCCTACACCGAAAAGGCCACCCAACAGCAGCAGCCCGGCGGCTGGCAGCGGCACAGGTGTCGCGCTGACCAGGTTCTGGCTTGTGGCGTTGTAATAGGTGGTCAGTTTGTATCCACCAGTGCCCGCAGTTCCGAGACGGCCCAGATAATCGGCAGCCAAAGTGTACGGCGTGGCGGAGCCGGTCGTCTGGAAACCACCTTTGGTCAGGTCAAGTCCGTCTGCCGAACCGGTGTCTGTCATGATTTCCCAAAGGGCCATCTGAAAGCCAGCAGCCTCATCAGCGCTGTCTACTTCGCCGTAGGACGATGTGAAAAGTTTATCGATGTTTCCAAGCTGTGCGGCATTTGCCGATGCAACTTCTGTATCGTGGTCGGCAGGCAGCGTCAGCACGTGCAGAAGGTCAATGCACCAAGCCAGAACGCTCTTGCCGGTCGCCGTTTCTTCCAGCCGGAACAAACCTGCACCGTGGCTTTTTGAAGCACCGTTTAATTTGTAGCTTACGTTACGCGCCCAGACATTGGACCCTGAACCCCAAACAGAGGCTCCCTCAGACTTCAGATTGACCGTCGAGGCCTGTGCCATTGGCGCAAGCAGCGCGCCGGACACGGCAATCGCAAGACCCAACGCAATGCGATTGCTCTTTTTCAATGGTTTACTCATCTCAAACTCCAACTCTTTACTCGGCAATTCTACTCAGGACCAATATCAGAATCTTACGTGTATCGAAGGGGAAAAGGCAAAAAATCGCCTCACTATGGAAGATATCTCCATAATTATAGGGATTTGAGCCAAACTGTTGCAAGAGAGAGAACAGTGCAGAAGAATTTCCAAAACGTCGAACGGTATCGCCTTATTTCACTTCCCGCATGTCGGGAGGTGTATCCCGTAACGCGGGAAGTTTTCAATAATACACGAAATGCGGGAATATTCGCGAATCACCCTGAATAGCCTGTCTCAGCGGTAAATAGGCCCCAACATGGTCGACGGTGGATGCGACCTTGTAATCAGGTGCGGTTCTGATAGCACATCACCGAAAATTAAGGACGGCTCGATGGACGCTCTCAAGCAGAAATACCTTTCGCGGATCGCAGACGCCAGTGATGAGGCCGCTCTGGAAGACATTCGTCTGGCAGCCGTCGGGAAAAAGGGCGAAGTCGCGCTGAAAATGCGCGAGCTGGGCAAGATGACACCGGAACAACGCCAGATTGCCGGGCCCGAGCTGAACGCGCTCAAGGACGAAATAAATTCCGCTTTGGCCGCCAAGAAGGCAGCGCTTGGCGATGCCGCTTTGGATGAACGCCTTCGCAGCGAATGGCTGGACGTGACCCTGCCCACACGTCCGCGCCGTCAGGGCACCATCCACCCCGTCAGTCAGGTTACCGAAGAGGTCTCGGCGATCTTTGCAGAATTGGGATTTTCTGTCGCTGAAGGGCCGCGCATCGATACAGACTGGTATAATTTCGACGCGCTGAACATTCCAGGCCATCACCCGGCGCGGGCCGAGATGGACACTTTTTATATGCACCGCGCAGAGGGCGACAATCGTCCGCCGCATGTGTTGCGCACCCATACCAGCCCCGTGCAAATCCGCACCATGGAAGCGCAGGGCGCGCCCCTGCGGATCATCTGCCCCGGTGGTGTTTACCGGGCGGATTATGATCAGACCCACACGCCGATGTTCCATCAGGTTGAGGGTCTGGCAATCGACAAAGACATTTCCATGGCGAACCTAAAGTGGGTGCTGGAAGAATTTTTTGCCGCTTTTTTCGAAGTCGATGGCATCAAGACCCGCTTCCGCGCGTCCCATTTCCCGTTCACGGAGCCGTCGGCAGAGGTTGATATCCAGTGTTCATGGGTCGACGGGCAACTGCGCATCGGTGAAGGCGACGGTTGGATGGAAGTTCTCGGCTCCGGCATGGTGCATCCTAAGGTATTGCAGGCAGGCGGGATTGATCCTGCTGAATGGCAGGGTTTTGCCTTTGGCATGGGGATCGACCGAATTGCGATGCTGAAATATGGTATCCCCGATTTGCGGGCGTTCTTTGACAGCGACCTGCGCTGGCTGCGGCATTACGGATTTGCGAGTTTGGATCAGCCGAATTTGCATGGCGGTTTGAGCAGGTAATCCGCCTCCGGTAAAAATTCTGCCGTTTCGCGGGAACTGTGTCATAGATGCGTCTTCCGCACAAAATTTGCGCGTCGAGGCCCGATTTCGCGCTACTCCGGCTTGAAAGGATCGTTTGTTGCGGGCAGGCTTTGTCATGCAGTATGCGCTGTTGTTAGCCAATTGGTTTGAGTTGGGCCTATCACGGGTTTCAAAATATTTTGCGCCGCTGGTTTTCCGAGTGTCCCTGATTGTTTTTCTGAAATGCGAAGGATGCGCTATGACCCTGCTGAACATTTTGCATAACAGCCGCCGAATCTATGCCTTCACTGCTGCCCTATGCATGTTTTTGCTGGCGTTTGGCGGAACGCAGGTAGCGGCGCAGGAGGCCAGCAAGCACCTCGCGCTGATCGGTATACAATCCGGAACGGTGGCCCCCTCGGGGATCGGATTTGCCGGATTTGCTCTTACCAATAAGCGCGCACCGAAAGTCAGCGACGGGGACGGTTCGGCTTTCGTGGGGTTCGGTTTCGGGGATGCCACACGCACCGTAGGGGTGCAGGCAACCGCCCACATCACCTCGGTCAAGGACAGCTTTGGTGATTCCGGATACCTTTCTCTGAAATTCTCGCGGCGACTGCTGGACGGACCAAGCCCGGTTTATGCCAGTCTGCGGTTCGGCCAGCTTGCCAACTGGGGCGACGCGGACGGGCGGGACGAAACTGCAGCAGTGGCCATCAGCCGGTTTTCGCACCTGACGCTGGGCAACGGTGAGCGTTTACCCGTAATGATGACGCTGGGCGCGGGTACACACCTGCGGAATTTCGAAACCGATCCCGGTGTGTTCGCCGGATTCGGGGTCGGCCTGACCCAGACGACTGCGGCGAGCCTCGCGTGGACCGGTGACAGTCTCTCGGTTGGGACGAGCTTTCGTTTCAAAGGGGCGGAGGACATAATTTTTGGCTTGTCGGTCGACGATGCCACGGACCGCAACGACAACAGGCGCGTGATCCTGTCGGTCGGGTACCGCTTCAATCTGTTCGGAGGGTAAAAGATGACGCAGAACAAATTATTCCGGGCGTCGCTTTTCGTGCCCTTTCTGCTCGGGGCCCCAATCCAGGCCTTTGCGGGTGACTCAGACGTGGGCATATTCGAACCCGGATTTGTCCTGACAGATGTATTCCCTTCTACGGACACACAACCGCAGACGCAAAATCTGGCCGTCGCGAGCAACAGCGGGACAGCTTTTGTCACACAGGGCATCGCTGACGCCTACAGACTTTGTGCAAATCTGCCGCAAAAGGAATATACCGTAGACTGTCTGGGCGAACGGATGGCTGAACTGGCGGAAACCTTGCCAGACGCGGGTGATTATGTAGAGGCAAAGGCGGTGCTAGAGGACACGGCGCAGAAGCTGCGTTCTGTTGCCAGACGCAACCGCTCTGCCACCAAGCCGGTTGCGCGGGTCCGCTCTACTGTGCGCAGCACGCCGGTCGTGACTGCCCCTCTGACGCCCGTAAAAACCGAAGCTGTCGAAGCCAGCCTTGCCGAGGCGGTGCAGATTTTGGACGAAGCGGAAACAACCTTGCTGCGTTCAACCGGAAGCTCGGACAGGCGCAAGGTGCACTATCAGGCGATGGCGGCGGCAGTCGGGTCCAACAAGATCCTGCTGCGCTCCACCTGAAGCCCCAGCCCCATTCTGCTGGCATTCCGAGGTGACGGGTACCGAATTGCGGCGAGAGCATTGCCATTGAGTTAAACGATCGGTCCCACACTATCCGTTTGCCCGATGGCTGTGGCAGGACGCGCGCCGACTTGCCCCTGAACCTGTTGAAACTGGCCCCGATAGCGGATACCGAATGCGCAAACATGCCGCACGAGGAACGCCGATATGAAATTCACCCTGTCCTGGCTCAAAGACCATCTGGAGACGACTGCGTCACTGGATGAAATCACCTATGCCCTGACTGATTTGGGGCTGGAGGTTGAAGGTGTCGAGGATCGTGGTGCGCGTTTGGCTGACTTCACCCTGGGTTACGTAAAATCCGCCGAAAAACATCCTGATGCCGACCGCCTTAGGGTGTGCCAGGTTGAAACCGATGAAGGGTTGCAACAGATCATCTGCGGCGCACCCAATGCGCGCGAGGGGATCACTGTCGTAATCGCCAAACCCGGCGTTTATGTACCCGGCATCGACACGACCATTGGCGTGGGCAAAATCCGTGGCATCGAAAGCTTCGGCATGATGGCGTCAGAACGCGAGCTGGAGCTGAGCGAGGAACATGACGGCATCATTGAACTGTCTTCTGGCGAGGTGGGTGACAGGTTTGTCGATTGGCTGGCAGAACATGATCCCGCTAAGGTCGATCCGGTAATCGAGATTGCGATCACTCCAAACCGCCCCGACGCACTTGGTGTGCGCGGTATCGCGCGCGATCTGGCTGCGCGGGGTCTGGGCAAACTGAAACAGCGTGACATCGAAGTAGCGGCAGGGCAGTTCGCCTGCCCGATCACCGTCAGCATCGACGCGGATACGCTGGATCAATGCCCGGTGTTCTTTGGCCGCGTCATTCGTGGCGTGAAAAACGGCCCGTCTCCACAGTGGATGCAGGATCGCCTGCGCGCGATTGGCCTGCGCCCGATCTCTTTTCTTGTCGATGTGACCAATTATTCCACCTACGATCGCAACCGCCCCCTGCACGTTTTTGATGCGGACAAGGTTGCGGGAAATACCTTGCGCGTCCACCGCGCCAAGGGGGGTGAAAAGATGCTTGCGCTGGATGACAAAGAGTACACCTTTGTCGAAGGTATGACGCTGATTTCCGACGCGGACGGCGTGGAAAGCATTGGTGGCGTTATGGGCGGCGCGGCGTCGGGCTGTACCGCCGAAACCACAAATGTTTTCATCGAAGCCGCTTATTTCGATCCTGTGCGCACTGCCTACACCGGCCGTGCGCTCAAGATCAATTCGGATGCGCGCTATCGATTTGAGCGGGGGATCGACCCTGAATGGACACCCCACGGGATCGAGCATGCGACGCGGATGATTTTGGATCACGCGGGCGGTGAGCCCTCCGAGATGATCGTCGCGGGACAGGTTCCAGACACGGCGCGCGCCTATAAACTTGATGCTGCGCGTGTGCAGTCGCTGGTCGGCATGACCATTCCCGAAAGCGAGCAGCGCCAGACTTTGAGCGCCCTTGGTTTCGTGTTGGAAGGCAATATGGCTCATGTCCCCAGCTGGCGCCCCGATGTTCAGGGTGAAGCCGATCTGGTGGAGGAGGTTGCGCGCATCGCATCACTGACCAAGCTCGAAGGTCGTCCCTTGCCGCGTCTGACCGAAGGTGTGCCGCGCCCGATCCTGTCACCGATGCAGCGCCGTGAAGTGGCCGCGCGCAGGACGGCGGCCGCACTGGGGTACAATGAATGCGTGACCTATAGCTTCATTGATCAGCCTTCTGCTGCGCTGTTTGGCGGTGGCGATGATGCAACGCGGCTGGAGAACCCGATTTCCAGTGACATGAGCCACATGCGACCTGCATTGCTGCCCGGGCTGTTGCAGGCTGCCGCGCGCAATCAGGCACGCGGGTTCGCCGATATGGCGCTATTCGAGGTTGGCCCAGCCTTTCACGGCGGTGAACCCGGAGAGCAGCACATGCTGGTTTCAGGTCTGCTGGTCGGGCGTACCGGCCCCAAGGATGTGCACGGCGCATTCCGTGCGGTTGATGTGTTTGACGTCAAAGCGGATGCCGAAGCGGTGCTGGCAGCGATGGGGGCGCCTGCGCGGGTGCAAATTCTGCGCGGTGCGCAAGAATGGTGGCATCCGGGCCGTCACGGTATGATCTGTCTTGGCCCCAAAAAGGTTCTGGGTATTTACGGCGAAGTGCATCCGCGCATTCTGGCCGCGATGGACGTCAAAGGGCCTGCGATGGCCTTTACCCTGTGGCCCGGTGAAGTGCCGATGCCGCGCAAGGCAGGGGCCACACGGCCGGCATTGCAGATCAGTGATTTGCAGGCGGTTGAGCGTGACTTTGCCTTTGTGGTGGACGCAAGCGTCGATGCGCTGACGTTGGTAAATGCCGCGATGGGCGCTGACAAGGTCCTGATCGAAGACGTGCGTGTGTTCGATGAATTCATCGGTGGGTCGTTGGGGGAGGGCAAGAAGTCCCTCGCCATCACCGTGCGTTTGCAGCCAAGTGAGGCCACGTTGAAAGATGCGGATATTGAGGCTGTTGGGGCCAAGGTGATCGAAAAGGTGGCCAAGGCAACAGGTGGTACGTTGCGCGGGTAAGATTGTGGAGGCGGGCAGCTTTTCAGCGATGAGCCGTTTCTATCGTTGCACGGCGCACTCCCTGAGATGTTAAAGTCAGATCAAATTCAACGGGAGCCATCCATGCTGAAAGTCTATCTCTCCGGTGAAATCCATACCGATTGGCGCGAACAGATCACCCAAGGTGCCAAAGGATTGGACGTTTTGTTCAGCGGTCCTGTTACCGACCATGCGGCGAGTGATGATTGCGGTGTCACGATTCTTGGTTCGGAACCTGACAAGAACTGGCATGATCGCAAAGGTGCACAGATGAATGCCATCCGCACCCGTAAGGGGATTGCGGATGCGGATGTTGTCGTGGTCCGGTTCGGCGATCAGTACAAACAGTGGAACGCGGCCTTTGACGCCGGTTATGCAGCGGCGCTTGGCAAGTCGCTAATCATCCTGCACGGGGCAGACCATGCTCATGCGCTAAAGGAAGTGGACGCGGCTGCACTGGCAGTGGCCGAAAAGCCCGCGCAGGTCGTCGAAATCCTGCGATATGTGCTGACAGGTGCGCTGCCGGGCTGACTGGAGAAGCCATATTTTTGCGTTAGGGTGAAACCGATACAGTCTGGCGTGGTCGGGCGGCACTGCCCAACCACGGATGCAATTCAGTCACGCGGTGGTGTGACGAGGCCTTTTTGCACAGCAGGGCGGGCCACAAACCGATCAACATAGTCAACCAGATTGGTGTGATCCTCCCAGCCCACTGCTTCGTGGGCTCCATAAAAGTCCAGAGCGCGGAGCCAAGGCGCAATGGCCATATCAGCGATGGAATAATCGCCTGCAATCCACTCCTTGCCCGCCAATTCACCCTCAAGCACGGCCAGCAGGCGCTTGCTCTCTGCGATGTATCTTTGCTGGGGGCGCTTGTCTTCCCATTCAGAACCGCCGAATTTGTAGAAGAACCCGAGTTGTCCCAGCATCGGGCCCAAACCGCCCATCTGGAACATCAACCACTGGATGATCTGTGCCCGCTCGGCGCCGTTCGACCCGATGAACTTGCCTGACTTATCGGCAAGGTAAATCAGGATAGCGCCGGATTCGAATAGTCCCACAGGGGTGCCATCCGGCCCGTTGGGGTCGACGATCGCAGGGATTTTATTGTTGGGATTAAGCGACAGGAACTCGGGGCTTTTAACATCCTCGTCCGATAGCGTGATCTTATGGGCTTCGTAAGGGATGCCGGTCTCTTCAAGCATCGTTGATACTTTGACACCATTCGGCGTGGGGAAAGAATAGAGTTGAAGCAGGTCGGGATTCTGGGCTGGCCACTTTTGGGAGATCGGAAAATCGGATAGGTTATTCATCTGTGCCTCCTAAGGATGATTCAGCAACAACTTAGGCGTTTTTCCCCGTAAATACAGGCTATCCGGCGCGCACCGTTGTGGTATTGGGTGTGCGGTGGCGAACGGTGTAAAGGAAATCCGGATCGCAGATAGAAAAATGAGGGACGACAATGATTAGCGAATTCAAAGACTTTATTGCCAAGGGAAATGTCATGGACATGGCCGTTGGTATCATCATCGGTGCGGCGTTCACAGCGATCGTCGGCAGCCTTGTTGCAGACATGATCAATCCACTGATCGGCCTGTTCTTGGGCGGCGTTGATTTCAGCGGCATGTCCGCTTCCGTTGGTGAAGCGACATTCACCTATGGTAACTTCATCATGGCGATCATCAACTTCCTGATCATCGCGTTTGTGGTGTTCATGTTGGTCAAGATGGTCAACAAAGCCAAAGGCCCGGAGCCAGAAGCAGCACCCGAAGAGCCTGCAGGCCCGACACAAGAAGAGTTGCTGGCTGAAATTCTGGTGACACTGAAGAAGTAAGCCAGCCTGTCCAGGTTGGTTGAAGGCCCGCTCCCGTAAGGGGCGGGCCTTTTGTTTTGCGACGCCCTAGAATTTGAGCGCGAGTTGGGGCGAGATCACATCAATCCCGAGCGCCTTGCCCACCGCATAATAGGTCAGCTTTCCCGCATGAACATTCAGACCGGCCAGCAGATGTTCGTCATCCGCGCAGGCCTTGCGCCAGCCTTTGTTGGCCAGATTCAGCATGAAAGGCATCGTTGCATTGCCCAAGGCAATAGTTGAGGTCCGCGCCACAGCCCCCGGCATGTTTGCAACGCAGTAATGCATGATCCCGTCGACCTCATAAATCGGGTCTTGGTGTGTGGTGGCCTTTGAGGTCTCAAAGCAGCCGCCCTGATCAATTGCCACGTCGACCAGTGCCGCTCCGGGCTTGAGTTCGCTCAACTGCGCGCGGCTGATCAACCGAGGCGCTTGCGCACCGGGCACCAATACCGCACCCACGATCATGTCTGCCATCCGCGCGAGCTCTATCGTGTTCTGCGCAGAGGCATAGGATGTTTTGAACTGACCTCCAAAGACATCATCGAGATATCGCATTCGCGGCAACGAACGGTCCAGCACGGTCACATCCGCACCCATGCCCGCCGCGACACGCGCTGCATGTGTGCCCACAACGCCGCCGCCGATAACCAGTACTCGTGCAGGACTGACGCCCGGCACGCCGCCCAACAGGACGCCACGGCCTCCGTTCGCTTTTTGAAGTGTCCACGCTCCGACTTGCGGGGCAAGGCGCCCGGCAACTTCGGACATCGGGGCAAGCAGGGGCAGGCCACCATTGCGGTCAGTCACTGTTTCATAGGCGATACAGGTAGCACCGGAAGCCAGCAGGTCTTTGGTTTGGTCCGGATCTGGCGCAAGATGCAGGTATGTAAACAACACCTGTCCCTCGCGCAGCATCTTACGCTCGACTGGTTGCGGTTCCTTGACCTTGACGATCATGTCAGCACTGGCAAAAATTTCGGCGGCAGTTGCGATGATGGAGGCTCCGGCGGCTTCGTAATCCTTGTCATTGAAACCGGCGCCGACTCCCGCACCCTTTTGGATGATCACCTCATGGCCGTTGGTGACGGCCTCAAGCGCGGCACTGGGGGTTAAACCAACGCGAAACTCCTGCGGTTTGATTTCAGTGGGGCAACCGATTCTCATGGGGCTATTCCTTTGTTTTCATTTTGCCCGATAATAAAGCGGAGAGAGGCGCGAAAGGGCACGAATAGGCTTGGCAAAAAGACGAATTGTCGGGATATACGTGCGTAACTTCGTCCCGAATCGCGAAAGTCGTGCGTAAATGAGCCTGGATGAGATTGATCGAAGCATCCTGCGGGCGTTACAGCGCGATGGCAGGATGTCCCATGCAGAGATGTCCGAGGATGTGCACTTATCCCCTTCCGCCTGTCACCGACGGGTGCAGAAGATGGAAAAAGACGGTTTTATCAAGGGGTATGTTGCCCTGCTGGATGCGCGCAAGCTGCGGATGCCAACAACGGTGTTTGTCGAGATAACACTGCAGGGCCAGGCGGATGAGGTGCTGGACGCGTTTGAGAAAGCGGTCGCGCGGATTCCGGATGTTCTGGAGTGTTATCTGATGGCGGGAAGTGCGGATTATCTGCTCAAGGTCGTTGCAGAAGATACCGAAGATTTCGCGCGCATCCACCGGCAGTATCTGGCACGTTTGCCGGGCGTTGGACAAATGCAGTCGAGCTTTGCACTCAGGACAGTGTGCAACACGACGGCCCTTCCGGTTTAAGGGCATGGTTATCCTTGCGGGTCAAAGGTCGCTGGCAAGTATGTTTGATGTGATTACTGAATCTATTACTAATTGAAACGCGCCGACACTGTCGCTTTTGACTGCAGGTTTGGCGAAACGGACATCGGGACACCGGGGAGAGTCTATGCGTCGCTTATTGGTCATTTGGACAGTGGTGCTTACAGGCTTGCTGGCCGGGCAAAGTGCCATGTCGCAGGAATTGCTTTTTACGACTGTGACGCGTGAGCCATTTTCGATTGTACAAGAGGGTAACAATGCAGGTTTTTCCATCGATCTGCTGTCGGAAATCGCAAAGGATCTGCGTCGGCCGATTATGATTGATCGCAAAGACGGCTTCAAAGAAATGCTGGATGCGGTACAGGCTGGCGAGGCTGATGGTGCCATCGCAAATATTTCGATCACTGCTGCCCGCGAAGCGACGATGGATTTCACCCTGCCTATTTTTTCAAGCGGCGTTCAGGTGATGTTGCACCAGGATCAAAGCTCAAGCGCGCTGTTCTCTGCGCTTTTCACACGTGATATTGCCTATGCGCTTTTGCTGGCTTTCGGGGTTCTGTTCGGGTGTGGCATATTGATGTGGGCGTTTGAGCGCGCGCGCCAGGAATACTTTGATCGCCCTTTCAGGGAGGCCATTTTTCCGTCGTTTTGGTGGGCGTTGAATCTCGTTGTGAACGGCGGCTTTGAGGAACGTATGCCAAGGTCGACGGGTGGTCGGTTGATTGGCGTAGTTATGGTCGTATCCAGCTTGTTTATCGTATCTGTTTTTGTCGCCCGAATCACAGCGGCGATGACGGTCGAAGCGATCCAGTCCAACGTGCAATCCATCAATGAGCTGGATGGTCGTTCTGTGGGTACGATCGGAGGCAGTACATCTGCTGAGCTTCTCGACGCCAGGAACATCAGTTACACAGCTTTTACGGATTTGAACGAAATGCTGGGCGATTTCGAAACCAAGACGTTGGATGCGGTCGTTTTTGACGCTCCGATTTTAGCCTATTACATTCAGAATCGTGGGAGTGGGAAAGGGCGTTTGATGGAACGTATCTTTAAGCCGGAAAATTATGGCATTGCACTTCAAGCCGGCAGTCCGCTGCGGGAAGATATCAACCGGAGCATTTTGCACCTCCGCGAAAACGGGGTTTATGATCAGTTGATTGCAAAGTGGTTCGGGAGTGCGTTCTGACGTCAGTCGGCCGGTCTTTATAAAGGCAGTGCGGCACGTTTCGAGACAATAGGTCGCCATCGCGTTTACCGCATATCGCCTCTCTTTCTAAGCGACGCGTTTCTCAGTTTTCTCGGGGGCGGCATCTTCATAGGTGTTGGCCAATTCAAAAACAGAGATGGCCTGTGAGAGAGTGTCCGTCGCCTCGTTTAGGGTGATTGATGCGGCGGCGGATTCTTCTACCATCACCAAGTCCTGTTTGGCTTCTTGCGCGAGGTGCTCAAGCGCAAAGGCAACTTCGGCCAATCTAGTATTCTGTTGCTGGACGCTGCCGTTGATGCCGTCCATTTGCTTGTTGGTCTGGGCAACAGCGCCGAGGATATGTTCGAGGGCCGAACCAGACCTTTGAACCAGCGTAACTCCGGTTTTGACCTGCTGATTGCTTTTCAGGACCAACGCCTTGATATCATTTGCAGAGTCTGATGATCGCTTTGCCAGCGCACGCACCTCTGCCGCCACAACAGCAAAGCCGCGCCCCGCTTCTCCCGCGCGGGCGGCTTCTACGCCTGCATTCAGAGCCAGCAGATTGGTTTGAAATGCGATATCTTCGATCAAGCTGACGACCAGACGGATTTCATCTGCTGACTGGTCGATTTCGTTCATTGCCTTCACTGCTTGCGCGACAACATCGACTCCGTCGTCAGCGTGTTGGCGGGAGGTCTTGACTGTCTCATTTGCCTCATTCGCGCTTACGGCGACAAGACTGACTGACGCTTTAAGATCAAGTACCGATTGGGTTAAATTGGACAAAGAAGCGGACCGTGCCTCTGACTGTCGCGCCTGATTGGTAGACGTACCAGCAATCGCAGCGGTATTGCCCCTGATCTTTTCGACCTGCGTCGCGACATTACCAATGGTTTCCGTCAATGAAGCGACGGCGGCGTTATAGTCGGTGCGTATGTCCTCGAATGCTTCCGGAAATGCCTTTGTGAGTGGCCTGTTGAGATGTTTGGCCGCTAATCGGGAGAGAGAACGAGAGAGTTCACCCACGACAAATTCCAAAGACTCATTTGCCGACTGCTGTTCCGCAGTATGCCGTTCTTCGGACCTGCGCCGTGCATCGTCGGCAACTTTCGCCTGATTGGCCTGAGCCTTGGCGGTCTCCAAAGCGGTCTGCGCAAATGTGGCTTCTTTTTCTGCGCGGCTCTGCGCTGCTTGGGCCGCTTTGCGTGCTTCGTCCGCTGAAACCAACGCCTGTTCGACCTGAGATGCCGAGAGGCGCAACTGCGCATTGTCGGCTTGTGTCAGGGCAGCCATCTCAAGGCGTTTGCGCACCGACCAGATAAGAACTGATGCTTCAACTCCGACAATTGCACCATGAAAAACCGTGCGCAATATCGCCTGCCATACACTCGCGCTTGGGTAGACCAGCACGGGCAAAGTGATGCCAAGTAAGAGGTGGTGAACGGCAATCAAACCTGCCGCAGTCAAAAGTATGCGCGAACTAATGAGCAAAACGCAGACCGCCAAAACGGCAAAATAGATCATGTGACTGTCCAACTGCCACGCATGTCCAGCGAAGGCTGCGGTGATCAATGCGGTCTGTCCGATCAGTGACACGACAAGGGCGTAGTCCGTAAAATACGAAAAAACCTTGCGGGCGGATAAACTTAGACCACTGAACGTGACGGCGAAAATTGAGGTCATAACGACATCGTTGCCGACAAAAGACGCGGTGAAACAGGCGAAAATGCCGCAAAGACAACTGACCGCGACAACAATGCGGCGCCCGCTTTCTCGCGCAAGATCAATGCTGCTTGTCATGATAACTCTCCACACAGAAAACGACTAAAACCACTATTCTTGAGGACCCAGAACCCGTTGATTCCCAATCGCGCGGCAAAGTCGGGTTCATCTGCAGTGGCCAGCATGCCGAATAGCGCCCTTTGCGGGCCAAGGGGGCTGCCGCCCGCTGCTATGATATCTGGTGCGGGATCTGCCCAAGGCACCGTCAGAACAATAAACGAAGCAGGGACCGCTGGTTGCCCAAGGCTTTTTACAGCCAGTGGGGCGGCAACCAAAAAGACGCTGACGAGCACTAAACTGAAACCTTGGCAACGCTCTTTGTACCGAATCTCCATGCCATTGATGTGCCAGAGAGAGGTTTCCATGGGGTAAACCGCAAAATTTATCGGCGGTAAGCATTCGGGCTGAATTGCCCGCATTTGATTGATAACAAAAATAAAACCCCCGCAGCCAACAGGCCGCGGGGGTTTTGGGTTCTCTGTCGCTTCACGCGAGGAATGATTTACATCATACCTTCGCGCTGCAATTTCTTGCGCGCCAACTTGCGGGCACGACGGATTGCTTCAGCTTTCTCGCGCGCACGCTTTTCGGAAGGCTTCTCGAAATGTTGCTTGAGCTTCATTTCACGGAAGACGCCTTCGCGCTGGAGCTTTTTCTTCAGAGCCCGGAGGGCCTGATCGACGTTATTGTCACGAACACTAACCTGCATGTGGTTTTCACCACCTTTCTAGGATAAAGTTGCAATGATTTGCAGGAAATGGGCATATACCGCGCTAGATCAGGTTTGTCCAGCCATTTGGCATCCGCAAGAAGGAGCCCGAAATGTCCCAAACACCGATCGATCCCAAAGCCCGGCTGTTGCAGGCCGCCCTTGATCACGTGCCCTTCGATGGCTGGTCGGTCACGACGTTTGACGCCGCTGTGCGTGATACCGATCTTGATCCTGTGGTGGCGCATGCCGTCTGTCCGCGGGGTGCCACTGATCTGGCCCTTGCGTATCACAGGCTCGGTGATGCGCAGATGCTGGACCGACTGAAACACGAAAACCTTAGCGATATGCGGTTTCGCGACCGTATCGCGCGCGCTGTTCAATTGCGCCTGGAAGTTGTTGGCGACAAGGAGGTCGTGCGGCGCGGCACCAGCTTTTTCGCGCTGCCACAGCATGCACCGGACGGGGCGAAACTGGTCTGGGGGACAGCGGATGCGATCTGGGACGCGCTGGGGGATACGTCCGATGACGTGAACTGGTACACCAAGCGCGCGACGCTGAGCGCGGTTTATTCTGCCACTGTCCTGTTTTGGCTGGGTGATACCAGCGAGGACCACGTGAAAACACGGGAATTTCTGGAGCGGCGCATCGATAACGTGATGCAGATCGAAAAGGTCAAGACGCAGGTCCGCGAAAGCCCGACGTTGAGCCGTCTTATGGCCGGACCCAACTGGTTGTTGAGCAAGGTCAAAGCCCCTGCGAAATTTCCAAGGGGCGATCTGCCCGGCTCATGGACTGCACCCCGCGATTGACGATTGCCCCTTTTGCCACCCCTCGGGCAGGTGATAGGTGCGGGCCGATATTTCTGAGTGCAGGCCGCCTATATGTCCGAGACTGATCTGATTGAACTGGATGCCGTCAGCTATGCGCCGGGGGGCATCCCGGTTCTTGCCGACATTACGCTGCATGCCAATGAGCGCCGGATCGGTATCGTCGGCCGCAACGGATCGGGTAAGACATCGCTGGCGCGGATCATGACCGGCTTGATTCCATCAAGTGCGGGCGCTGTCCGCATTGCGGGTGTTGATGTTGCACAGGATCGCAAGGCGGCGTTGGGCGTGGTTGGCATCTTGTTCCAGAATCCGGATCACCAGATCATTTTCCCGACGGTCGAAGAAGAGATCGCATTCGGGCTGATCCAGATGGGCCTCACCAAGGCAGAAGCTGCTGCGGGAGTTCACGAGATTCTTGCGCAATTCGGCAAAGCCCATTGGGCACAGGCGCCCGTGCATCCATTATCGCAAGGCCAACGGCAATTGGTCTGTCTGATGTCAGTGCTGGCGATGCGGCCTTCTGTGATTGTTCTGGATGAGCCCTTTGCTGGCCTTGATATTCCCACCACGCTTCACCTGCGCCGGATGCTGGATGCTCTGGATGTCACGCTGGTGCTGATTACCCATCAACCCGATGTCCTTGCGCGTTATGACCGCGTGATCTGGATCGACGGAGGGCGCATTGTGCAGGATGGACCTGCCACGCAGGTCGCAGCCGCGTTCGAGGCGCAGATGATACGAATAGGAGCGGGCAATGATCTCTCTGACCTCGCCGGTTAGAACAGCGGCGCACGGCTGGCCAGCGGGCGTCAAGCTGGGGGCCTTGTGCGTTGCGACGGTTGCGTTGTTCGCCGTCACAAGTTTCTGGTGGCATCTGGCTTTTCTGGCGGGTGTGCTGGCGCTCTATGCGGCGCCGGGGCGGTTGTTTTTCACCGGCGGAGTGGGACGGCTCAGGATGCTTTGGCCTTTTGTCGTGCTGGTGCTTGCGTGGCATTGGCTGACAGATGATGTGTCAAAAGGCGCGGTGATTGCCTTGCGCATGATCACCGCGGTCGGGTTGGCAAACCTTGTTACGATGACCACGTCACTGAGCAATATGATGGGGGTGGTGCAGTGGCTGGCCGCGCCATTGCGCGCACTTGGAATGAACACGCGCGGTATAGAACTGGCCGTGGCGCTGGTGGTAAGATTTACGCCAGTGCTGGCAGACAAGGGGCAGGCGCTGACGCTGTCTTGGCGCGCACGCGCCGTGAAACGGCCCGGATGGCGTATCCTGCACCCCTTTATGGTATTGGCGATTGATGACGCAGAACAGGTCGCCGAGGCGCTTAGGGCGCGGGGCGGATTGTGACCGAAGTGCGCTTGACCCTGTCCCAATCGAGGATTACCGAAGCTGGATGCTGGCAAAATCTTGCCCCTAAAGGATAATTCATGGAACGCTCCCTTGCACTGATCGCCCTGTTTGCCGCCTTTGTTGCGGCTCTGGGACTTATCCCGCAGCTCACGCTGGGCTATGGCGTACCTATTACGGCCCAAAGTCTGGGGATCATGCTGTGCGGCACAATTCTGGGAGCCCGCCGGGGCGCACTTGCCGCACTATTGTTTGTGGGTTTGGTCGCGCTTGGCCTTCCCTTGCTGGCAGGCGGTCGCGGTGGCCTCGGGATGTTTGCCACAGGATCGGCGGGATACCTTGTCGGGTATATCTTTGGCGCTTTTGTTACTGGTTGGGTGATGGAGAATTTGCGCAGTCTGCCGATTGGTCTGGCTGCCGGTGTTTCCGCTGCCATTGGCGGCATCGTGGTTGTGCATCTGTGCGGTATTCTGGGGCTGATGACTGTTCTTGATCTGGGTGCTGTCGAAGCAGCCATTGCCGACAGTACTTTTATCCCTGGTGACTTTATCAAGGTTGTAATTGCTGCTGTAATAACTGCCGGGCTGGCGCGCTCGCGCCCGGCAAGCCTGCTGTCACGCAGTTAACAACAGCGCTGACCCTATCCCACCAGCTGCCGCAATGGTGGCAAGGCCGGTGCCGCCACGCGCAGTGATTTCGTGGAACAACCGTACCGCGTTGATTGCCCCCGAGGCCCCGATGGGATGGCCCCGCGCCAAGGCCCCGCCGCCAAGGTTTACCCGCGCGGGATCAAGGCCAGCACCCTCAACACAGGCAATGGCCTGCACGGCGTATGCCTCCATCACCTCGGCCACGCTGAGGTCTTGGGCCCTGACGCCAGAGCGGGCCAACACATTGGCAATTGCAGGCAGCGGCGACAGGCCGGGTTGATCCGGTATGTGACCTAGCGTGGCACTGGCGATCAGGCGGGCATGTGGTACTGAAAGACCTGCCAGAGTTTTGTCCGAAACGACGATGCAGAACGCAGCAGCATCTGCTGCAACCGCTGTGTTGGCAGCGGTGATACTGCCTGTGATGACGGGCGCGCGGGCGCAATGGGCGGGGGTAAGGACACGGGTAAAGCTGTCAGCGTTCAGCCCCGCGATGGTGACTATTTCGCCCGTCGGGGGCGGGTGCGCGATTGCCTTTGCATGGCTTTTCAACGCCCAGTCATCTTGTGCCGCGCGGCCAATGCCCTGAGACCTTGCCAAGGCTGCCGCCGCCTGTGCCATAGCGGGATCGCGTTCGGGCCACGGGGTGAAGGGAGCTTGGTCATAGGGCTCGGGCTCGCGCGTATCAACAAACGTGCGCAGGCGCTGCGGGCGGCGCGAATAGCTTTCCACACCGCCTGCGACCACCACATCGACGTCCCCCGCCAACACCATCTGGCGTGCCACATGCAGCGCGTCCAGGCCCCCCGCGCATTGCCGGTCCGTGCTCAGCCCAGCGACGGTTTCGGGCAAACCGGCAGCCAATGCGATACGGCGGGCGGGGTTTCCCCCTTCACCCAGAGCGTTGCTGACAATGACCTCATCCACCTGTGCAGGATCCAGTCCCGCCTGTTCCAGTGCCGCCAGCAGAACAGGTGCAGCAAGATCGTGCAGGCTGAGGGCTGCAAAGGCACCGCCACGGGGGGCGACGGCACTGCGACACGCCGCGACGATATGCGCGTTCATTCTTGTTCCTCCACCCAACGTGAAAGTTGCCCGAGATCAACCTTGCCCGACGACAATAGCGGCAGCTTGGGGTGAAAATAGACCCTGCGCGGCGCGACCAGAGACCCGAACCGGTCGCGGCACGATTTTTTGACAGCATTCGCACGTGCGGCGTCCTCTGCCCCTTCGAGAACCAGTACCAATCGCTGACCCCGCGTGGCATCCGCCACTGGTAAGGCCGCACATGGGGTGTCATGCGTTTGTCCCATCACATGGTTTTCGACTACTTCGGGCGAGACCAACTGATCCGCGATATTGACCAGTCGAGATTTGCGGCCGGTTATCCAGAGATGACCAAGATCGTCGATCCGGCCCAGTTCCCCAACAGAAAGATAACCCTCATGCCAGCGTGTTTCCGGTGAATGGCCAGCGGCGTACCCTTTGAATAGATAGGGGCTGCGCACCCAGAGTTCCCCTTCGTGCAGCTTTATTTCAACACCGGGATAGGGGCGGCCCACAGAATCCTGCGGCACGTTTTTGTCCGTCATGGTGATAAAACTTGTCTCGGCTGCGCCGTAGAACCGATGAAGTGCTGCATTGGGGCAAATCCGGTGAACCTGGCGCGCCGTTGCCGCGTCCAGTGCGCCGCCGCCGCAAAAGACGACCTTGATGTCAGGTAAAGGCGCGGCAGCTTCGCGCGCCAAGAGCCACAGCTGGGTGGGTGTCGCATAGAGCACCCCAATTCTGTTCTCTCGCAACAACTGATGCTGCTGCGTCGTGCCAAGGCCGTTCAGCACATGCACATCCATTCCTGTATGAAGCCCCTCCAGAACGCCATAAAGTGCGAGGGAATGGTCCAGACTGCCCAGAACAGCGAGGGCGCGTAGGCGGGGCAGTTCAAAGGTAGCGCAGTTGACCTCAAAACTCGCGATCCATGAGGCCTGTGTGCGATGGATCACCTTTGGGTCGCCCGTGCTGCCACCGGTAAGGGTAAAGAAGTCGGGCGCACTGGTTTCGCACCCTTGAGGTAGCGGTTTGTCAGTAATGCAAAATGAGTCTTTCGCCACCAGTGCATCGCCGAGTTCGCTGAGTGTTGTAAGCGTGTGCCGGGCCGGTATGGTGCGAAAGCCTTGGGGTTCTACCGACGAAGGGCACGCGATCTCAATGGTTCCGGCGAATAGCGCGGCCCCTTCCTGCCAGCAGAACGTATCGGTATGCGCCATCAATTTTCGAGACCTGTCTTGGGTGTTTATCCCCGCCTATCAAAATCTACGGTGACCCGCCACGTGCAGAATGGGGCTGTTGGCCTAAGGATCAGCGACCTATTGTAGTGCCAACACCGAAAATTCCCGAAAGGACGAACAATGATCGACCTCATGAGCGCGATAGAAATCACAAAGGCAGGAGGGCCCGAAGTCTTGCAAGTGGCCGAACGCCCTGTGCCCCAGCCCGCCCACGGGCAGGTCGTGATCAAAGTGGCCTATGCCGGCGTGAACCGACCTGATGCATTGCAGCGCGCCGGGATGTATGCGCCACCGCCAACCGCCAGCGATCTGCCGGGGCTTGAGGCGTCGGGCGAGATTGTCGAGCTGGGTGCGGGTGTTTCGGGGCTGGCTGTGGGGGACAAGGTGTGCGCACTGCTGCCCGGTGGTGGATACGCCGAATATGTTGCTACTCCGGCGGCACATTGTCTGCCGATCCCAGCGGGCATGGGGATGAAAGAAGCGGCATGTTTGCCGGAAACCTTCTTTACCGTGTGGTCCAACGTCTTCATGCGGGGCGGCCTCAAGGCAGGCGAAGTGTTTTTGGTGCACGGCGGATCATCCGGCATCGGTACGACGGCGATCCAGTTGGCAAATTTGTTCGGTGCGCGTGTCTTTGCGACGGCTGGTACGGACAGCAAATGCGCAGCCTGCATAGAACTGGGCGCGGAATCCGCAATCAACTATCGCGATTCCGATTTTGTCGAAGTTTTGAAGGCGGAAGGTGGCGCTGATCTGATCCTTGATATGGTGGGCGGCGACTACATCCCGCGGAACCTCAAGGCATTGGCCGAGGATGGGCGGTTGGTGCAGATCGCGTTCCTGCAGGGGCCGAAAGTGGAAGTCAATTTTGCGACACTGATGACGCGCCGTCTGACCATGACGGGGTCAACCCTGCGCCCGCAAAGCGATCTGGCCAAAGCACGGATTGCACAGGAATTGCGCGAAGCGGTTTGGCCCATGCTCGCGTCAGGGCGGATCGCCCCTGTCATGGACAGCGAATATGCGTTCGAAGACGCGTCAGGCGCGCACACGCGGATGGAGAGCGGGGGACATATCGGGAAAATTGTGCTAAAAGTAGGGGGCTAAAAGTAAACTGAACGGAGTTGGAGGGCTGGCTCGGTGAGGCGAAAGTTTTCGTCCAGGGAAATTCTTCGTTATCATGATCAACTGTCGGCGCGATCAAAGACACCTGAGACGCTGCAAAAATTGCGGATTCTACGGGAAATGTACGTTGAAGCCTGCAGTCAGGAAACCGCCGCCGCGCGGAAAAGCGGCTCGATCTGGGATGCCACCACGCCTGCGTCCCGTGATTCAGGTACGGAGACCTGTTATCTCTGTGACGGTACAGGCAGGATACCAACGCTCTACGCGGACACGACATGCACCAGATGTTACGGGCGAAAGAAGATTTGATAGAAATCCCGAGGGTTCAGATAGTACCTGACTTTAACGGACAGGCGTAAAGATCGCGTTTTGCATTGTGCAATCGCGCACCACGTCCTGCCCGCAAGGTACTGGCTTCAGATCACGTGACAGGCAGATCCGTGCCTCCTGAATATGGCCGTCGCTGCAGGTGATCGTGATGCCATCCGCTTCCATAGTTGGATTGGCCTTCAGGAACGCTTCTTCCACTACTTTTGCGGGCAGCTTTACCGGGCGGGATAATTTGCGGAAAATCTCGGGGCGGATCACCACGCTGTAGGCCTCACGGGACAGGGCATAGTATGCTGCGGCATCAAGCCCCGTACACGTGCCGTGCTTTTTCCATTGGTGCCACGCGAGACCGCTGGTGCCCATGATATCGGCCATGTTGGCGGTCATGCCGCGCGAAGGGGCGCGTTCCACCGTTCGGCAAAACGACGGGTAGCCGCGGTGGAACTGGGGCCAGAGGCCATGCATGATCCACCCGTGGTCTTTTTCTGTGCCGCATTGCGGAGAGTTGCGGGCATCGCCTTCCAGCGCGCACCAATTGGGCGACCAACTGAGCGACAATACGTAGTAATCGAACGCGCCGGGCCGTTCCCCATCGGCGGCCACCGGAAGCGCGAACAGGGCGATGAGCGCCGACAAGGTGGCGAAGAGGGTGCGCATTGGGTCTTTCCTTATGCAGTTGAGGTCATTATATAGCCGCCAAGTTCCCCCACAATGGAAACCGTCCCGGCCCCCGGGAAAGCCTTTCAGGCGACGGGAAAGTTGCGACTTTTAGGAGAGATCAAAATGGCAAAACCAATCATGGCCAAGGCCACCGCCGTATGGCTGGTGGACAACACCACCATCACCTTTAAGCAGATCGCGGATTTCGTTGGCATGCACGAATTGGAAGTCCAGGGCATCGCGGACGGCGACGTCGCGCAGGGTGTCAAAGGATTCGACCCGATTGCCAACAACCAGCTGACACAGGAAGAGATAGACGCAGCGCAAGATAATCCGACACACAAGCTGTCGCTCAAGTTTCTCGCCGCCGCACAGGGTGAGGAAAAGCGCCGCGGTCCACGCTATACCCCGCTCAGCAAGCGTCAAGACCGTCCGGCGTCGATCCTATGGCTGGTCAAATTCCATCCCGAGCTGAGCGATGGCCAGATCAGCAAACTGGTTGGCACGTCCAAGCCGACCATTCAGGCGATACGCGAGCGTACGCATTGGAACATTTCCAACATCCAACCGATTGATCCGGTTGCGCTGGGCCTGTGTAAGCAGTCTGAGCTTGACTCGGTTGTGCAAAAAGCTGCGGCCAAGAAAGCCGCGGCAGGCGAAGTCATGAACGATGATGAGCGCCGCAAACTGGTCAGCACTGAACAGAGTCTTGGCATGGATCCGGAGCCCAAGATGCCGACGGCCATTGAAGGGTTGGAGACATTCACCCTGTCCGGCACGGATGAACCGGACGACGCAGATACTGATAAGGGCGATTATTCTGACGCCGACAGCTTCTTTTCCATCAAAGGCAGCGATGACGAGGATGAGGATGAAGACGCAGACGCCAAGAACTGATCTGTGATCCGGCAGGATTGCCGCTTTCGGTAGACCGCATGATGTGTTTGGATGAAGGGCACGGGGGAACCCCTCGTGCCCTTCGGCGTTGTGGCAGGCCTACGGCGCGACTTTCTTGAGGATGCAGTTCGCTTGACGATAGTCTTGATCATACTTCTGTGGATTGTCGCGGGTATTCTTGTTCTTGCTGCCCTGCTGCCCTTTACCAAGATACCCTTCGGCGCGGTGCAGGGCCTGTCCTTTCCGCGGGCGCAGTTTCTGGGGGCCGCGCTGATTTGTGGCGCGTCTTTCGCGGTTGTGTATTCCGGTGGGGTTGCTGCCTTCGGGGTTGCCGCGATGATCGGGGTTGCAGCAATTCAGACCGTCTACATCATAAAGTTCACACCCTTCTGGCCATGCCAGTCCGTTGCCGCAGATCAGGCGCTGCTGGCTGAAAAAGACCGGCATATGCGACTGCTTGCCGCCAATGTTAAGATGTCGAACCGCCAGTACGACCGTCTGATCGGGTTGATTGGTGACAAGAACCCTGACGTCGCAATGGCTATCGAAGTGGACGGACCTTGGATTGATGCGTTGAAAGGCGCGCTCTCGACCCGCTTTGAGCATTGGATCGAGGTGCCGTTGGACACGGGTTATGGCCTTTGTGTGATGTCCCGGCTGCCTCTGTCGGAGATTGAAATCCGTGACTTGGTGACCGAGGGTGTCCCCTCAATCCGCGCGCGGGTCACGTTGCCATCAGGGCAGGACGTGCGGCTTTATGTGGTGCATCCCGAACCGCCGGTGATTGACCATGACACACTGGGCCGCGACGGCGAAATTGCACTGGTCGGCATGGAAGCGGCGAAAGACCCCCTGCCTGCAATTGTCACCGGTGACCTGAACGACGTGGCCTGGTCGACGACAACACGCCGTTTCCAGCGGTTGTCCAACTTGTTGGACCCCCGTGTCGGTCGCGGTTTTTTCAATACGTTCAGCGCAACGATGCCCTGGATGCGCTGGCCTTTGGATCATTTGTTTCATGACAAGAGGTTCAGGCTGGTCGGTATGGCGCGGATGCCCAAGATAGGCTCGGATCATTTTCCGATGTGGTTTGAAGTGGCTCTGGCAAATAGCGACGCCTTTGATGCTGACACTGGCGATGCGGACCGCGAAGAGGTTGCGGAAACCGAAGAGATGATTGATGCTGAAAAGAAGCGTGACCGGGAGCCAATCGGAAGTGACTGGGAAAACGACGAGCCGTCTACGTCCTGATATAATGCTGCGGTGCACGACGCGGTACCAAGGACACACTTTGCCAGTTGAACACGGATATTTCGGACTGCACAAAATTTTACTTGTAAGAGTCCGGATAAAGCGTAAATGCCACCACACAGACGCCAACGCCCGCTGAGCGAGTCACACCTAACAGCGACGGTAACGCTCTTGAAACGACACCTGGGGTAATCCCCCATCTGCTCTTTGGAGAATATTATGAACGTTTCCGCCCAAGCCGCCCTAAAAGGCGCCGCCGGTCTTAACTATGACGAAGCTGCCGAATATATCGCTGAAAATACATTCGACAAACCCACGCTGGTGGTCAGTCGTGATCGCATCGCCGCGCAATATGATGCGCTGAGCGCAGGTTTGGGCCGTGCTCACATTCACTATGCGGTCAAGGCCAACCCGGCGCCCGAAATCATCCGCTTGCTCGTCAAGAAAGGTTCGGGCTTTGACGCTGCATCGCGTCAGGAAATCGAACTTTGCCTGTCGCAGGGTGTGGATACCGCAAATGTTTCCTTTGGAAATACCATCAAGCGCGGCAAGGATATTGCTTTTGCCCATTCGGTTGGCGTTACTCTTTTCGCAGCCGATTGCGAAGCTGAACTGGACAAGATCGCCGCGAATGCGCCCGGCGCGCGGGTCTATATCCGCGTTATCGTTGAGAATTCTCTCGCTGACTGGCCGCTGACACGCAAGTTCGGCTGTGCAGACAGCTTGCTGCCCACGTTGCTGGACTATGCCCGCGATCTGGGGTTGGTGCCTTACGGCCTGTCGTTCCATGTCGGCTCGCAAACCCGCAAGGCGGAGTTCTGGAATCCTGTGCTGGATCAGGTTGCCCCGCTTTGGCGTGCCGCCAAAGCTGCGGGTCATGATCTGCAACTGCTGAATGTCGGCGGTGGGTTCCCTGCGTTTTACGGCGAAACCGTCGAAGCGCCGCGTAGCTATGCAGCCGGTGTCATGAAGGCGATCGAGGAGCGTTTCGGCGATATTCCCCATATCATGGCAGAACCCGGTCGCGGGTTGGTGGCAGAGGCTGGCCATATCGCTGCCGAAGTGATGCTGGTGTCGCGCAAATCTCACGAGGCCCAGCGGCGGTGGGTTTATCTGGACATCGGGCGCTTTTCCGGTCTGGCCGAAACCGAGGGTGAAGCGATCCGTTATGAGTTTGTGACGCCCCATGATGGCGGGGAAGTCGGCCCCTGTGTGCTGGCCGGCCCGTCCTGTGATTCAGCGGACATTCTCTATGAAAAGAACCCGATTGATCTGCCGCTTGCCCTGCGCGACGGCGACCGGATCATGATCCGCAACTGTGGGGCCTATACCAGCACCTACAGTTCGGTGGGGTTCAACGGCTTTCCGCCGCTTGATGTGGTTGTTTTATAAGCAATCGTGTCGCGCGGAAAGAGCCGCCTGCTTTGGGAGGAGCAGGCGGCTTTTCTTATGCCTCAGCGATTATTCTGCTGGCAGGATAACGGCGTCGACCACATGAATGACGCCATTGGAGGCTTCGATATCTGCGGTGGTCACAGTCGCATCGTTAATCTTGACGCCATCTGAAAGATCGACTGTCAAATCGCCGCCCTGAACACTTGTGGCGGTCATGCCATCGGTCAGGTCGGTAGACATCACTTTGCCCGGAATCACGTGATAGGTGAGAACGGCGACCAACTGGTCCTTATTTTCGGGCATGAGTAATGTATCAACTGTGCCCTCGGGCAAGGCTGCAAATGCTTCGTCTGTGGGGGCGAAGACGGTGAAGGGACCTTCCCCTTTCAAAGTGTCGACCAGACCGGCGGCCTGAACCGCGGCGACAACTGTTTCGAAACTCCCTGCTGCAACAGCCGTGTCGACAATGTCTTTTGAATGGCCGTCCGCATATGCGGGAAGGGCGAGAGCGGCGGAGGCGGTCAAGGCAATCATAGTTCTACGGATCATAACGTTTCTCCTGATTTTGAAAGACGTTCACAGCGAACATCTTGCCCATCACATATGCGGCGCTGAGCAGTTTTCTTCGTCGATTTTGCAGAATATTCCCTTGAAACAGGAGCGCTGCCCGCTAAGCAAAGCCGTCTGAAGTTGGCCACTAAAAAATATGTGAAAGGAAAACCGCGTCGCCTCACGGATATGTCAAAGTGCCGGGTGCCTACAGCGCTTTTCGCGCGCGCATGGCGGCAGTGATGGTGCCGTCGTCCAGATACTCAAGCTCTCCGCCGATTGGCACGCCTTGCGCCAGTGAGGTCAGTTGCACTTGGCCATCCAGCATATCCGCGATGTAATGAGCGGTTGTCTGACCGTCGATGGTGGCATTGAGCGCAAGGATAACCTCGGTGATGCCCTCGGTTGCGACACGGTCCAGCAGGCGGGGGATACGTAATTCCTGCGGGCCGATGGCGTCCAGCGCAGACAGCGTCCCGCCCAGCACGTGATAGCGCCCTTTGAACACACCCGACCGTTCCATCGCCCAGAGGTCGGCCACGTCCTCCACCACACACAGTTCACCGTTGGCGCGTTTGTCAGCTGTGCAGATATCGCACACGTCTGTCGTTCCGACGTTCCCGCAGTTGAGACATTCGCGCGCCGTCGCGGCCACGGTCTGCATCATATCCGCAAGGGGGGTCAGCAACAGGGCCCGCTTGCGGATCAGGTGCAGTACCGCGCGGCGCGCAGAACGCGGACCAAGACCGGGCAGTTTGGCCATCAGCTCGATCAGGGCGTCAATGTCGCGGGTTGAACTCAAGCGCTGGACCTTTTGGAGGGCCTGCCAGAAGAGATTTCAGGCCTCTGGCAGGGTTTTGAACCATTTGGAAATTAGAAAGGCAGCTTCATGTCTGCCGGAAGGCCAAGGCCTTCGGTCATTTTACGCATTTCTTCCTGCGAGCGCTCGCTTGCCTTGCTCTGCGCATCCTTGATCGCGGCAAGGATCAGATCCTCGACAACTTCCTTGTCATCGCCGTTAAAGATCGACGGGTCGATATCGAGCGCTTTCAGCTCTCCTTTGGCCGTCGCGGTTGCCTTGACCAGACCGGCGCCGCTTTCGCCGGTGACCATGATATTGGCCATCTCTTCTTGCATCTGGGCCATCTTGCCCTGCATTTCCTGAGCCTTCTTCATCATCCCGGCCATATCGCCAAGTGCGCCTAGTCCTTTGAGCATTGCTCTCTCCTTTGTGCGTGCTTTCCCCATATATGCGGGTGCGGCGGTGTGGATTCAACTGTCCTCGAAGGGGTCCCATTCGTCTTCGACTTCTGGCAAGGCGTCATGCACCGCTTCGGCCGCAATTTGTTCGGGGGTGCGGATGGCGACGATCCTGGCCTTGGGGAATTGCGCCAGCACCGCCTGCATCAGCGGATGGTTCTGGGCGTCCGCGCGCAAGGCGTTGTCCTTGGCGTCGCGGATTTCGGCGATGGTTTCTGTTTCAGCGCCATTTACAACCGTTACGGCCCAGCGGTTGCCAGTCCATTGCTGCAGCTTGGCACCGAGGCGCTGGGCCATATCGCGTGGTGCTTTGTCGGTGGGTGTGAACTCTATGCGCCCCGGCTGAAAAGCGGCAAGGCGCAGGGTGGTTTCAACCTCCACCAGAAGTTTCACATCGCGGTTCGCGCGGATCAGTTCGACGACATGATCGAAAGTCGGAAAGCGGGCAAGGGCGGCGTCGATGTCTTGGGCCAGCGCCGTCGTCTGGCCGGACGACGATGGATTCGAAACCATCCGCGTTTGTGCTGCAGCCACAGACTGAGCACCTGATGGTGGCGTTGATGCGCCTCCACCGACGGGTGACGCGGCGGGCGGCGGGGTCACATTCTGCAGTTTGCGCACGAGTTCTTCCGGGCTTGGCAGGTCAGCCACATGCGTGAGGCGAATGATCGCCATTTCAGCGGCCATCATGGCGTTTGGGGCGCTTGCAACCTCATCAAGCGCCTTGAGCAACATCTGCCACAGACGCGTCAGCACGCGCATGGGCAGGGCTTCGGCCATCTGCATCCCCCGCGTGCGCTCTTCGGGAGAAACGGTGGGGTCTTCGGCGGCTTCCGGCGTGATTTTCACCACTGACACCCAATGGGTGATTTCAGCCAGATCGCGCAGCACCGCCATCGGGTCGGCCCCGTCCGCGTATTGGGCAGAAAGTTCGGTAAGCGCGCCAGCAGCATCCCCGCGCAAGATCATGTCAAACAGATCAAGCACACGGCCGCGATCCGCCAACCCCAACATTGCACGGACCTGAATTGCCGTAGTTTCGCCCGCGCCGTGGCTGATGGCCTGATCCAGCAGGGAAGTCGCATCGCGTACAGACCCTTCGGCGGCGCGCGTGATCAGCGCGAGCGCGTCCTCGGCGATTTCCGCGCCCTCGGCTGTGGCGATTTTGCGCATCAGGGCAATCATCACTTCGGGCTCGATCCGGCGCAGATCAAATCGCTGGCACCGGGAAAGGACCGTTACGGGGACTTTGCGGATTTCAGTTGTGGCAAAGATGAATTTGACATGTTCCGGCGGTTCTTCGAGCGTTTTAAGCAACGCGTTGAACGCCCCGGTGGAAAGCATATGCACTTCGTCGATGATATAGACTTTGTAGCGGGCCGATGCGGCGCGGTAATGAACGCTGTCGATAATTTCGCGGATGTTGGCGACACCGGTATTGGATGCGGCGTCCATTTCCATCACGTCAACGTGGCGCCCTTCCATAATCGCAACACAGTGTTCACATTGTCCGCAAGGTTCGGTTGTCGGGCCGCTGGTCCCGTCCGGGCCGATGCAATTCATGCCCTTGGCGATGATCCGCGCGGTTGTCGTTTTGCCGGTGCCCCGGATGCCGGTCATGATAAAGGCCTGCGCGATGCGATCCGCCTCGAACGCGTTCTTGAGTGTACGCACCATGGCATCCTGTCCGACCAGATCGGCAAAGATTTCGGGCCGGTATTTACGGGCAAGTACGCGGTAGGCGGTTTGTTCGGTCATGGGGTCCTGCAGCGGGATTCGGTCAAGCGTTGAGACTAGAGCATCCAGAGGATGCCGCCAACCGCTACCGAGGCAACGGAAAAGATCACGGCAAGGGTTTTCATACGTGTGTTGGGCTGGGCGTTGGCGTGATGGTCCTCAAGTCGTTCCAGCGTTTTGGTAGCGGTGTCATGCGCGGCCCAAAAGATGTAGACCGCTGCGATGACAAAGATCGTCGCGACCGCCTTGGCCGCCCAAGTCGGTTCAAAATCGCCGAACACCGCTTTGAGTCCCACGGCCACAGCCAGAGACGCCATGCCGGTGCGCATCCAGCCGGCAAAGGTGCGTTCATTTGCCAGAATAGTGCGGTCTTCGGCCCAGTCTGTACGGTCTTCCGCTAAATCGTTATTATTGGTCATACAGCCATTGTGAACGCGTCGCGTTGCGTTGACAATGCGATGAGACATCAAGGGAGTGTAATCCATGCGGTTGCGGGGAATTCGGCGAAGTAAAAATGTGGAAGTGCGCAGCGGCGGCAGGCGTGCAGGCGGCGGCCGTATGGGTGGCATGGGCATTGTCGGTGTCCTTGCCGTCCTGGCCATCGGCTATTTTACCGGCATAGATGTCAGTTCCCTGCTTCAGGGCAGCAGTGCGCCACAGGCCCAACAGGGTGTACCCGTCTCCGAAGGGGATGACCGCCTTACGCAGTTTTCTGCTCAGGTGCTGTCCACCACCGAAGATGTCTGGGGCAAGGTATTTCAGGAGCAGCTGGATCGTACCTATGTTCCTCCCAAGCTGGTTGTCTTTTCCGGTGTAACCGCCAGTCCGTGTGGCGGTGCAAACGGGGCGACAGGACCGTTTTATTGCCCGGCGGACAGCCAAGCCTATCTTGATACGCAGTTCTTCAGCATGCTGGGACAGCAGATGGGCGCCGGGGGTGATTTTGCCGCTGCCTACGTTATTGCCCATGAGGTCGCGCATCATGTCCAGAATCAGCTGGGCATCTTGCCCAAAGTGAATGCGGCGCGTCAGCGTGCAAGCGAGACCGAGGCCAACGCACTGACCGTACGGTTGGAGCTGATGGCGGATTGTCTGTCCGGTATCTGGGCTGCAAATGTTCAGGGATTGATGGAAAAGGGCGACTTGCAAGAGGCGCTCAATGCCGCGCGAAAGATCGGCGATGATCATTTGCAGCGTCAGGCAGGCCGGGTTCCCCAGCCCCATACCTTTACCCACGGTACTTCCGAGCAACGGGCAAGCTGGTTCGCGCGCGGCTACGAAACAGGGTCTGTCGGGCAATGTGATACGTTTGCGGCGGATCAGTTGTAGAGAAGCAGCTTTTTTGACGAAGGCAGTGCGACGTGGATCGCGCGCTGTCGGCAATATTGCTGTGCGTTGCGCCCGCCGCCGATGTGCCCCTTTTGACGCGCAAGAGGTTGAGGTGAGAGATTGATAACGACCCAAGCGGGACTCGTTGTGGCTGCTGCCTTCCGGCTCTGACCAGGTTGGCGAGGCGCCTGCCCGCACCAACCTCTCAAGGCCCATATAGAACCTCAAAACCGCAGGCGCAAGGTTCAGAGGCTCAGTTTCAACCGCAGGAAACCCGCATTATCCAACCCCAAGACCTGTGGCGACAGATGTGAAATCTGATCTAGGTAAGGTTCTGCCATCGGCGATGTAGAAAATTCGCAGCGCATGCCATCACATGGCGCAAACTGCCATGCACCATTGCCCTGCCATGGCGGGGCGGCGGTTTCAGCGAGGGCATGAGCAAAAGCCGCTTCACCAGGTTCTTCGCGACGCAAGACAAGCCGCTCCGGACCAAGGCGTTCAAAGCCGCCACCGCCTGCTGCGCGGAACTGGTCCGTTACCAACAGCAGTTTATCCGTTGGTGTGACCGTAATCCCGTCATAGCTGAGACCGGATATCCGCGAGCCGACAGGCTGACGTGGGTCGATCCGGTATTGCACGCCGTAAATGGTTTCAAAATTGAACGCCGGTATTTCTTGCTGCAAAAGCGGGGCAAGCGGTGCGCCTGAGTGCAGTCGCGCAAAGACGGCGGCGCCATGTTCAAGACGGGTCAGCAGTTCCTTGCCGGTGATACGCACCGTCCATAGTTGATTGCTATAGGGGTTCAGGCCCGCAAGGTGACGCCGCAAAACGGGTCCTGTCGGGATGTTGAGATAGTTATGAGGTCCCTCGCGACCTCCTGCGGTATGCGCCGTCGCAGCCACCAGCAAAGGCATGTCTGCGTCTGGCGTCCCCGTCAGCGCGTCGCACGCGGTCAGCCAGCCCGCCTGTGCGCAAAGCGCGCCGATGGGCGATGGGGCAACGAGGGAAAAGTAGGAATGCAGATCCTGAGTTGTGGCGCCTATGCGCGCTGATAGGTGCCCGCGCAGGGCGTCGTGGGCAGGGGTGGCCGCGGCGACCACTGCCGGATGGCACCTTGTTCTGGGGGTGTTGGGCCGCAGACCACTGACGTGACCAATGACACGCCATTGACCCGCATCATTCTGGCGCAATGTCAGGTCCAATACCCCAAGATCAGACCCGCCGTGCCCGGGCATGATGGCTGGCACCTGTATCAACGTGCCGGTGTCAGGATGCACGCCCGCGCCCTGTGCGTGATCCTGCCCGGGGAACCGGCGGTGGGTGTGGCCGGTGATCATCGCGTCGATGCCGGGCAGTTTGGCGAGAGTGAGGGCAGTTTCGCAAAGGGTAGCATCCGTGCCCGAACCCTCTGGCGTGATGCCCATATGGGCCAGCACGATGATCAGGTCGGCCCCGCGTGCCCTCAGCATCGGAATCGCGGCGCGCAGGCAATCGGTGGCGGCGTCGATGCAAGCGTGATCTTGCAACCTGTCAGAATTCCAGATCGCGGTCTGCATCGGTAATACCGAAAGTACCCCAACGCGGATGATGCGGGATTGGGTCCCCTCCGTCCCCGGCAGGACACACTTTATCAATGCGGATTTTTGCAAAGGCGCCAGATCGTGCCCTTCAAGGTTTGTTGCGATGACCGGCGCTTCAAGGCGCGCAGCGACATCCCTGAGATACGGGAGACCGAAGTCCAGATCGTGATTGCCGACCCCTATAGCATCATATTCCATCTGGTTCAGGCAGGCCGCCGCTGGATGGTCGTCGCCCACCGGAACCTGCGCCAGCCTGTGCCCCAAAGCCGAACCCTGAAGTAAATCCCCGTTGTCAAAAAGCAGGCATCCGCGGTTTTGCGTAGACGCTTCCGCGCGCGCAGTCTCAATCAGGGAGGCGATGCCCGCCAGTCCATGCCGCGCCGTAGGGCAGTCATTGACGTAATCAAACCCGATCAGTTGCATGTGCAGATCGGTTGTCGCCAGCAAGCGCAGTTGCGCCGTGCCCTTGGCATGTGCGGTTCGCTTGTGTGTTTTGTGGGTTTGCCCCGGTCCTCGTCCCATAAACTTCCGTAATCGAAAAATGCACAACCTAAGATTGTTATTACCGGAGCAGATAGGGTTTTAACGTGCAAGTTTTATCCGACTTGCCCTAACGGCAACTGCGTAGACTCTGTGAGACTGTGCTGTATTACCAACATAAGATCGAACAAGGAAAACGATTATGCGGCGGGCAGAACAGGTAACATTTGGCGGTTCAGCGTTGGATCGTGCGGGAGAGATACGCGGCAACCCCACCAAGGTGGCGGCTGCACAGGCCGATGATGCCGCACGTGCGGTTCTGTTTTGGCAAGGCAAGCCGCTCATATCCAAAGAACGACCCGCACATCTCGTGCGCCTGCCGCTGGATCATCCGGTCTTGGCTGATGCCCCCGACGCGCCGATTTTGCTGGGCCGGGAAGAGGGAGCCGCGCGCTTTGCCTACGACCTTTCCGCTTGGACCCCGCGGGATGTGGATGCATCGCAGCTTGGTGCTTTTATGGACCCTTCGGAACAGCAGCATCCGGGCTTGCCTGAAACATGTGTCTTTGTCGAATTGCGCCGTGTGATGACCTGGCTAGATCCGCGGGATGCGGAACTGGCCGCAACCGGTAAGGCAATCTTGAGCTGGCATGCCGCGCACAGGTTTTGTGCCAAATGCGGCGCGTCATCGGATATCGCCAGCGCCGGATGGCAACGCAATTGCGCGGCCTGCCGTACATCGCATTTTCCGCGCACCGACCCGGTGGTGATCATGTTGATCACGCATGGCAATTCCGTGCTGATGGGCCGGTCGCCGGGCTGGCCGACAGGCATGTATTCGCTGTTGGCGGGTTTTGTTGAGCCGGGAGAGACGCTGGAAGCAGCCGTCCGGCGTGAGGTTTTTGAAGAGGCAGGGGTAAAGGTCGGGCAGGTCAATTATCTTTCCAGCCAACCCTGGCCGTTTCCGGCGTCGTTAATGTTTGGCTGCGAAGGCGAGGCGTTGAGCCGTGAGATCACCATTGATCCCGTAGAGATTGAGGATGCACTGTGGGTCAGCAGAGAAGAAATGATGGAGATTTTCGCGGGCAACCACGAGACAGTCCTTCCCGCGCGAAAAGGCGCTATCGCGCACTTTCTACTGGAAAACTGGCTTGCAGACACGCTGGAATGACGCAAAAGTGCCTGATAGCTGTCTGGCCGAGCGTTAAGGTTGGATAGGGTAAAGATGAGTGCCGGGACAGGTCGGGGGACGCTGTGAAATTTTCAACCAGAGAAGATATCGAAGCCCCGATTAACGCGGTCTTTGCCATGTTGTGCGATTTCGAGGGCTTTGAAAGGTCCGCCATGCGTCGCGGTGCCGAAGTCCAGCGGGTAGATGACATCGCGGTTCCCGGCGTCGGAATGACATGGCAGGCCGTTTTTAATATGCGCGGTAAACGTCGCGAGATTGAAATCGAAATTGTCACCTTCGACAAACCGAACGAGATTGTGCTGGAAAGCACGTCGCCGGGCTTGATCGGCCAGATGTCCTTTGAATTGATGGCGTTGTCGCGCAACCGCACACGCATTCTGGTTGATCTTGAGGTGAAGCCGTTGAACCTGTCTGCGCGCCTGCTCGTGCAATCCATGAAACTGGCCAAAGCGTCGCTGACAAAGAAATACAAGCAACGGGTCGGCGAATACGCAAAAACCGTGGAAGATCGTTACCGGCGCTTGGCCTGAAGAAACCGTTTCAGGCTTCCAACTTTGTGCCTTCGCCAGTTTTAGTGGTTGGACGTGATGTGGGATTCCATTGCGGCAATCCCCTCGTCCAGACCCGTGCGGCCAAAGCCAAGTCGGAAACGGTCTGTGGGGGTCGGGCCCAGTTCAGAACGATAGATCGTGCTTGGTAGCAGCAGAACCCCGCTCTTTTCGACCAGGTTTTGGGCAAACGCTTCGCTACCTTCACGCCCCTTGTAGCGTGGGAATGCCATGCAGGAGCCATCGGGCCGTTGCCAGTCAAACAGATCAGGGTGCCGCGCAAAGAAGG
>JBARUV010000159.1:0-19331 GCA_049645905.1 Sulfitobacter sp.
GGATCACGCTCGATTGAATATAATCCGTCAAGCGCCGCTTCGGGGTCCAGCGTCGGGGGGCCCGTGAACGTCAGGTCAAAGTCGAATTGTTTGGCCGCATGGGCAAAGCTGGCAAAAACGTTGTTCCCGTCACCGGACCAGACCACCTTGCGGCCTTTGATAGGGCCGGAATGTTCTTCGAATGTCATCACATCGGCCATAATCTGGCAGGGGTGCGTGCGGTTCGTCAAACCGTTGATTACCGGAACGGTGGCGTGTTCTGCCATCTCGAGCAGGGTTTGTTCCTCAAACGTGCGGATCATGATCAGGTCCACGTAGCGGCTGAGCACACGCGCGGTATCGGCGATGGTTTCGCCGTGGCCCAACTGCATATCTGTGCCCGACAGCACCATCGTCTGCCCGCCCATCTGGCGCACGCCCACGTCAAAGGAAACCCGCGTGCGGGTCGAAGGCTTTTCAAAGATCAGCGCGACCATGTGGTCCTTGAGCGGTTGATCGTCATCCAGTGCGCCCCGCGGGCGACCGGCGCGCGCGGTTTTCATTGCAACGGCATTGTCGAGTATAGTGCGCAGGTCAGCCTGCGGTGTCCGGTCGATATCAAGGAAATGTTTCATAAGTCAGTCTTCAGATTGAGGGCCGGCCTTGCGGAGCAGATGCCGGCGCTGAGGTAGAGTGAGCCAAAAAGAAATCAGCTTGGTGTGACGCTGCTGGCCGCAGCACTCAGGCGATCGACAGCGGTGGCGATTTCTGCATCGGTGATGGTGAGCGGGGGCAGCAGACGGATCACATTGTCTGCGGCGGGTACTGTTATGACGTCGTTGGCATATCCTGCGCTGACGACATCCGAGTTGGTCACCTTGCACTTGATCCCCAGCATCAGGCCGGAGCCGCGAACGCTTTCAAAAACATCCGGGTGGCCTGCGACCAGCCCTTCCAGCTTTTGACGCATCAGGCCCGCCTTGCGATTTACCTCGGCCAGAAACTCAGGATTGGTGATGATGTCCATCACTGCACACCCCACAGCACATCCCAAAGGGTTGCCGCCATAGGTCGACCCGTGTGTGCCAGCCGTCATACCGCTTGCGGCGTCTTCGGTTGCCAATACTGCACCCAACGGGAAGCCGCCGCCAATGCCCTTGGCGACCATCATGATGTCCGGCGTGACCCCTGCCCATTCATGGGCAAACAGCTTGCCCGTACGCCCGACACCGCACTGTACTTCGTCCAGAATCATCAGAATACCGTGTTCGTCACACAGATCGCGCAACCCCTTGAGGCAGGCGTCAGGCAGTGGGCGGATGCCCCCCTCGCCCTGTACAGGTTCCACCAGAATTGCGGCGGTTTTGTCATTGATCGCAGCATTCAGTGCGTCGTGATCGCCAAACTCCAGATGCACAAAGCCGGGCAGCAACGGACCAAAGCCCTTGGTCATCTTTTCGGACCCCGCCGCAGCGATACCCGCAGAGGACCGGCCATGGAAAGATCCGCTAAAGGTGATGATTTCGACCCGCTCTGGGGCGCCTTTGTCATAATGGTACTTGCGTGCCATTTTGACGGCCAGTTCACACGCTTCGGTGCCCGAATTGGTAAAGAACACCGTGTCGGCGAACGTGTGCTCCACCAACCTGTCGGCCAGCGCTTGTTGATTGGGAATTTCGTAGAGGTTCGAGGTATGCCAAAGCGCACCCGCCTGCTCTGTCAGCGCCTTGACCAATGCAGGATGTGCGTGGCCGAGGGAATTCACCGCAATGCCTGCGCCCAGATCAAGGAAACGTCGGCCATCCGCTTCAATCAGCCAGGAGCCCTCGCCTTTGACAAAGCTTAGCGGGGCACGTGAATAGGTTGGCAGAACAGATGCGATCATCAGGATCATCCTTGTGTAAGGGCCGCAGTGTAAGCGCCCAAATGGGCATGGCGGCGGTAGTCAGTCAAGTTCTTTGGAAATGGCGGGCCACAACCGTGGCCAATGGATCAGCCTTGCCAGACAGGCAAGGCCACGCGGGGGTCAGCGACGGCGTCGTCGGACGGTATATGGCGTGGGCGTGATCATGGGGCATGGATAGGGGCAAAGAGCGGCCCGCGTCCAGCGCTAAATTGTCATTGAAAAGTTCCGCCGCCGCGCACATAGCCCCGCCATGTATGTAGCAAATCAACAAAACAACGCGCTAGCGGCGGGGATGATTGCGCGCGCCATCACGTTTATTGCGGCAACCTCATTGCCATCGGCAGACTGATGACCGCTGCCCGGACCTTTTTTCATCGGAATGGCGCGGGCCGAGGCAAGCTTTGTTGCGCTCTTCAGCTATGCCACGTTGCTCTTTGCCGCCTCTTACGACGTAGTATTTTTCCGCAATTTGCCCGGCTTTATCACCTGCATCGCGGCCACAATTATGATCGTGAGTGCGGTGCTTTTGGCGCTGCGTGAGGCGCGTTTAAAGGCACAACCGGTCCGCCCTGACATATCGTCGTAAGGTACCCGCTTGCGCCTGAGCGTAGAGGGGGTAGAATAGGTGTTGATTTTTGACAAAG
Organism: Sulfitobacter sp.; assembly: GCA_049645905.1. Lineage (GTDB taxonomy): Bacteria > Pseudomonadota > Alphaproteobacteria > Rhodobacterales > Rhodobacteraceae > Sulfitobacter. The sequence continues at coordinate 2,530 of JBARUV010000159.1, forward strand.
CGGTCCGCATCACCGAGGGCCGCTTTTTAACTGAGGGGTCAGCATGTCCTGGACCGATGATCGTGTAGAGACGCTGAAAAAAATGTGGGGCGAAGGCCAATCCGCCAGCCAGATCGCCAAGGAACTGGGGGGCGTGACACGCAATGCCGTTATCGGCAAAGTGCACCGTCTGGGCCTGTCCAACCGCGCAACGACCGGCGGTACCGCCGCCAAGGCGGAGCCCAAGGCAAAGCCTGTCAAGGCTGCCCCCAAGGCCAAGGCACCGCCCAAAGAGGAGTTGCCCGAACCAAAGACGGAGTCCGCCGCACCACCGAAGCAATCGCTGGCAGCGCGCAGGCAGATCATTCCGGCAGGCCAGCCCCTGCCGCCACAACCTTCGGCCAATGAAATCAGCCCTGAAGCGCTGGCAAAGGTCAACGAAGTTGAAAAAAAGGCCAAAAAGATCGGCCTGATGGAATTGACAGAGCGGACCTGCAAATGGCCTGTCGGCGATCCTGCGACGGAACAGTTCTGGTTCTGCGGGTTGCCTGTCAAACAGGGCAAACCCTATTGCGAAGCGCATGTCGGTGTCGCGTTCCAGCCAATGTCAGCACGGCGGGATCGCCGGCGGTAGATCACGCTGAGATTAAGGGCGCTGTAAACATCGGTGGATACTGTGCTTGGTGCAGTATCCAGATCCTGATCGTGGACTGCCCCTTGCAACAAACCCCACTCAACAGTGAGTTGCACCTTTTCACGCTGCATGGTTCTTACGGCTGACACCACTCGAAAAGGCCTCGCCATGCCCGATACCATCCGCGCTGCAGACGCCCTTGCCCGACGCCTTTATGCAGCGGGCTGCCGCACCGCGTTCGGCATGCCGGGGGGCGAAGTGCTGACGCTAATCGACGCGCTTGAGGCTGCTGGCATCTGTTTCATCCTCGCCAAACATGAAAATGCCGCTGGGTTCATTGCCGAAGGCGCACATCACCGCGATCACGCACCCGCAATCCTTGTGGGCACCATCGGCCCCGGTACGCTGAACGGTGTGAACACCGTCGCCAACGCGTTTCAGGATCAGGTGCCGCTGATTGTCCTTTCGGGGTGTGTAGATGACAGCGAAGCGCAGACATATACCCATCAGGTTGTGGACCAGAGTGCTGTGTTCAAACCCCTGACGAAGGCGAGTTTCACATTGAGCGCCGCAGCGGCCCATGTGATCGCCGACAAGGCGGTCACCATCGCCACAGAGGGCGCGCATGGGCCGGTTCATATCGACGTGCCGATTTCTGTTGCGGATACCCTGGTGCCCGCTGTCACCCCTGTCCCGCGCGTCGCTGCTTCAGCAACGGCGCCTGCAGGGGCCGACCTTGAAACAGCGCGCGGCTGGCTGGCCCGCGCGCGCCGCCCCGTCATGATTGTCGGTGTGGGCGCGATGAACCAGTACAGCGCCGAAGCGGTGCAAGCCTTTGCCGAAACACATGGAATACCGGTGATTACCACATACAAGGCCAAGGGCATGATGCCGGAGGATCACCGGCTCGCCCTTGGCGCGGCAGGCCTGTCGCCCCTGGCGGACAAGACGCTAGTGCCCTTTGTGCAATCCGCTGATCTGATCCTCTGCGTTGGTTATGACCCTGTTGAAATGCGCCCCGGATGGCGCGATGTCTGGACCCCGGAAAACCAGAATGTGATCGACATTCAAGCTGTGCCAAACCACCATTATATGCACCAGTCCTCGCTGAATTTTGTCAGTGATTGCACTGCCACCCTGACCGCGATCAGCGCAAGTGTGACACCGCAAACCACATGGCCGGACGGCGAGGTCGCACAGGCAAAAACCGAACTCGATGCAGCCTTTCCAAGGGGCGAAGACTGGGGCCCGGCTGCGATTATTGACACCTGTCGCACTGTCATGCCGCGTAACACTTTGGCTTCTGTGGACAGCGGCGCGCATCGTATCATTCTCAGCCAGATGTGGCAGTGTTTTGCCCCGCGCGAGCTGATGCAGTCTTCGGCCCTGTGCACAATGGGCTGCGCAATTCCGATGGCAATCGGGGCAAAGCTGGCTTCTCCCGACCGCCCCGTGATCGCCTTTACCGGCGATGCCGGATTTCTGATGGTTGCCGGCGAATTGGCCACAGCGACGGAATTGAAACTTTCCCCGATCATCGTGGTTTTTGTAGATGCCTCGCTTGCCCTGATCGAAAAAAAGCAACGGGAACGCCAACTCCCCAATCATGGGGTCGATTTCGCGCGTCATGATTTTGCGGCGATGGGCGCGGCATTCGGCGGCACAGGTGTCACGGTAGAAACCCGTGCGGAACTGACCAAAGCGCTGCAGGATGCGCAAACGGCGCATACCTTTACAGTGATTGCAGCATTAATTGAACGGGAGGCTTATGATGGCCGCATCTAAAGGCGCGCTCGACGGGCTGTTTGTCCTCGACCTCAGCCGTATTCTGGCAGGTCCGACATGCACCCAACTGCTGGGCGATCTGGGGGCGACGGTCATCAAGATCGAAAACCCAAAGACAGGCGGCGATGACACGCGCGGTTGGGGGCCAAACTACGCACGCGACAAGAACGGCAACAAAACCGATCTTTCAGCGTATTTCATGGCCGCGAACCGTAATAAACGCTCCATCGCCGTGGATATTGCCACACAGGAAGGACAGGATGTTATCCGCCATCTTGCTGCGCGCGCCGATGTGGTGATCGAGAATTTCAAACCCGACGGGCTGGTCAAATACGGGTTGGACCATGCGACACTGTTGGGCGCGCACCCTTCACTCGTCTACTGCTCCATTTCTGGCTATGGCCAGACCGGCCCGAACCGCAGCCAGCCGGGATATGATCTCATGGCACAGGGATACGGGGGCATTATGTCCCTGACAGGTGATCCGGACGGCGTGCCCACCAAAGTCGGCGTCGGGATCGCGGATGTGATGTGTGGCATGTACGCGACCATCGGTATTCTGGCCGCCTTGCGTCACCGTGACGCGACGGGGCAAGGGCAGCACATAGATCTGTCGCTGGTCGATGCGCAAATGGCATGGCTGATCAACGAGGGCACCAATTTTCTTACGTCCGGACAGGAACCCGTACGGCGCGGTAATGCGCACCCCAATATCGTGCCCTATGATGCTTTTGAATGTGCTGACGGGCATTTACTGCTCGCGGTTGGAAATGACGCCCAATTTACGCGGTTTTGCGATGCACTGGAGATCAGCGCCGTAGCGGCGGATGCGCGTTTCACCACCAATCTGGGCCGGATCGAACACCGCGAGGCATTGATGCCGTTGATCGCGCCTGCACTGCGCGCCCTGCCCCGTGACGAGATTATGACCCGTTTGCGCGGTGTCAAAGTGCCCTGCGGGCCGATCCATTCAGTGGGTGAGGCGCTGGGGTCAGATCAGGCGCTGGCGCGCGGCGCAGTGGTGGAAATGCCGCGTTCGGATGGTGATGCTCTGCGCCTTCTGGGCAACCCGCTAAAGTTCTCGGCCACTCCGGTTCGGTATGATCGTGCCCCTCCACACATGGGTCAGGATACGGAGGAAGTGCTTGAAAAATGGGGTCGGCGCACAGAGAATAAGCCGTAACAATCCCCCGTATCTGTCAGTAATTGCGCGAAAAATCGCTCAAACGACAGGACAAATGCGCAAGAAATGACACATTTGCTCACGAATCCTGTCACCCCCTTCACGTTGGCGTGTAGCGCCCCATATCAGCGTTCATCGGTGCCCGGAATACGGGTACTGCGGTACTATCTGACCTGACGTAGAGGCTTGAGTGATGACGCGCGATATCTGTAACGCCCCGCTTTCGCTAAAGACTGGCGCAGCTCTGGTGTGCTGGAACGACATGGTCCGGGCCTTTCTGGCGCATGGCACAAAGACGCCTCTGCACTTGGGTGCCGTGCTGGACGCGGAGCCGGATTTCGCGATGGGATTTGCCGCTAAGGGCCTTTTTTCCCTGATGATGGGACGCGCAGAAATGTGGGAGATCGCAGAGGGTGCGCGCACCGCAGCCCACAAGGCCCGCGCCGCAGGACCGATCACCCAACGCGAGGAATGGTGGATCATTGCCCTTGACCGCTGGCTGGCCGACAGCCCGACCGGAGCAGTTGCCGCGATGGAGCATGTCCTCGAAACCTATCCGCAGGACACGCTGTCGGCCAAGGTAAGCCATGCAATCCGCTTTGTCCTTGGGGATATAACAGGCATGCGGGCTTCGATCGAACGGGTGCTCTCTGCCCATGGAGAGGATCATCCGTTGCGAGGATACGTGATGGGGTGCCACGCCTTTGCCCTGGAGGAAACCGGCGACTATGGCGCTGCCGAATACACGGGCCGCACCGGTCTGATCCACGCACCGGATGATGCCTGGGGGCTGCACGCGGTGGCTCATGTCCATGACATGCGCGCAGAACCGGATGCAGGCATTCGCCTGATTGAAGAAAACACCGCAGCCTGGGATCAATCCAACAACTTCCGCTATCATGTGTGGTGGCACAAGGCGCTGCTGCATCTGGATCGCGGCGAACTGGACGTGGCCTTAGCCCTTTATGACACCCAGATCCGTGCCGAAAAGACCGACGATTACCGTGATATTGCCAATGCAACCTCGCTCCTGATGCGCCTTGAGCTGGAGGGCGTCAACGTAGCGGACCGTTGGGATGAACTGGGCGCGTTGTCGGCAAACCGCATCGACGACGGCTGCGTGGTGTTCGCGGATCTTCATTACCAACTTGCCCTCGCGGGTGCGGGCATGGCCGATGCCAAAGTGGCAATGACCATGCGTTTTGCCCATGACGCGACGCAACTGGGGGACATGGCCGCCCGCGTGACCAACCCCGGCGTGACAGCACTTGCAGGGCTCAATGATTTTGCCCAAGGGCACTACAGCGCCGCGTTCGTCAAGCTGGCCGCGGCGCGTCCGCGTATGCAATGTATCGGCGGCAGCCACGCCCAGCGCGACGTCTTTGAACGTATGACTATTGACGCGGGCCTGCGCTCAGGCCATTTCGACGCAACTGAGTCCATCCTGCTGGAGCGTCTTTCCTTGCGCGCCGGCCACGAGGACCGATTTACCGCTACCCGGTTTGCCCGTCTGAACGACATACGCCGTATCCCCGCCCAATAATTCAATTCGGATTCTGTACCGACCATGACCCTTGCTGATGCAACTGCAATTCCGTCCCGTCCGGTGAGCGCCCTTGGCGACACCTCAAAGGTCCGTGGGCGCGATCTGCGGCTCGATTTCTTTCGCGGCCTCGCGATGTTCATCATTCTGATGGCGCATACACCGGGCAACTTCCTGTCCTTGTGGATACCGGCCCGCTGGGGGTTTTCCGACGCTACCGAGATTTTTGTGTTCTGTTCCGGCATGGCCAGCGCCATCGCCTTTGGCAGCACATTTGATCGCGCGGGATGGCTCTTGGGAACGGCACGGGTCTGTTACCGCGTATGGCAGGTTTATTGGGCGCACGTGGGGCTGTTTTTCGCCACATTGGCGATGGCAGTGTACCTCACCGACCTTGAGATCACAGGGCGCAATTACTGGGGCCAGCTGAACCTCTGGATGGTTTTTGTCGAAAGCGACCAATGGGAAAACTCCAACATCCTTCTCAGCTTTATGACGCTGCGATATGTGCCGAATTATTTCGACATCCTGCCGATGTATATGGTGGTCTTGTGCCTGATGCCGGTTGTCATGGCGCTGGCTGGCCTCAAACCGTCACGGTTAAATTTGGGGCTGGTGGCCGCCTTTGTGATCATCACTTGGTTGATGGCGCAGGACACTTTGCTACAGTCACTGGGTTTGGGGGCCTATCACCTTGAATTCCCTGCCGAACCATGGAGCGATCGTCAGTGGTTTTTTAACCCGTTTGCTTGGCAGTTGATCTTCTTTACCGGCTTTTCTTTTATGCGCGGCTGGTTGCCAAAACCGCCTGTCGCCACTTGGCTGATCGTGCTGGCAGCGCTGATTGTGATTGCGAACGTGCCGTTGTCCAATATCGGTGTGCGCGAACTCGGGCTGGACTGGGCCAAAGACTGGCGCAACGACTACGAGGCGCTGATCGACAAATCCGACTTTGGTATTCTGCGCTATGTCCATTTCCTTGCTCTGGCCTATCTGGCGTGGGTCGCGGCCGGTGACAAAGGCGCACGGTTGCTGACAGCCGGTACAGGTACGCTGGCACGTGTCTGGGAATACCTGTTGGCGGTTATCCTCAAGGTCGGGCAACAATCCCTGGCGGTGTTCGTTGTCTCAATGTTCATCGCGCGCATCATGGGGTTTGCTATGGATGTTCTGGGGCACGGTACGATCACAACCCTCATGGTCAACCTTGTGGGTGCCGCAATTCTGGTGGCAACAGCCTATGGTGCGGGTTGGTTCAAAACCCAGCCATGGCGCGCCGGGAGGACCGGTTGATGTTGCGTCGCGACGTGCTCAAAGCTTTGGCCGCCTTGGCCGCAATTCCCAGCGCCGGTTGGGCCGAAGAACCGGGCCTTGGCCTGAGTAAAGAGGCAACGCCGTTCGATGCTGAAATCCTTGCGGAACGCGCCCGCATCATGGCCACACAGCCCTATGAGGCCCGTCCGCAAATCCCTGAAAGCTGGCGCAAGCTGTCCTACGACGAATATCGCAGTATCTGGTTTGACGGGCGCAACGCCCTTTGGGAAGGAACCGAGCGACCGCAGCGCGTCGATGTCTTTCCCCCCGGTCTTTATTTCCCGCAGGCTGTGACGCTGAACGTGGTGCAGGACGGCATGGCGCGCCACGTCCTTTTTGACATGAACGTCTTTGATACCACAGACAAATTCCCCGAGGTCGAAATAGACGATACTCTTGGTTATTCCGGACTGCGCCTGCGTGCAGAGATTGAAAAAAACGGCATCTTCCAGGAATACGCGGTGTTTCAGGGGGCCAGCTACTTTCGCGGCATCGGCACCGGCGAGACCTACGGTTTGTCCGCGCGCGGCCTTGCGCTCAATACCGGGGACGCGGTTGGCGAAGAATTTCCCGACTTCACCGCATTTTGGCTTGAGGCACCGGTGTCCGGCAATCCCACCCAAGTGTTGCACGCCCTGCTCGACAGCCCCTCGGTCACGGGCGCGTACCGGTTCGAAATCACCCATGGTAATGTCCTTGAGATGAAAGTCAGCGCGCAGATCTTTGCGCGCACGGAAATGACCAACATCGGCATTGCCCCGCTGACCTCGATGTTCCTGTTTGATGACACCATGCGCCAGCGGTTCTCTGATTTCCGCCCCGCCGTCCATGACAGCGACGGTTTGCTGATGCACAATGGCGCAGGCGAGGTGATCTGGCGCCCACTGAACAACCCCACCAGCCTGCAAATCAGCGCATTTACCGACAACAACCCGCGCGGCTTTGGACTGTTGCAACGCAAGCGCAAGTATTCCGATTACAACGATCTTGAGGCGCTGTATCATAACCGCCCCGCCGTTTGGATCACCCCCGGCGAAGGCTGGGGACAAGGGGCGGTCACACTGGTGGAAATCCCCTCTGATCTTGAAGTTTACGATAACATCGTCGCGTATTGGCGCCCCGAAAACCTGCTGCAGCCCGGCGATGCCCATAAAATGAGCTATACCCTGCACTGGGGCGCTGATCCGGTCGCCGCTACGGCTCAGATCCCTGTCAAAGTGCTCAACACGGCGATGGGGGGACGCCCCGAAGGCGGCGAAATCGTGGTGATTGATTTTGCCCACAGCGCGCAGGTGCCTGATGATCTAAGCGAGGTTGAAATCCTCGTGCGTTCAAACGCGGGAACGGTCACCCCCGGTATTTTGCAGCGCAACCCTGAAACCAAAGGGCCCCGACTCGCGTTCACCTTTCAGGCTGGGGACGCCACGGCTGCAGAATTCCGCGCCCAATTGCGGTTGCAGGGCGATCCCCTCAGTGAAGTGTGGATGTACCGATGGACCAAAAAATGAACGCGAGCGGCCCGCTCATTCAAGCGATGCCGCCCCGTGCGCCCTTGTCGATGCTGGCGCAAGACCTAGCGCTTGCCCCCAAGCGCAGGCAGGGCGCGACTCCGCGCCGGTCATTTGCGTGGCGGCTGGCAGTTTTTGGACCCGCGATTGTCGGGACAGCCCTGCTGATCTACGGGCTATACGGCTGGCTCGCGACCAATGGTATGACAGGCCTTGAATGGGCGTTGCTCAGTATGATCGGTGCCTCCTTTGTCTGGGTCACGCTATCGGTCAGCACGGTCGGCGTGGCAGTGGCTGGACTGCTTGCACGCGCGAATGCAGATGCAAGGCCCGCCCATGACGTTGCCGGCATAGATGTCGCGCTGCTGGTGCCGGTCTATAACGAAGTGCCTTGGGATGTGTTTGGCAATGCCGCTGCAATGCTGGCTGATCTGCATAGGCGAAAGGGACCGCACCGCTACACGCTGTTCGTGTTGTCCGACACCCGTGATGACGCGATTGCTGCGCAGGAATGGCAGGCCTTTCGCCACCTGCAAACGCAGGCACCCGAAGGATTGCGTGTGTTTTACCGCCGTCGCGCCGCAAATACTGACAAAAAAGTCGGCAATCTGGTCGATTGGATCAGCGGTTGGGGCGCCGATTTTGAGGCTATGGTGGTACTAGATGCTGACAGCCTGATGACCGGCCGCGCGATTGAACGGTTGGCGAGCGAATTGTCCAATGACCCCGACGCTGGCCTGATCCAGACCTTTCCGATGCTGATCGGTGCGGACACGTTGTTTGCCCGCCTGCAACAATTCTCCAACATCGCCTATGGTTGGCTGCTGGCCGAAGGGTTGGCCTTGTGGGCGCGTTCCGAAGGTAATTATTGGGGCCATAACGCCATCATCCGCACACGGGCTTTTGCCGACAGTGCTGGCCTGCCCCACGTCGGAAACGATGATCTGATCCTGAGCCATGATTTCGTTGAGGCCGGGCTGTTGCGCCGTGCCGGATGGCGTGTGCGTTTCCTGCCACGGGTGTCGGGCAGCTACGAAGAGACCCCCGGCACATTGATAGACTATGTCCTGCGCGACCGCCGCTGGTGTCGGGGTAACCTGCAACACCTGCGTCTGTTGGGCACTGCAGGGCTGCATCCGGTCAGCCGGTTTCATCTGTTACATGGCGCTGTTGCCTATCTGCTGTCGCCCGCGTGGTTCATCCTGCTCATCTTTTGGTCCCTGCTGGGCAAGGATTCCGAAACAAACGTGATCCGCTATTTTAACGAGGCGAACCCCTTTTTCCCCGACTGGCCCCCCGCGATGAGCCATATCGATTCTGCCGTTTTCTTGGTCATCATGTATGCGATGCTGCTGACCCCGAAAATTGCGGGCGCTGGCATCATCGCAGCAACCCCAAAAGCCACGCGGGTTTTCGGTGGGCGCAAAGCCTTCTTTACCGCCTTTTTGTCCGAGGTGGTTCTATCGATCGCCTATGCACCCATCCTGATGATCCAGCAGACCAGAGCAGTGCTGCGCGCCATTTTCACCGGTTCAGAACCATGGTCACCCCAAAGCCGCAGCGCGCAGGGCTTTCCGATTGCCACGCTGGTCAAATTCCACTGGGTCGAAACACTATTGGGTCTGCTGTTGTTATCAGGACTGGTCGCGGGTCTGATTTCGCTTTGGTTGCTGCCAATCGTGATCAGCCTGGTCCTCGCCGTTCCGCTCTCAGCGCTGTCGTCCCTCAACATCGCGCAACGCGCCCCCCAAGGGATGCGTATGGACAGCCCGCACACCCTGCGCGAACCGGGCATTGTCACCCGTGCGCGTGCTGAACGGGCAGTGATGAAAGGACAATTGCTGACCCCGCAGGATATCCCGGCAGAATGATCCTAACCCGGTCGTACAACCGGCAGCCCGCTTTTGACCCATCCGGGGCCCGCACCCGACCCCGACATCCCTTCCGGCACGTCGAGAATATTGGTGAACCCCGCCTTGCGCAACCGCGCTGCCAGCCCGCGCGAGCGAACGCCCCGCGCGCAGATCAATGCGATCGGGGCGTCCAGATTATTGCCCACGACCGTGAGAAGCGCTTCGGTGAAATCCGCGCGCCGCATATCCAGCGCAACGCCCCCTTCGGGCACGCCCGTGCGCGCCCATTCATCAGGCCTGCGGATATCGACCAGAGTGATCAGCCCTTTGCCTGCCTGCACATGGGCCTCAACGACGCTTAATGCACCTTCGTCGGTGCGCGCAGCAACGTTGAACCAATGCCCCGCTACAAACGCTCCACCAAGCAACAAGGCCGCTGCTCCCAGCACAAATGCCCGCCGCGCCCTGCGTGACGGGCCCTTTGGCCGTTCCGGCTGAGAGAAACCGGATGAATTGGTCAGTTGAGAGGTGCCGTCGATGTAAATTCCGGGATCGCGCGATCAGATGCCGCAGCGGGCTCGATCTCGACCCAGTTGTTCTGGGCCAATGTGATGTTGCCCGGAATATCTTCCTCCCAGAAACCCACAACATTTCTGGTGATGTTCAGGTAGAGTTTGCCGTCCACAACTCGCCATAGATTGGGGTTGCCGGGCACCTTGCCGCCTTTGGAAACGCCGTAAGCACAGTGGCCGTCATATTGCGGCGCAAACTGCGATGGATTGGCTTCGAATTTGGCCTTATTTTCCTCTGACGAGAACGCGAAGGTAGCCCCATTATATTCAGCTGTGATGGAGGCGTTTCCAGGCACGCCAGCAGCTTGGGACTGGCCAACTTCAACCTGTGGCAGATCGAAATAGGCGACCACATCATAGCCCGACGCGGCAAAACCTGTGCCATCTACGTATTGATCGCCCGCAAACGCCGCGCCCGAAAATGTCAGGGCGGTTGCGGCGGCAGCAATTGTCAGCTTGATACAATTCATCTGAATATCCTTTGTGGCTTGATGTTCAGTCGTTTTTAAAAGGATGTTCGTTATTTTGCATCACACGGCCCCGTGACCTCTCAGCGTTGTGAGCGCGGCGTAACATGACCATAAAAAGCAATAGCAGCGTTCATTTCAGGATCGGCGGTTTGGACGGGTCACTGCCGGGTGGCATACGCGGCGTGTTCTGCAGCCCCTCTCCTTGCGGCAGATCAAACCGCAGACCCACTTTCGCCAGTTTCTCAACCACCGGATCGTTCGGGCCAAAGAACCCCACGTCCATTGCACCCGCCTCGACCCCGGAAAAAGTCAACGCCTCGGACGCGGCACGCACCAGTGCATCCTGCGCACGGGGGATGGCCCCGACGAAACCCAACAGATGCCCACGCCCGCCGCCCGTATACTCGACCCCCACAAGAAATGCGCCTGCAGCCATGCCGGTCGCGGTCGCAAGTTTGGCATCAATGGCAGCGATCAGGGTCTCGGGCAGCCCTTTTGGCGGCAACACCTGAGATATCCGCGCCTCAACCTGATCGGGGGTATGGGCCAGCGTTGTGCGCAGCCAATCCAGCGCGTCGGCGGGCAGCAAAATATCAGAGGGTGCTACGGGGGGATTAATCGCCATACCAAGTGCCTGGCCCTCCAGCATACTTGCAATTGCACGTCCCGACAGCGCCACAGAGGGCGCAGGTTGACCGACATAGCTGGCAAGGCGCGCGGCACGATCAAAGGCAATGACATAGCTTTCTTGGAGGAGTACCGGGGAAATCTGATCGCCTTGGGGTTCAGCGTCCAGCAGCAAGAACAATTCCACATCTGCGATGCGTTCGAAAAAGCGCAAGCGCGCCGTATCGTCATCAGGCGCCACCATCATGGCAGCGTGCGCGGTATCCAGCGGGGTTAGGTCAGTCATTCATCACCTCGGCCACAGCCGCCTTAAGTCGAGGCAGCACGTCGCGCGCAAACCACGGGTTTTTCTTTAACCATCCGGTATTGCGCCATGACGGATGAGGCAAGGCAAAGACGTCGTCGGGGTGATTTTGCCAATCCATGACAGCTTGTGTAACCGTGGTGAACCCGGGCAGATGGTATTTCATCGCATGTCCGCCGATAAGGACTTTAAGGCGCACATCGGGCAGTGTCTCAAGCGCTGCGTCGCGCCATGTCTTTGCGCAGATCGGCGGCGGCGGCAGGTCGCTGCCCTTGGCATTATATCCCGGAAAACAGAAGGCCATCGGCACGATCGCGACCCTGCTGCGGTCATAGAATGCGTCACGATCAAGGCCCAGCCAGTCGCGCAACCGGTCGCCAGAAAGATCATTGAAAGGTCTGCCGGACAGATGCACGCGCATCCCCGGCGCCTGCCCCGAAATCAGCAGCCGCGCGCCGGGAGCGAACCAGACAACCGGTCGCGGCGCATGGGCGCTGGCGGTGGCCGCAAACCGGTGCGCACACAGGGTACAGGCAGCAAGGTCATTATGAAGGTCGGGCATAGCCCGAAACATAAGGCTTTGCGCTGCCAAGCCAAGTAGCGCTGTATCATTTCGAAGATTGTCGAAATAATTCTTGCGAATCTTTATCAATTCTATATCTCTAGAAATATGGAAATAGAATCACCCGATACCGCACCCCTCACCCGCGCCGCTGCCGGTTTTGCCGCCCTCGGATCCGAGCAACGACTGACCGTTCTGCGCGCTCTGGTCCGTGCCGGGCCTGACGGGGTCAGCATCGGTGATCTGGGCGCGCGCACCGGCGTCACCGGATCGACCTTGACGCATCACCTCAAGGTGCTGGCGGCCGCCGGACTGGTGGCACAGCAACGTCAGGGCCGCAGCATAATTTGCGCAGCCGTTGCCTTTGGCGAGGTTGAAGCCCTGTCGAACTTTCTGCTGACTGAATGTTGTGCCGATGCTGGCACACCCTGCAAGGATCACACCCATGGCTGACACAACCCATTCCCACGGCACGCCTGCACGATGGAAAATCGGCGCATGGGGCATCACTGCATTGTTGCTGGTTCTGGTTGCTGCACTTGACTGGCCACAGTTTGTACCCACCGTGACCTTCGCGCTCAAGGCACTGGCAGGCACCGCCCCGTTCATCGCATTTGCGGTACTGGCGGTGGCCTACCTCAAGGCCAGCGGTGCCGAGACATTGCTGGCGCGCGCCTTCGAGGGCAATCCCGCGCGAATGATCGTTATGGCCGCGTTATTGGGCGGGTTGTCGCCGTTCTGTTCGTGCGAGGTGATCCCGTTTATCGCGGCCTTGTTGGCTGTCGGCGCACCGCTGGGCGCAGTGATGGCGTTCTGGCTTGCCTCTCCGCTGATGGATCCGGCGATGTTTGCAATCACGTCGGGTACGCTGGGCTGGGAATTTGCAGTCGCAAAGACAGTAGCGGCAGTCGGCCTTGGCATGATGGGTGGCTTTGGCGTGATGCTCGCCGCGCGCACGCCCGTTTTTGTTAATCCATTGCGCGAACGTCCCGCCGTAGGGGGCTGTTGTGGCGTACAAAAACCATTCTCTGGCGCACCCGTCTGGAAGTTCTGGAACGTGACCGAACGCCGCGCGACTTTCCGTGATACAGCGATTGAGAACGCGATGTTCCTGATCAAATGGCTGACACTTGCCTATGTGATCGAAGCACTGATGCTGCATTATGTACCCGCCGAGTGGATTGCCGGTGTGCTGGGTGGACAAGGCCTGACGCCAATCTTTCTGGGCGCGCTGGTGGGCGCACCGGCTTACCTGAATGGCTACGCCGCCGTGCCTCTGGTGGACGCGCTGCTGGCGCAGGGCATGACGCAGGGTGCTGCAATGTCCTTTGTCATTGCAGGCGGGGTCAGCTGTATTCCGGCAGCGATCGCGGTCTGGGCCTTGGTCAAGCCACGGGTTTTCGCGGCCTATCTCGGATTTGCCCTGCTGGGGGCTGTGATTGCAGGTATGGCGTGGCAGGTCATTGCCTGACCTCGCGCGCTGTTGCCACCGTCTGGGCGGTCGGGCAGATGCGGCAGAGGATATTGTCACCACCGTTCCGCAGGACGATGTTGAAATGGGCCGCAACAATTGCCGATCCTGACGGCCGCGTCCTGCCATTTTATCAGGATCAAAGCGAGCCCCGGCGCACTGCGAAGGCACAAACCGCCCTATTGCCTTGCTTTGGGGCGTGGAAACTCCCCGTTATCGACAAACCGCCATTGTACATTTGTTTCCGATTCCGACATAATATGGTCCAAGTCGGTGAATAGACCGTCACCACACCTCTGCCAAAGGGGGAACAGACGCGTCGTGCGCAGCAACCGGAGCAGGTCATGCTGGAATTTGAGAATGTATCCAAGTCCTTCTGGACCGGATCCCAGCACAAGGTGATCCTTGACCGGGTCAGTTTTCGTGTGGAGCTGGGTAAATCTCTGGGCATTCTGGCGCCCAATGGCACCGGTAAAACGACACTGATCAACATGATGGCCGGGCTGGAAAAGCCGGACGAAGGCGAAATCAGGCGGGGCTGCAATATCTCCTTCCCTCTGGGGTTCATGGGCGGTGTTGTTACCAAGGTGTCGGCGATGGAAAACGCACGCTACATTGCGCGGCTGTACGGACTCGACCCCGATTATGTCGAAAGCTTCTGCCGCTGGCTGTGTGGTCTGGGCGAATACTTTGACCAGCCACTGGGCACCTATTCGGCTGGTATGCGCGCGCGGTTTTCCTTTGCGCTGATGCTGGCACTCGATTTTGACATGTACCTGATCGACGAAGGGATGCCCGCCACAACAGACGTGGAATTCAATCGCAAGGCTGGCGATATCCTGCAGGAACGCCTGCGCACCACCACGATCATCATTGTGTCACATCAGGCCGCAACGCTGGAAAAATTCGCGCGTACGGCCGCTGTCCTGCTGGATGGCCAGTTGCACATGTTCGACTCTCTGGAAGAGGCTAAACAGCTTTATGACTACGAAACCCAAAGCTAGAAAGTTTCGCATCAAGCGGAGCACAACGCCGTCCTCCACGGCCACATCAAGCGTCTCGGCGAGCAAACCATCACCGGAGGCTCCGCCGGTTGGCCCGCGCCCTGTTCCCGCACCGCAAGCGACCCATAGACCGGTCCCGGAAGGCGAGGTTTCATCGCCACGCGAAGTGAACAGTGAACTGGATATGGATTCCATCCGCCGCGAGGGGCTGACCGGACGCCAGCTGCGTATGGCACGCCGTGTCGCACAGAAATACGGGCTTGCCCCCACCTCCGACTTTGACGCGGTGCGTCTGCTGCGGACCAAGGGGATTGACCCTTTCCAACGCTCCAACATGCTGGAACTCGTCGTGCCGCAGGCGGGCGCAGCGCGGGCGGGCAGTCCGGGAGATACCCGCGCCTCACAGCCTGCCGAGCAGGGCCGCGTCCAGCTTCCCCAGACCGTGCCATCCGATGGACGTGTGCAGCTCCCCTCGACCGACGTTAGCCCCTCCGAGCGCCGCCAGCGCGAAATCTCGGATATTCAGCGCGATATCACACGGCGCCGGCGCAAAAAGCTGGGCCTGCTTTTGGTCCGGCTCGCTTTCTTTGTGCTGATCCCGACGATTGCCGCCGGATATTATTTCTACAAGGTGGCAACCCCGATGTACGCCACCAACAGCCAATTCCTGATCATCCAGAGCGAAGGCGGCGGCGGTGCGAGCCCTTTTGGCGGCCTGCTTCCGACACAATTCGCGACAGGACAAGACAGCATCGCCACACAAGCCTATCTGCAATCCAAGGACGCCATGCTTCGGCTTGATGCAGACGCCAATTTCAAGGGCCATTTTGCCGATCCTTCGATTGATCCGATCCAGCGGCTTGAATCCGACCCTACCAACGAAGAAGCCTATAAAATCTACAAAAAGAACGTCAAAATCGGTTTTGACCCTACCGAAGGGGTGATCCGTATGGAAGTGATCGCCGCCGATCCCGAACTGTCCGCCACCTTTTCCAGAAGCCTGATCGAATACGCTGAAGAACGGGTGAATAACCTGTCGCGTCAAAAGCGTGAAGATGGCATGCGCGATGCCGCGAGCGGTTTTGAACAGGCGATGGCCAAAAGGCGCGAGGTGCAGGAAAATCTGATCAAGCTGCAGGTCAGGAACGGTGTGGACCCCCAAGCCGAGATCGTCGCAATCCGCGCCCAAATCACTACCTACGAGGGGTTGCTGATCGAAAAGCAACTGGCATTGGCCGCCTTGTTGGACAACACGAGACCCAACAGGGCCAAGGTTGATGGCGCCCGCGGCGATGTGCGCCGCCTTGAAGACCAGTTGAACAAGATGAACCTGCGCCTGAACTCCGCCACGCAGGGCGAAAATTCACTGGCGCAAAAGGCGGTGGAACTGCAATTGGCACAGGCCGATCTGGCGGCCGCCGATATGGTCTTGCAAGCCGCACAAACCGCCATGGACGGCGCCCGCACCGAAGCCAACCGTCAGGTACGCTACCTGACCGTCGCCGTGCGCCCCGTCGCCCCCGAAGAGCCGACCTATCCGCGCAAATTCGAGAACACAGTCCTTGCATTCCTCATTTTTGCAGGCATTTATCTGATGTTGTCACTCACAGCATCCATCCTCAGAGAACAGGTAACCTCATGACCCAAGTGCGCGTGCGCGATCTATTGATCGGCAATGACCGTCCCCTGACCGTGATCGCAGGCCCGTGCCAGCTGGAATCAGAAGACCACGCACAGATGATCGCAGGAACCATGAAAGAGGCCTGCGCCGCTGCGGGTGCGCAATATGTTTTCAAAGCCAGCTATGACAAAGCCAACCGCACGTCGCTCTCCGGCAAGCGCGGTCTTGGGATCGACGAAGGCCTAAAAGTGCTGCAATCTGTTGGCCGCGCGAATGACGTGCCGGTGCTGACCGACGTCCATACCGAAGCGCAATGCGCACTAGCAGGCGACGTTGTCGATATCCTGCAAATCCCGGCTTTCCTGTGCCGGC